>NZ_JAAGMG010000403.1 GCF_010548525.1 Streptomyces sp. SID14478
CGCGTGGGTGTGCACCCGCGCCGAGACCTGGCGGGGCGGCGGCCCGCGCACCCTGGCGCTGTTCCGGGCGCCGGGTGCGCGGACGGCGGTCGTGGCGGCGAAGTCGGAGGGATCCGCGGCGTGCGGGGTCCGGGAGCCGCTGGTGCTGGCGGGAGTGCGGTGGAAGTCGCGGGCGGGGAACTGGTACCTGATCGCCGGCGGCAGCAAGCAGGTCGGCTCCGTGTCGGCGGCGGGCTCGACGGCGTCCGGCAACGTGCTGGCGGTGCGCACGACGCGCAGTGCCCAGACGTCGCTGACCGGCCGCACGACCGAGGGCGCCGAGGTGGCCACCCTCCGCTGAACCGCTGTTGACGATCACGTAAAGAAAATCGGGCAGGGGGCTGTACCCCTCGACCTACCCGTCAGTACATTGACGCCATGTCTAATACGCGCGTCCCGCTGAAGGCACGCCAGGTGTCCTTCGCCTGGGACCGGACCCCGTTGCACTGGCTGCCCGACGACCCCTTCACCACGCACACCATCAACGTGCTGCACCTGCTCCTGCCCGCGGGCGAGCGCTGGTTCGTGCACGTCTACAAGCAGGTCCTGCCCCACATACGGGACGACCGGCTGCGTGAGGACGTCATCGGGTTCATCGGCCAGGAGGCCATGCACTCGCAGGCCCACGACGAGGTCCTGCCCCACCTGAAGGAGCAGGGACTCGACCCGACGCCGTACACGGCCCAGGTCGACTGGTTCTTCGAGAAGCTGCTCGGCGACCGGACGCTGCCGCCGGGCAGGGCGCGCCGGTGGTGGCTGCTGGAGCGGGTCGCCCTGATCGCGGCGATCGAGCACTACACCGCGTTCCTCGGCAACTGGGTGCTCAACGCCGAGGAGCTGGACCGGCGCGGCGCCGATCCGACCATGCTGGACCTGCTGCGCTGGCACGGCGCCGAGGAGGTCGAGCACCGGTCGGTCGCCTTCGAGCTCTTCGAGCACCTCGACGGCAGCTACCGGCGCCGCGTGCGCACCTGGGCCACGGCGTTCACGGCGCTGGTCTTCCTGTGGCAGCGCGGCTCCCGCTTCTTCATGGAGAACGATCCGACGCTGCTCGACGGCAAGGCCACGTTCAAGGACTTCTACCGCAGCGGCAAGGCGGGCGTACTGCCGTCGGCAGGCGCGATGGCGAGGTCCATCCCCCGCTACCTGAGCCGGAGTTACCACCCCGAGCAGGAGGGCGACACCGCGCAGGCCGTGGCCTATCTCGCTTCCTCCCCCGCCGCGACCGCCGCCGAAGCGCGTACGGGGACCGGCGCGGGAGCCGCCCGGTGAACGCCCGCACCCTGCGCAGGGCCGCCGCCGTCACCGGTGCCGCGCTCGTCGTGCGCCGTGCGCTGCGCGACCGTGTGAAGAAGTCGCCGCTGTGGCCGCTGCCCGCCCTGGAGGAGCCCACCTCCGGCCGGCCCCGGGACCGCGCGCTGAAGCTGCTCCTCACCCGCCACGAGGCGATAGCCGACGGGGTCGTCCAACTGCGCCTGGAGGGCCGTGACCTGCCCGCCTGGCAGCCGGGCGCCCACCTCGATCTCGTACTGCCCTCCGGTCTCGTACGGCAGTACTCGCTGTGCGGCGACCCGGAGGACAGGTCGTCGTACACCGTCGCCACGCGGTTGATCCCCGAGGAGGAGGGCGGGCGCGGCGGGTCCCGCGAGGTGCACGCGCAGCTGCGGGAGGGCGTGGAGGTGGAGGTGCGCGGGCCGCGCAACCGGTTCCCGCTGTCCGCGGACGCGCCCGCCCACCTCTTCGTCGCGGGCGGCATCGGCATCACGCCGATCCTGCCGATGCTGCGCGAGGCCGAGGCGCGCGGCGCGGACTGGAAGCTGCTCTACGGGGGCCGGTCGCGGGCCTCGATGCCGTTCCTGGAGGAGGTCGACGAGCTCGGCCCGCAGCGGGTGAGCATCGTGGCGCAGGACGAGGACGGGCTGCCTGACCTCGCGGGGGCGCTCGCGGCCACGGCGCCGGGCACGGCCGTGTACTGCTGCGGGCCGCAGGGTCTGATGGCGGCGGTGGAGGCGGCCCTGCCCGAGGGGCGCACCCTGCATCTCGAACGGTTCACGCCACGCAACGCGACCGAGGGGAACGGGCCGTTCGCGGTGGAGCTGCGGCGCAGCGGCAAGGTCCTCGACGTGGCGGCGGACGCGAGCGTCCTCGCCACGGTCCGCGCGGAGCTGCCGAACGTCCCGTACTCCTGCGAGCAGGGCTTCTGCGGTACGTGCCAACAGCGCGTCCTGGAAGGCGAGATCGACCACCGCGACGAGTTGCTCACCGACGCGGAGCGGAACGCCTCGATGCTCATCTGTGTGTCGCGGGCGCGCGGTGAGCGGCTGGTGCTCGATCTCTAGCCGCCCGCCGCGAGGGCCTGCGGGACGGCCTTCCGGTCCGGCCGGATCCGCTCGGTAGAGTGTTCGGTATGACGACCGGGGTGCGGCGCAGGATGGGTGTCGAGGAGCGGCGGCGGCAGTTGATCGAGGTCGCCCTCGAACTGTTCAGCCACCGCTCGCCCGATGAGGTCTCCATCGACGAGATAGCGGCCGCCGCGGGCATCTCGCGGCCGCTGGTCTATCACTACTTCCCGGGCAAACTCAGCCTGTACGAGGCCGCGTTGAAGCGGGCGGCGGAGGATCTCGCGGAGCGCTTCGAGGAGCCGCAGGACGGACCGCTCGGCGCCCGCCTGCAGCGCGTGATGGTCCGGTTCTTCGACTTCGTGGACGAGCACGGGCCGGGCTTCTCGGCGCTGATGCGCGGCGGCCCGGCCGTCGGCTCCTCGGCGACGAACGCGCTCATCGACTCGGTCCGGCAGGCCGCGTACGTCCAGATCCTCGCGCACCTGAAGGTCGCGGCCCCGTCGCCGCGCCTGGAGCTGGTGGTCCGCTCGTGGATCTCGCTGGCCGAGGCGACGGCGCTGATCTGGCTGGACGGCCGGCGCATCCCGCGCGAGGAGCTCCAGCTCCAACTGGTCCACGACTTCGCGGCGCTGGCCGCGGTCAGCGCCGCGTACGACGCGGAGATGGCGGCGCTGCTGCGCCACATCCTCGCGGACGAGCCCGTCGACGGCCCGTTCACGGACCTCATCAACCGGCTCGCGGCGCTGGTGCCCGCGTAGCAGGCACCCTAGGAGCGGGCCGAGCGGTACGCGGGCTCCAGGTCCCGTACCTCGGTCGACAGGTGCACGCCCGCCGGGGCCTCGATGTGTGCGGGCAGCAGGGCCAGGACGGACTCGGCGAGGGCGGCCTTGGCCTCCTCGGTGCGCCCGGCGAGCAGGGCGATCTCGACGTGCACGACGGTCGCCTCCTCGGCGCCGTCCCCGACGACGGTCTCCTCGGCCCGGCGGAACCGGGTCTTGCAGGCGGGCGTCCGCGCGGCGACGGTGTCGACGCAGGCCCGGTGCACGGCCCCGGCGAGTGCGGGCCGGTCGAGCCGGCCGTCGAGGTCGGCGGAGTAGTCGACGGTGATCTGCGGCATGGGGTGCTCCGGTGCTGGTGGGGCGGGTGTCGGTGATCAGCTTTACGGTGATCGGCATGACCGCACAACTCACGTTCCGCGAAGCGGACACCGACGACCTCGGCACGCTCGTCGCCCTGTACGACGGCGCGGCCCGCTGGATGGTGGATCACGGCATCGACCAGTGGAAGCCGGGCGAGAAGGACGAGGCGCACTTCAGGCGGCGCATGAAGGAGGGCGAGGTGTGGCTCGCCGAGTCCGACGGCGCGGCCGCGGGCGGCTACGAGCTGTGGTGGGCGGACGAGCCGGCCTGGGGCGCACAGCCGCCGGTCGCGGGGTACGTGCACCGGCTGATGGTGCGG
>NZ_JAAGMG010000446.1 GCF_010548525.1 Streptomyces sp. SID14478
ACGACGCGGACGGCGGCCCGGCTCGCGGCGCCCGGCCACGCGGTGGGCGTCGACATCTCGGCGCCGCTCATCGAGCGGGCGCGGGCCCGCACCGCCGAGGAGCGGGTGGCGAACGCCGCCTACGAACGCGGCGACGCGCAGAACCACCCCTTCCCCGCGGGCGGGTACGATCTCGCGCTCAGCCGGGGCGGCGTGATGTTCTTCGAGGACCACGCGACGGCGTTCGCCAACGTCGCGCGGGCCCTGCGCAGGGGCGGGCGCCTCGTGTTCGTCTGCCCGCGCCGCCCGGGTGCGCGGACGCAGGAGAGCACGGCGCTGGCCCTGTTCGCCCGGCACTTGGCCGAGAGCACCGAGGACGTACCCGCCGAGCCCGATCCCGAGGCGCGTGCGGCACACACCGCCATGGCGTCCCTGTCCGAGCCGTACATGATCCACGCGGCGCTGCACCGCACGTTCCGCGGGATCGCCGTCAACCCGGTGGACGTCCATACCCATTGGGGCGATTCACCCGCCGACGCCGTCGACTTCCTCCTGTCCCGCGGCCCGCGGCGCCGCGTGAGCGCCACGACGCGCGCCGCGCTGGAGGACACGCTCCGCCCGTACGCGACCGCACGCGGCGTACGGATGCGCGCCGGAGTGTGGCTGGTCACGGCCGTACGCCGGGACGATGCCGGTGTGTGATGCAGAGGTGACAGAAGTGGCGGTGTCGCCGCACAGCAACTCATGTGAGACTGGCGTCTCCCACCCACCCGACGCAAGGGACGTACACCGTGCGTTCTCTCCCGCTCCCGGCCGTGCTGGCCGCCCGGCTGCTGCCGGTCGCCGTGCTCGCCTGCGTGGGCTGGGCCTGGTCCACCGGGCCCCTGTCCGACACCACCGACGAGAGCCAGAAGAAGCCGGCCCCGCAGTCGTCGGCCTCCGGCAGTCCCAGCCGGAGCGTGGCGGCGAAGACGTACGCGAAGCCGCCCTCCCCCTGCGGCACGGTCCCGGGCAAGACGGTGACCTCGCTCGTCCCGGGTGCCAAGACGTCCGGCAAGGAGCTCGCGGCGACCGACGCGTCGGTGCGCCGCGGCTGCTCCTGGAGCGCCCTCAAGGGGTACGACTACCGCTGGCTGGACGTCTCCTTCGAGGTGAAGGACTCCGACGCGCTGGCGAAGGAGGACTTCGCGGCGGGCGCCGACGGCACGGCGCAGGACATCGGTGACGAGGCGCGCCTGCGCACGGAGCTCACCACCAAGGACAAGCAGAAGACCCGCGAGGCCGTGCTGACGGTGCGCAAGGCCAACACCCTGCTCACCGTCACCTACAACGGCAGCGACTTCGAGTCCAAGGACGCGCCGTCCGCCGACACCGTGGGCAGGGGCGCGGCGCAGGCGGCCCGCGACGCGGTGGCCGCGCTGGAGGCCGCTTCCCCGAAGGACTCGGCCACCGGATCCGGCGACGGCGCCTGAAGTCCGGCCCGCCCGCCGCCTGTTCCCGGGGTCCGGGAGTCCGGCTCCGGTGTCCGCGTCGTTCCTAGAGCCCGGCTCCGGTGTCCGCCCCGGCCCTGCGGACGTGCAGCACGCTGCCGTCCAGGGGCAGGGGCGTGTGGCCCACCAAGGTGAGGCCGGCGTCGGCGAACAGCCGGGCGAAGTGGTCGGCCTGCCGTTCGCGGCCGCCGACGTTGCACATCATGTGCAGGTCCCATGCCGTGGCCAGGGAGGCCGAGCCGTCGGTGGGCAGGACCCGTTCGACGACGAGCAGGTCGGCGGTGGCGGGCATCGCGCGGGCGCAGTGCCGCAGGATCTCGCGGCAGCGGTCGTCGTCCCAGTCGTGCAGGACGCGGGACAGGACGTAGACGTCTCCGCCCGGGGGTACGTCCGCGAAGTCGCCGGACCGGAAGTCGCAGCGCGCGGTGTGCCCGGCCGCGTCGAGGAGGCGGCGGGCGGCGGCCACGGTGTGCGGGCGCTCCAGCAGGACGCCGTGCAGGCGCGGGTGTGCGGAAAGGATTCGTCCGAGCAGTTCGCCGTTGCCGCCCGCGATGTCGACCACGGTGGCCCCGTCGGCCGCTGCGGTGAGGACGGGGTGGGCGGGCAGCGGGTCGAACATCCGTGAACCGGCGGCCATCGACCGGTCGAAGAGGTCGGCGAGTTCGGGGTCGCGGGCGAAGTGGTCGAAGTGGTTCTCGCCGAAGAGGTGCTCGAAGGCGACCTGCCCGGTGCGCACGGTGTGCCCGAGCCCCGCGAAGGACTCGTAGAACACTCCCCCGTACATCAGGGCCAGCGGCCGCATCGACCCCTCGGCGTCCGCGCGCAGCAGCCTGCCGGTGGCCGTGAGCCGGAAGCCGTCGCGGTCCTCGCCCACCACACCGAGCATGGTGAGGTAGCGCAGCAGGGTGGTGAGGTTCGCGGGCAGCGCGCCGACGTCCCGGGCCAGTCGGGCCACGTCCGTACTGCGGTCCTCGTCCATCGCGTCGGCCACTTCGAGCCGCGCGAACGCCGCCAGTGCCTGCGTCGTCCACGCCCCGGTCAGCAGGCGCAGCAGGTTCTCCGCGGGCCGGCTCCTGCGGTGCGCGTCGAGGTGGGCGGCGAGGATGTCGCGGTGGTCGCCGGGGACGTACAGCTCCACGCGCCGGTACCCGGCCTTGGCCTCGGCGGAGGTCGTGAAGTAGAACACCGTGCCGTTCTCGTGCGGGTTGTAGCCGCCGCCGTCGGGGGTGGCTCCGTACCGCCCGAAGGCCGCGCACAGGCCGCGCAGCACCAGCGGGTCCGGCGCCTCGACCTCGAACGCGACGTGCGCCTCGTGCTGCAACTCCCGCTCGTGCGTGGCGACTTGGTCGAGGTCCGAGCCCGGCGGCACGGTCAGTGCGAACACCTCGACCATGCGCCGCACCCCGTCCAGGCAGTCCACGGCGGGGCGCAGGATGCCGACGTCCAGCTCCGCCGGGCGTCGCCGGTGGCGCCCGGCAAGGCGTTCTCGCACGACGACGCTCGGCTGCGGCGGTGCGTCCACGACGAGTCCGCAGTCGGCGAGCACGGCGGCCAGCGCCGCCTCGTCGGGCGGGAAGACGAGCAGCGCCGCGTGCGAGAAGGCGCAGCGCTCCACCAGAGTGCGCAACTCCGGGCCGTCGAGCCCGGGAAGCAGGAGCGGGAGCAGGGTGGCGGTGTCCTGTTCCTTGACGAAGTCGACCGTCGCGCGCAGGCGGGACGTATCGCCCGACAATGTCGTGATCATTGCGGGGTGATCCTCATTCCGGTGTTCGGGGGTGTGCGTACGGGTGCACGCGGGTGCGGAACGCGGGGAGTGCGCAGACAGGCTCTGCGGGGTGTTCCGGAAGCCCCGTCGTTCGCCTGAAGGGCGGACGGGACGTGCGCAATCCGGTCTAGACGCCGACGTAGTGCTCGGCGAACCAGTCCTGTTGGCTGCGCGAGGTGCGCAGCGAGGTGAGCCGGGAGCGGCGCAGGGAGTTGTGGAACAGCGACGCGCCGTCCATGCCGGAGGGGCCGTGCAGCAGCCCGATCATCCAGTGCGAGAACTCCTGCGCGCGCCAGATGTGGGTCAGGCACCGCGCCGAGTAGGCGTCGAGGCCCTCGGGGTCGCCCGCGGTGAGGTCGTCGACCAGGGCACGCGCCAGGGTCGCCGCTTCGAGGACCGCGAGGTTGGCGCCCTTCGCGGCGGACGGGCTGATCAGGCCGGCGGCGTCGCCCGCGAGGAACAGCGCGCCGTGGCGCAGCGGTTCGAGCACGTCGGACTCCAGGTCGACGACGGAGCGCTGCACGATGCGCCCGCGGCGCAGCGGACCGTACTCCCGTGCCCGCATGCGCAGTTCCAGCTCGTCCCAGATCCGCTCCTCGGACCAGGCGTCGGCCCGGGTGCCGCGGGCGCACTGCAGGTAGTACCGGGTGACCTCGCTGGTACGTGCCATGTGCCCGGCGAATCCGCGCGCGTGCACGGCGTACCCGACGGCGTCCAGGCTGGGTGGCGCCTCGGCGAGCAGGCCGAGCCAGGTCACTCCGTGGTCGCGGTGGTGGCGCACGGTGCCGGCCGGCAGGGAGCGCCGGGCCGCGCCGT
>NZ_JAAGMG010000492.1 GCF_010548525.1 Streptomyces sp. SID14478
GGGGCGAGCCCGCCGGCCACCAGCGTGCGCAGCGCGACCTCCTGCTCGCCCGCCATCCGGCCGAGCTCGGCGGCCTCGCCGCCCAGCGCGGTGCCGCGCCGCTGCACCATGGCCAGGACCTGCAGCACGCTGTCGTGGATGTCGCGGGCCAGGCGCTCCCGCTCGCGCGTGGCCGCCTCGATCTCCAGGGCGCGGGCGAGGGTGCGCTCGGAGGCGCGGGCCACCTCGACGACGTAGCCGATGGCGATGGACGCGATGCAGACCAGCAGCACGTTGTGCAGGGTGCTGCGGCTGAGGTCGCCGCGCTGGACCACGTTGGCGACGCCGATGAACAGGGACGCGGTGGCCGCCCAGCGCCAGCCGCCCTTGAGGGCCCAGGCGAGGACCGCGCCCGCCGTCCATATCGACGGCAGCGTCGAGCCGCCGGTCACGGCCCGCTCGTGGTCCGCGACGGGCGACAGCAGGATGCCGGTGACGGCGACCGTCAGGTCGGCGGTGAGGAACCGCTTGGTGCAGCGCCGGGCGCCCGACACCTGTGGCAGCGTCGCCACCGTCCACCCGGCCAGTACGGCGTAGAACGCGATGCCGACCCAGGGGCGGTCGTAGACCTCGTAGGAGGAGGCGAAGAGCCCGATCGCGTACAGCATGGTGAGGACGCGGTAGCCCATGAGGGCGCGCCACAGCGGCTGTTCGACCGACATCCGGACGACGCGCTCGCGCCGGACCGTGCTCCCCATGTCCCCCACCCCCGACGTGACGGCTAGGCGCCGCCGCGCTCCTTCTCCAGCGCCTTCTGCGCTTCCTTCTCGGCCTTCTCGGCCTTCTCCGCTTTTTCCTTCTCGGCCTTCTCGGCCTTGGCCGCATCCGCGATCTGCCGCTTGGCGGCGGTCGCGTACATGTCGACGTACTCCTGGCCGGACAGCTTCATGATTTCGTACATGACCTCGTCGGTCACCGCCCGCAGCACGAACCGGTCGCTCTCCATGCCCTGGTAGCGGCTGAAGTCGAGCGGCTTGCCGATGCGGATGCCCGGGCGCATGAGCTTCGGCATGACCTGGCCGGGGGGCTGGATCTTCTCCGTGTCGATCATGGCGACCGGGATGACGGGCGCGCCGGTGGCCAGCGCCACCCGGGCCAGGCCGCCGGGCTTGCCGCGGTACAGGCGGCCGTCGGGGGAGCGCGTGCCCTCGGGGTAGATGCCGAACAGCTCGCCGCGTTCGAGCACCTCGATGCCGCTCTTGATGGCGGCCTCACCGGCGCCGCGCGAACCGGAGCGGTCCACGGGCAGCTGGCCGACGCCCTTGAAGAAGGCCGCCGTCAACTTGCCCTTCACCCCGGGAGTGGTGAAGTACTCCGCCTTCGCGATGAAGGTGACCTTGCGGTCGAGGACGGCCGGCAGGAAGAACGAGTCGGAGAAGGAGAGGTGGTTGCTGGCGAGGATCGCCGCACCCTCGGCGGGGATGTTCTCCATCCCTTCCACCCACGGCCGGAATCCGAGCTTCAGCGGCCCCCCGATGGCCACCTTCATTGCGCCGTAGATCAACCCTCTGCCTTCCCTCGTACTCGGACCTCGTCCACGGACTCGTCCGCGGATCGGCCCGAGGATCAGACCTTAACCCGCGGGGCCGCCCACAGGCCCGACGACCCTGGTCGGTGTCAGTCCGGTCGCGTACGGTGATGTGCACGTCCCGATGCCACTTGATGAACAGGAGACCGAGGTGCCGGTCCTTCCTGGAGCCGAGCCGTACCGCCATGAAGGCGGCGAGGTCGGCGTCCTCCTCTGTCACGGCTTCACCGGATCGCCCCAGTCGCTGCGGCCCTGGGCCGCGTACCTGGCCGGGCGCGGGCTGACCGTCTCGCTGCCGCTGCTGCCCGGCCACGGCACCCGCTGGGAGGACCTGTCGGTCACGGCCTGGCAGGACTGGTACGCGGAGGTGGACCGCGCGCTGCGCGACCTCACGGAGCGCTGCGCGCAGGTGTTCGTCATGGGCCTGTCGATGGGCGGCGCGCTCGCGCTGCGCCTCGCCGCCCGGCACGGCGACCAGGTGGCGGGCCTGGTCCTGGTGAACCCGGGGATCAAGGTGCACGGCCTGGCCGCGCACGCCCTCCCCGTGGCCCGGCACCTCGTCCGCACGGTCAAGGGCATCGCCAGCGACATCGCCAAGGAGGGCTCGCAGGAGATCGGCTACGACCGGGTGCCGCTGCACTCCGCGCACCAGCTGCGCGGTTTCTTCCGCGCCGTGGACCGTGAACTGCCGCAGGTGACCCAGCCGTTGCTGGTGCTGCACAGCGTGCAGGACCACGTGGTGCCGCCCGCCGACTCGGCCCGGGTGCTCAGCCGGGTCTCCTCCCGGGACGTCACTGAGATCCTGCTGGAACAGAGCTACCACGTCGCGACGTTGGACCATGACGCGGACCGGATCTTCGAGGAGAGCTACGCCTTCGTCGACCGGCTCGCCCCCAGTGTCGGCAAGACCCCCAGCGAGGGCGTGACCAGCCCCGGCGAGGGCGCGGAAGGGACGGCCAGCGGTGGCTGAGCAGGAGCGGCGGGAGCCGGAGAGCCCCGACAGCCAGGACGGCGGCGGCAGCCCGGAGCCCGGGGCGGACGAGCAGCACGGGACGGCGCCCGAGACCCCCGGGGTCCCGATCGACGAGGACGCCGTATGGGCGCAGATCGTCGCCGGGTACGGGGAGGAGCCGCCGGACCCGCCGGGGGCGAAGCCGTTCAAGTCGATCGAGGACCTGGCGCTCCTGGACCCGGAGACCAACAGGACGCCGGGGGCCACGGGCAGGGGCCGTGACGAGGACGACGACGAGGCGCCGGAGCCGGACGCGAAGGGCCCGCTCGGCTCCTCGGTCTCCTTCGCGCCCGGCGTCGCCGCCGCCCCGGGCCCGCGGGACCACAGCGCGCCGGAGGGGTCCGAGGACGACTTCGACGCGGACGACGAGGGCCACTTCGTGCCGCCGGAGCCGCCGCCGCTCCCGGAGGCGGACGTGACGGCCAAGTTCGCCTGGCTGGCGGTGATCGGCGGGCCGGTGCTGCTGCTGGTCTCCGTGCTGCTCGGCTGGGAGATGACGTGGTGGCTGACGACGCTCTGCGTCGGCGGCTTCCTCGGCGGCTTCGCCACGCTCGTGGCCCGGATGGAGTCGGACGACGACGAGGACGAGGACCCCGGGCGCGGAGCCGTGGTCTGAGCCCCGCTCCCCCGTTTCGTGCCTACGCGGCAGGAATCCTGAGGGCGGCCAGGACCGGCAGGTGGTCCGTGGCCGCCCTCAGTTCGTCCGGGTCCAGGTCGGGGACGCCGCAGCCGAGCACCTCGATGCCCTTGGTGGCGAGGATCGCGTCGATGCGCTGATGGGGGTCGGCCGGGGTGGACGTGTACTCGGCACCCCAGGGCCGGGTCGCCCAGGCGTCGTTCAGGGCGTTCGCCAGGCGCCGGAAGGTCCGCCCGTCGGGCCGCTCGTTGAGGTCGCCGCCCGCGACGGCGTGCTCGACGCCCATCGCCGCGATGCGGTCGAGGAGCATCCCGCCCTGCGCGTACCGCTCGTCCTTCTGCAGACTCAGGTGGCAGGAGACGACGCCGAGCCGGACGCCCCCGAACCGGACGACGGCGGTCGCGAAGCCGCGCCGGTGCAGTCCGGGCGTCAGCGGCAGCAGCACGTCCTCGGTCCGCTCGACCGTCGCGCGCAGCGAGCACAGCAGCGCCGGGCCCGCCGCGCTGCCGCCGCCCGTTAGCAGCACCAGGTCCGCGGCGCGGGCGAGCCGGGCGAGTTTCTTGCGCCAGCGGAAGAAGCGCGGCGCCTCCTGGACCAGTACGAGATCCGGTGCGCAGGCCTTCATCACCCGGGCGAGCGCGACCGGGTCGTCGCGCATCGAGCGGATGTTGTAGCTGAGGACGCGGATGACGGCCGAACCGTCGGATTCGGTACGGGAGTTGGGGAGCACGGAGAGCGAGCCGGAGTCCATGGCGATCAAGATACGCCGGTGCCCGCCGCCCCCGGGGGGAACGACGGGCACCGTCGGCACTTCGGTGTCACATGACCGGGTCGGGCTCCCGCGCCAGGTCGGCGGCGCCGACCATGCCCGCCTTGTTGCCCAGCTGGGCGGCGATGACGTCGGCCACCGGCCGCCAGTTCCCGCCGACCAGCCAGCGCTTGTACGACTTGCGGATCGGGTCGAGGACCAGCTCGCCCTCGTCCGACAGGCCGCCGCCGACGATGAACGCCGACGGGTCGAAGAGCGAGGCCAGGTCGGCCAGGCCCGCGCCGGCCCAGCGGGCCAGCTCCCGGTAGGAGTCGACGGCCACCAGGTCGCCCTGGCGGGCGGCCATGGAGATGTGCTTGCCCTCGATGCCCTCGGGGGTGCCGTCGCCCAGCGACAGCAGGTACTCGGCGTTCTCCGGGGTCGCGTTCGCCCGCTGCATGGCGTAGCGCACCAGTGCGCGGCCGGAGGCGTACTGCTCCCAGCAGCCCTGCGAGCCGCAGCCGCACAGCAGGCCGTCCGGCACCATGCGGATGTGGCCGAACTCGGCGGCCACGCCGAAGTGGCCGCGGCGCAGCTTGTTGCCGATGATGATGCCGCCGCCGAGGCCGGTGCCGAGCGTGATGCAGATGACGTTGCGATGGCCCTTGCCCGCGCCGAACCTGTACTCGCCCCAGGCCGCCGCGTTGGCGTCGTTCTCGACGACGACGGGCAGGCCGACGCGTCCCTCGACCTTCTCCTTCAGCGGTTCCTGGCGCCAGTCGATGTTCGGCGCGAAGTACACGGTGGAGCGCTGACGGTTGACGTAGCCGGCCGCACCGATGCCCACGCCCACGATCTCGTGCCCGGCCCTGGCACCTTCCACGGCCGAGGCGATCGCGTCGACGATCCCGTCAGGCGTGGAAGGCGTCGGCACCTTGAACGTGGAGAGGATGTTGCCTTCCTCGTCGACCACGCCGGCCGCGATCTTCGTGCCGCCGATATCGACGCCGATGGTGAGTCCCATGAATCCCTCAGTTCGGTCGAGCCCCGCTACGGCCCACCGTACCTGAGGGCCCGCCGACGGCAGGCCCTGAGCGGGGTTCAGTCCAGGTCGATGTGCTCCCCGCCAGGGCCTTCGTCCGTGGGGGGCTTGGTGTCCGCGGAGCCCTGCGTCCAGCGTCGCTCCTGGTTCTCGACGGCGGAGCGGTAGGCGGCGAGCAGTTCGGAACCGGCGGCGGCCAGATGGTCGAAGACGTCCGCGTTGCGCTCGATGACCGGCTCCACGACGGACCTGGCCTGCCGGACGACCTGCTTGGCGACCTGCTCGGCGGTGCCCTGGGCGACGGCGCCCAGGAACGGGGCCTGCACGGAGGAGAGCTTGTCGGTGACCGCGTCGACGAGCTTCTTCAGCTCCTCGGCGGCGGAGCCGGGCGGCGCGCCGTGCTCGGCCCGGCGGCGGGCCTTCTCCGCCGCGAGATCCTCGGCGCACGCCGTCTCCCACGCATCGGCGTCTACGGGCTGCTCTGTGGCCTCGCTCATGGCGGCTGACTCCTGCGGAGAGCTGAAGAGGTGCTGAAGCACTGACGTCTTCGACGTTACCCGAACGGGTGCACAAGGTTCACCGGGTCTGCGGCCACAGTTCGGGGTCGGGCGCGAACCGTACGCACAGTTCGCCGTCGACGAGCCCGGCCCCGGCCACGGTGCAGCGGCGGGGCGCGGAGGGCAGCGCGACGATGCGGCGGAAGGGGCCCGCGCCGACGACGATCTCGTCGCCGCGGCGGATCAGGGTGAGCTCCTCGCGCACGGCGCCGGGCAGCGGGATCCGCCAGACCAGGACTCCGTCGTCCGCGAGGCGGTCCTCGACGGGCCAGGCGGCGCGGGGCCCGGGCGGGCCGGGCAGGGGGACGTCGAGGTCGTCGGGGCCGGGGTCGTGCCCGAGGTGGGGTATCTCGTGCGCCCCCTGCCATTGGGCGACGACCTTGCGCTGGCGGGCCGCGGCGTCGGCGAGCCAGGGGTCGGTGGAGCCGTCGGGCAGGACCCGGTTGGCGAGCGGGGCCTCGGCGCGCAGGCCGT
>NZ_JAAGMG010000534.1 GCF_010548525.1 Streptomyces sp. SID14478
CCGACGCCCCGACCCTGTGGCCGCTCGTCGACGGAGCGGGGCGCCTCGGCATCGCCTGCGCCGCCCCCGTGCTGCGGCACGTCTACCGCGAGACCGCCTCGTCCCATCTGCGCGGGCGCGCCGCCCGCGCCCTCGCCGCCACCGATCCCTCCTTCGCCGCCGGGTTCGCCGTCGAGTGCCTGTGGGACTGCGAGGAGTCCACCCGCGAGGTCGCCGCACGGCACGCCGAGACCGGTGACGCCCGCGTCGTCGACCAACTGCGAAGGCTCGCCGCCGATCCGGCCGAGGAGGCCGAGGTACAGACCGCCGTCCGCGCCAGGATCGGGCTCGACCCTACGGTCCTGTGACCGCCTGATGTACGGGAGGCGGCCCGCCGTCGAGGCGCCGCCTCCCGTTGTTCGCCCAGGTCGCCCGCTGTTTCCCCGGGCGGTGCAACGCTCATGGGACGTTCCTCGGCAGGAAAGATCCACGTTGACGTGGGCACGTCCGGCGCGGCGAGAACACCGGTATGCGTGTCGTCATAGTGACCGAGTCCTTTCCCCCCGACATCAACGGTGTGGCGCACTGCGCCCTGCAGACCGCACGGCATCTCGCCGCCCGCGGTCACGAACCCCTTGTCGTCGCCCCGGCCACGGCCGCCGGACCCCAGGCGGACGCCGGCGCCCCGTGCCCCGTGGTCCGCGTGCCCTCCCTGCCGCTTCCCGGCTACTCCCAGGTGCGGGTCGCGCTGCCCAGCCGACGCGTCGCCCAGGCGGTGGCCGCGCACCGGGCCGAACTCGTCCATCTGGCCAGCCCGTTCGTCCTCGGCGTGCGCGGCATGGCGGCCGCGGCGCGCCGAGGAGTCCCCGCCGTCGCCGTCTACCAGACCGATCTGGCCGGATACGCCCGTACGTACATGGGGGCGGGGGAGGCCACGGCATGGCGCCGCATCCGCAGCGTGCACACCGCCGCCGACCGGACCCTCGCCCCGTCCGGCGCC
>NZ_JAAGMG010000565.1 GCF_010548525.1 Streptomyces sp. SID14478
GCACTGGCCGGCGCCGCCCCCGCCAGGCCGGCGCCGGCCAGTACGCCCACCGCCGTCAGGGCCGCCAGGAGCCGTCTGTGTCTGTTGTCAACTCTCGTCTGCATCAAGGGAGTTCAGCAGACGCGCCCGGCTCCGTCGATGGCTAGGCGTCGACCAGCCGGGAACGGATCAGGAAACGTACGCCCTCGGGCGCCTCCAGCGAGAACCCGCTGCCGCGCCCCTCGACGACGTCGACGATCAGACGCGTATGGCTCCACACCTCGTACTGGCTCTTCGACATCCAGAACGACACCGGTTCCGCCACGCCGTCCACGGCGAGGTCCTGCAGCAGCACGTCCGCGCCTCCGGTGCGGAATTCGCCCGCCGGATAGCACATCGGGGCGCTGCCGTCGCAGCAGCCGCCGGACTGGTGGAACATCAACGGGCCATGGGCGTCACGCAGTCGCCGCACCAGTTCGGCGGCCGCGGGGGTCAGCTCCACACGGGGTACGTCGCTCATGACGACGCAGTCAAGACGGAGGGACGTTGCGACCACGTTGCACGCCCGGGGCCGTCGCCCGCATAGGCTCCGGACATGGAACAGAGGGAGATCGTCCTGCGGGCCATCGGTGTGCTGACCGAGACACAGGAGATGGTGCGCAGGCTCAGTGACGGGGACCGGCTCGACAGTGATCTGACCCAGTTGGGCAGGCTCGTGTCGGAGGTGTTCCCGACCATCGAGATCCCGGCGGGATCCGATGCCGAGCAGGCCGCCGAACTGACCATCGCCGCACTCATGCCGGCCAGCGTGTCGCTCGTCGAGGCGTTCGCGTTCCTCTTCACACAGCTCGCGAGGGTGCACGACGAGGGCCGCACCGACGTCAACTCGACCGAGCTGCTGCGAGAGATCGCGCTGCGCATGTCCGACCCCGGTGAGGAGGAGCAGGAGCAGGAGGGGGACGAGTGACGTCGGGGCGCCCTACTTGTTCGGGTCGCGGAAGCGGCCGAAGGCCTTGGTGAGGGCGCCCAGCGGCGAGCCGTCCGTCCTGGCGGCGCCGGGCACGGCGGGGCGGGGCATCCCGTCGCCGCCGGTCGCCTCGGCCAGCGCGCTCTGCGCCGCTTCGGCGGCCTCCTTGTACAGGTCGCGCGACGTGGTCATGGCGTCCAGCGCCTGTGCGTAGCGGGTGACCATGGACTGGGCGTGGGCCAGCTCCTCGTCCGGTGTCAGCAGGTGCCAGCCCTCGCGCAGCCGGGTCAGGGCCCGCTCGGCGTCGTCGGGCAGCGGCCGCGGCAGCGCCGCGAACTCCTCGATGCGGTCGATCAGCTCGACCGGCTCCGACGCGTCCAGGAAGACGCTGCGCACGGTGAAACGCTCCGCGTCGTAGCCGGGGGCCCCCGGCGCCGTGGGCAGGACGACGGCGCCGCCGCGCGGCATCCGCAGCTTCAGCTCCCGCTTCATCGCGAAGTCGGCGATCTGCGCCTGCTCCGGTGTGGCCCGGTGCTCGACCACCTGATGGCGCAGGCTCGGCGGCAGGAACCGGGTGATCGGCTGCTGCCCGTGCGCGTCCGGCGTCATCGCCTCGTGCACGATGACGTGGACCGACCAGCTCTGCCGGGTGAGGTCGCGCAGCAGGTGGCGCAGCTCGTCGTCGTCCTTCGGGAGCTGGTTCGCCCCCCGGAGCCGCACGCCCGGCACCATGTCGTGGTCCCAGGGGACCTGGTTGCTGTCCGGCCAGAACATCGTGGCGGGCGACAGCCACTCCGGGTCCCAGGCCCGCTCCGCCTCGGCGGCGAGCACCCAGAGGACCCCCTCGCCGTCCTTGCGGCGCCCTTCGGGCTCGTACGTCGTCAGCTGCGCACGCACCGTGACGCCCTCGGCGGCGTGCCAGCGCGCCTCGAAGAGACGGCGCGCCGTCGGGCCGGGGTCGGCCGACTCCTCGCGCGGGTGCAGGACGGTGGAGCGGGCCGCCTCGACGGGGTCGAGGTCCAGGAAGTCGTCGAGCACCCCGGCCGCCTTGAGGGCGATCAGGTTGCGCCGGACGTCCTGCTCGGGCTCGGGCCCGAGGTGGCGCCCGTGCCCCAGCCAGGCGGTGGCGGGGACGGTCTGCGATGAGCTGCTGTTCTTGGCCATGGAGTCGATCTGTGGGTGGTCGGGGGCGCCACCAGTATGCGGCGTGCGCCCGCCGGCGGGTAAGGGCAGGGGGGACGGGTGTCGGGATTGTCGCGCGTTCACACGGCTCACCGCCGCGCGCAACGCCGTCGTGGGCCGTCCCTGATCCCGTACCCTCGGCGGATGGCCAGGTACTTCGACGTGCACCCCGAGAATCCCCAGGCGCGCATCATCGGCGCGGTCGCCGACGGCATCCGCGACAGCGCCCTGATCGCCTATCCCACGGACTCCTGCTACGCGCTCGGCTGCCGGCTCGGCAACCGGGACGGCGTCGAGCGGATCCGCGCGATCCGGCATCTCGACGACAAGCATCACTTCACCCTGGTCTGTCAGGATTTCGCGCAGCTCGGCAAGTTCGTACACATCGACAACGACGTGTTCCGCACGATCAAGGCGGCCACGCCCGGCAGCTACACGTTCATCCTGCCCGCGACGCGCGAGGTGCCGCGCCAGCTGCAGCACCCGAAGAAGAAGACGGTCGGCGTGCGCATCCCGGACCACGTGGTGACGCAGGCCCTGCTGACCGAGCTCGGCGAGCCGCTGCTGTCCAGCACCCTGCTGCTGCCCGGCGAGGACGAGCCGCTCACCCAGGGCTGGGAGATCAAGGAGCGGCTCGACCACGCGGTCGACGCGGTGCTCGACTCCGGCGACTGCGGCACCGAGCCGACCACCGTCATCGACTTCTCCAACGGCGAGGCGGAGATCGTGCGGCGCGGCGCGGGGGACCCCGACCGGTTCGAGTGACGCGGACGGGCACCTGAGAAGACGCACAAAAGGGGCGAACGGCATGAGGAACGCCGCACGCTCCGGGAGCCGTCGTCCTCACCGCTCCGCGTTGAGGGCGTCCACGGCTCCGAGGGCGTCGCCGATCGTCGCGTAGTCGACGGCGACGAAGGTGACGGGGCGGCCGCGCTCGCGCTCGCAGCGGTGGGCGCGCTCGAGCACGAAGCGGCGGGTGTTGACCGTGCCCGCGTCGAGGCGGCTGCCGCCGTCGATGGTGATGAAGTGGTTGAGCAGGAAGAGCCGTTTGTCGTCGCCGCCACGATGGGGCGCACAGCTCATCTCGTCCGGTGAGCGGAAGGCGAACGGGGTCTCCATGCCGTACGCGTAGAAGTTGCGGTACCAGGGCGCCGGTCCGTCCGCCTGTTCCGCGAGGACGACGAGACGGCGGCCGCTGTCGATCATGTGGCCCAGCGTCGGCCAGGGTTTCGTGGGATCGGCGTCGGGGGTGAGGATCAGATCGTCCAACCCGGCCTCGTGGAAGGCCTGTCGGGTCTCCTCGCCGGTGATCGCGTCCTGCACGATCAGGGTGAGGACCTCGCTGGGGTGCTCTCGCATCCAGTCGCCGATCCCGCGCAGGGTCGGCACCAGCGCGAGCGCCCCCGCCCGGCACACTGAGTGGCACAGCCACAGGCCCTCGCGCGGCGGGTTGAACGCGTTGACGGCCCGGGTGACGAGCGCCCGCTGTGCGTCCGTGAAGTCGGAGTCGTCGAGGCGGCCGGCGATCTCGTCCGGCTGCTCCCACCGGTAGGTGTCGATCTGCAGGGCGCGTACGCCGTCGTCCAACTGGGCGGTGATGCCCGGGTCCTGGAGCGGCCCGATGAACCGGTCGACGGTCGTCGACATCGCGTTGTGCGAGGTGAGGTAGGCGACCTCGTCGTAGCGGCGGTCGCACAGCGCGGCGCTGCCCTGGCAGACGCGCGGCGCCGCCGGACTCGTCGCGAGCGGCAGCACGACCAGGGCGGCCACCGCCAGGC
>NZ_JAAGMG010000613.1 GCF_010548525.1 Streptomyces sp. SID14478
GGCGCGGCCCCGTCGGGGGCGGTGGCCGGGGTGACGAGCAGCCAGGTCCCCTGCGGGTCGGCCGGCTCCGCGGCGGGCAGTGCCGTCCATGCCGCGCGGTAGGTCACCTCATCGGCGCCGCGGGCGGGCGCGGCAGCGGAGGTGGTCCAGTAGTGCTTGCGCCGGAAGGCGTAGGTGGGCAGCGGGACGCGCCGCGCGTCGTCGGGGAAGGCGGGCTCCCAGCGCACGTCCACGCCCGCGACGTGGGCGCTCGCCACGGAGGTGAGGAACGACTCCGGGCCGGGTGCGTTGCGGCGCAGGGTGGCGACGGTCACGGCCTCGCCGGGCTCCCGCCCCTGCGCGTCGAGGGTCTCCTCGACCGTGGCGGCCAGCACCGGGTGCGGGCTGATCTCGACGAACGCGTCGTGGTGCGCGGCGGCGAGGAGGCCCACGACGTCGTGGAGGCGTACCGGCTCGCGCAGGTTGCGGTACCAGTAGGCGGCGTCCAGCTCCGCGCCCTCCATCGGGCGGCCGGTCACCGTGGAGTAGAAGGGCACCCGCGCACGGGCGGGCGTCACCTCGCCTATCGCGTCGGCGAGTTCCTCGCGCACCTGGTCCATCTGCGCGGAGTGCGAGGCGTAGTCGACGTCGATGGTCCGGGCCCGCGCACCCCGCTCGGCGCAGACGGCCACGAGGGCGTGCACGGCCTCGGGTTCACCGGAGACGACGACGGAGGCGGGGCCGTTGACCGCGGCCACCTCGATCGCGTCCCCGTACGGTGCGAGCAGGTCCCGTACGGCGCTCTCGTCGAGCGCCACGGCCGCCATCGCGCCCTGTCCGGCCACCGACCGCAGCAGCCGGCTGCGCAGCACGACGAGCCGGGCGGCGTCCTCCAGGGTGAGGATGCCCGCCACGTGCGCCGCGGCGATCTCGCCCTGCGAATGCCCCGCCACGGCGGCTGGTTCGACTCCGTACGCGCGCCAGAGCGCGGCCAGTGACACCATCACCGCGAACAGCGCGGGCTGCACGACGTCGACCCGGTCGAGCCCGGGGGCGCCGGGCTCCTGGCGCAGCACCGCGGTCACCGACCAGTCCTGCCACGGGGCCATCGCCTCGTCGCAGGCGCGGAGGGTCTCGGCGAAGACCGGCGACCACTCCAGCAGGTCGGCGCCCATGCCGGCCCACTGCGAGCCCTGGCCGGGGAAGAGGAACACGGGGGAACGCCCGCCCGATTCGACGACGCCCTTGACGCGCGCGCGGCCGTCCGCCACCTCGTCGAGGCCCCGCAGGGCCGTTTCCCTGGAGCCGGCCAGGACCACCGCGCGGTGCTCGTGCCGGGCCCGGGTCGTCGCCAACGACAGGCCCAGGTCCGGAAGTTGGGCGGCGCCGTCCGCGACGAAGGCGGACAGCCGGCGGGCCTGGGCGCGCAGCGCGTCCTCGGTCCGCGCGGAGACGACCAGCGGCACCGGCCCCTGCCGCACGGGCTCGGGAAGCGGCTCGGGCGCCTCGGGTCGCCGGGGCGTCCCGGGTTCCAGGGGCTCGGGTGCGGGGGCCTCCCCGATGACGACGTGGGCGTTGGTTCCGCTGATGCCGAACGCCGACACCGCCGCGTACCGGGGCCGCTCGCCGCGCGGCCAGTCCTGCTCCTCGGACAGCAGGGCGAGCGCGCCGGAGGACCAGTCGACGTGCGGCGAGGGCTCGTCCGCGTGCAGGGTCCTGGGCAGCCGTTCGTGCCGCAGGGCGAGCACCATCTTGAGGATGCCGACCGCGCCCGCGGCGCCCTGGGTGTGACCGATGTTCGACTTCGCCGAGCCCAGCCACAGCGGCCGTCGCGTGTCGCGGTGGCGGCCGTACGTGTCGAGCAGGGCGTTGGCCTCGATGGGGTCGCCGAGAGTGGTGCCGGTGCCGTGCGCCTCGACCGCGTCGACGTCGCCGGGCACGACGCCCGCGTTGGCCAGCGCCCGCTCGATGACCTTGCGCTGGGCCGCCCTGCTGGGTGCGGACAGGCCGTTGCTGGCGCCGTCCTGGTTGATGCCGGTGCCGTGGACGACGGCGTGCACGGTGTGTCCGTTGCGGCGCGCGTCCGAGAGGCGTTCGAGGAAGAGCACCGCGACGCCCTCGCCGAAGCCGAAGCCGTCCGCTGCCGCGCCGAACGCCTTGGAGCGGCCGTCCGGGGCGAGGGCGCGCTGGCGCGCGAAGTCGACGAAGACCTCGGGGCCCGCCATCACGGCGGCGCCGCCGACGATCGCCGCTTCGCACTCGCCGCGGCGCAGTGCGGCCACCGCCAGGTGCAGGGCCACGAGGGAGGAGGAGCAGGCGGTGTCCAGCGTGATGGCGGGCCCTTCGAGCCCGAGGGTGTACGCGATCCGGCCGGACGCCACCGACGGCGCCACTCCGGTGACCGTGTATCCCTCGGCGTCCTCGGCGGAGCCGGCGCCGTCGCCGTAGCCGTGCCGGGCCACGCCCAGGAACACGCCGGTCCCGGTGCCGCGCAGGGCGTGCGGGTCGAGGCCCGCGTTCTCGATCAGCTCCCAGCACGTCTCCAGCAGGAGGCGCTGCTGCGGATCCATCGCGGCGGCCTCGCGCGGCGATATGCCGAAGAAGGCGGCGTCGAAGTCCCCCGCGCGCTCCAGGAACGCGCCGGTGCGCACGTACGTCGTGCCGGCGTGGTCGGGGTCGGGGTGGTAGAGGCCGGCCAGGTCCCAGCCGCGGTCGTCCGGGAAGCGGGACAGCCGCTCCTCGCCCGCCGCGAGCACGTCCCAGAAGCCCTCGGGCGTGTCGATCCCGCCCGGCAGCCGGCAGGCCGTGCCGACGATCGCGATCGGGTCGGCCTCCAGCTCCTGGATGCGCTGCCGGGCCGCGCGCAGGTCAAGGGTCGCCCGACGCAGGTAGGAAGCGACCTTGTCGTTGTCGTTCGTCACCGTGTTTGTCCTTACCTCTTCGCCGTCGGCTGGCCGTTGTCGCCGAGCTCGCGCCCGAGGGCGTCCAGCAGTTCGTCGAATCCGGCCTCGGCGAGATCCGGCTCCTGGGCGGGCGGGGTGCGGAACCCGGCGTCGTTGCCGGGACCGGTCCGCAGGGCGGTGAGCACGCGGTCGAGGTGCCGCACGAGCGCGGCGCGCTGCGGCCCGGCCACGTCGGCGAGGTGCGCCTCCAGCCGGTCAAGGCCGCCGAGCGCCGCCGTGACGACGTCCTCGTCGGTGTCGGCGGCGGCCGGGAACAGCTCGGACCGCAGGTGGGCCGCCAGCGCGGCGGCGTTGGGGTGGTCGAAGATCAGGGTCGAGGGCAGGGCGAGTCCGGTGGCCCCGCTCAGGCTCTTGCGCAGGCGTACGGCG
>NZ_JAAGMG010000645.1 GCF_010548525.1 Streptomyces sp. SID14478
CCTCACCCCGGAGGCCGCCGCCAAGCCCTCGGCAAAGGCGGACACCCCCACCGAGGCAGCCGCCCCGGCCGAGCCCGCCGCCCCGGCCAAGAAGGCCGTGGGCAAAAAGGCCCCGGCGAAGAAGGCCCCGGCAAAGGCGAAGACCAGCACCCCGGCGGCCAAGCCGAAGAAGGCTCCGGCCACCTCGAAGGCCAAGGCCGAAGAAGCCAAGGCCCCTGCGCCTTCGCAGGCGAAGGCCGAGCCCAAGACCCCCGCCGCCTCGAAGCCGAAGGCCGAACCCAAGACGCCCGCCGCCTCGAAGCCGAAGGCCGAACCCAAGACCCCCGCCGCCTCGAAGGCCAAGGCCGAGCCCACCGCTTCGAAGGCCTCGGCCAAGACCACCGCCACCGCGGCAAAGGCCACCGCCGAGGCCCCGGCCAGGACCGAGGACCCGACGACCGGCGGAGCGCCCGCGCACAGTGCCGCCAAGGTGAAGTCCCGTGCGCCGGGTCTCGCCGCCGCGTACAAGGCCGCCGGGGCCGAGCTGAAGAAGCAGGGGCTCGACGGGGCCCGCGCCACGGTGTACCTGGTGCTCGACCGCTCCGGGTCGATGCGCCCGTACTTCAAGGACGGCTCCGCCTCGGCCCTCGCCGAGCAGGCCCTCGCCCTCGCCGCCCACCTCGACGACCGCGCGACCCCGACGGTGCACACCGTCTTCTTCTCGACGGACATCGACGCCACCGGCGACCTCGCCCTCGACGGGACGTACGAGGGCAGGATCGACGAGTGGCACGCGGCCGCGGGCCGGATGGGGCGCACCAGCTACCACCGCGCCGTCGAGGAGGTCGTCGCTCACCACGAGAAGAGCGCCGACCCGACCGTCCCGGCCCTGGTCGTCTTCCAGACGGACGGTCCCCCGGACGTCCAGCGCCCCGCGACCGAGGCCCTGGCCAAGGCGGCGAGCCGCCCGCTGTTCTTCCAGTTCGTGGCGTTCGGCGAGCACGACGCCAAGGGCTTCGACTACCTGCGCAAGCTGAAGGCGGACAACGCCGCCTTCTTCCACGCGGGCCCGGCCCCGCGCGAGCTCACCGACGCGGAGCTGTACGAGGGCGTGCTCGCGGCCTGGCGCCCGTAACCCCGCCCCGTACCCACCCCGGCCGTCCGCGCACCAAAACACCGCGCGGGCGGCCGCGCCATGTCGGCTACGATTTCTAGATTCCGCAGCCGAAACCGCAGCCGAAAACCGTCACTGCGCGCAACGCCTCGTCACGACCTGGGAGCAGCCCCCGATGGCTCGACACCTCATCACCAGCGCCCTTCCGTACATCAACGGGATCAAGCACCTGGGCAACATGGTGGGGTCCATGCTCCCGGCGGACGTGTACGCCCGGTACCTGCGCCAGACCGGCCACGAGGTCCTCTACATCTGCGCCACCGACGAGCACGGCACCCCCGCCGAGCTCGCCGCCAAGGAGCAGGGCCTGCCGGTCGCCGAGTTCTGCGCGCAGGCGCACGACGCGCAGAAGGCGGTCTACGACGGCTTCCAGCTGGCCTTCGACCACTTCGGCCGCAGCTCCTCCGAGCAGAACGCGGAGCTGACCCAGCACTTCGCCCGCAAGCTGAACGAGAACGGCTTCATCGAGGAGCGCGCCATCCGGCAGGTGTACTCGCCCGCCGACGGCCGCTTCCTGCCGGACCGCTACGTGGAGGGCACCTGCCCGCACTGCGGCTACGACAAGGCCCGCGGCGACCAGTGCGAGAACTGCACGCGCGTGCTCGACCCGACCGACCTGATCGACCCGCGCTCCGCCATCTCCGGCTCCACCGAGCTGGAGATCCGCGAGACCAAGCACCTGTTCCTGCTGCAGTCGAAGCTGCAGGGCGAGGTCGAGGCGTGGATCGACGAGGTCGCCGACGAGTGGCCGCAGCTGTCGTCCTCGATCGCCCGCAAGTGGCTGACCGAGGGCCTGAACGACCGCGCGATCACGCGTGACCTCGACTGGGGCGTCCCCGTCCCGGCCGACACCTGGCCGGAGCTCGCGGCCGAGGGCAAGGTCTTCTACGTCTGGTTCGACGCCCCCATCGAGTACATCGGCTCGACGAAGGAGTGGGCGGACAGCACGGGCCGGGGCGACGCCTGGAAGACCTGGTGGTTCGAGCCCGACGGCGCCGCCGACGTCCGGTACACGCAGTTCATGGCGAAGGACAACGTCCCGTTCCACTCCGTCATGTTCCCGGCCACCGAGATGGGTGTCCGCGAGCCGTGGAAGAAGGTCGACTACCTCAAGGCCTTCAACTGGCTGACGTACTACGGCGGCAAGTTCTCCACGTCGCAAAAGCGCGGCGTCTTCACCGACCAGGCCCTGGCGACCCTCCCGGCCGACTACTGGCGCTACTTCCTCATCGCCAACGCCCCGGAGTCGGACGACTCGTCGTTCACCTGGGAGCACTTCACGGCGACGGTGAACAAGGACCTCGCCGACACCCTCGGCAACTTCGTCAACCGCGTCCTGTCCTTCTCCAGGAAGCGCTTCGGCGAGGAGGTCCCGGCGGGCTCCGCGCCCGGTGAGGCCGAGCAGAAGCTGGGCGCCGAGATCTCCCGCCTCCTCGCCGAGTACGAGGAGCAGATGGCGGCCCTGCAGTTCCGCAAGGCCGCGGCCGCGCTGCGCGCCCTGTGGTCCGCGGGCAACTCCTACCTGGAGGAGAAGGCCCCCTGGCTGGAGATCAAGACGGACAAGGAGGGCGCCGCCCTGACCCTCCGTACGGCGATGAACCTCATCCACCTGTACTCGGTGGTCTCCGAGCCGTTCATCCCGGCGTCCGCGGCCGCCATGCGCGCGGCGTTCGCCCTCACCGGCGACGACACCCGCACCTGGTTCACCGCCGACGAGGCGAGGTCGCTGGACACCGTCCCCGCGGGCACCGCCTTCACCGTCCCGCCGGTCCTCTTCGCGAAGATCACCGACGAGGACCTGGAGTCGTACAAGGAGCGCTTCGGCGGCGAGCCCGCCGCGTGACCCCCGGCTGAGCACGAGGGCGGCCCGGGACCGACCGGTCCCGGGCCGCCGTCGTCCCGCCGTCCCTCACGCGTCGCGCCCGCGCAGCAGCAGCCACCCCCCGGCCA
>NZ_JAAGMG010000685.1 GCF_010548525.1 Streptomyces sp. SID14478
GGCGAGGACAAGGCGAACGCCGCCGCGATCGCGCTGTCGGGCGCGGGCGAGATCCAGGCCCCCGCGGCGGGCGCGTACGGACGCTCGCGCACCCTGTGGCTGCTCGACACGGCCGCGGCCTCGCAGCTGCCGCCGGACCTGTATCCGCCGGCTGTCGCGTAGCACCGCTGCACGTAGGGCCCCGCATTCCCCCGGGATGCGGGGCCCTACGCGTGCTGTGGGGACCTGGGCGTGCGGCGACGGCTCACGCGTGCTGCCGGTCCGGTAGTCGGACCGTGCGCGTGCCGCGTCGGCTCACGCGGGCTGTGGGACCCGGTAGTCGGAGCCGTCCTGCGCGCGTACGAGGAGGCCGTCGGTGACGCAGTAGCGGCGCAGGGCGGCGGTGTCGTCGTGGACCGTGCGCAGCGCGTCGTTGACCTCGCGCTCGCTGTACGTGCGGTCGGTCTCGAAGAGGGTGTCCGTGAGGTGCGCGAGGAGTTCGTGGCGCACGGCGGGGCGGACCGGGATCGTGGTCAGCCGGCCGCGGGCGAAGAAGCCGGTGAGGTGGCGCGGGACTCCCGTGGTGGGCTCGGGCGTGCGGGCCCGGCGGAACACCTCGGGCCCGGCGCGCAGCGACCCGTCGTCCAGCCGCTCGACGAGGCCGGCCGCGATCAGCCTGCCCAGATGCTTGCGCGCGACCGGGGAGTCGGCCTCTCGCGGGGGCAGCTCGTCGAGCACTATGCGCGCGTACAGCCTGAGTCGTTCGGGGTCGGCGAGTGCCGACATGAGCTGGTCCACAGGGGTGCCTCCCGGCTGGGTCACTGACAGGCAGTCTCACCCGCCGGGCGGCGCCCCCGCATCCGAATAACTCAACGCCCTCGCAGTGCGCGGTACTTGGCGACGAGGGCCTTGGTCGACTCGTCCAGCCCGGGGACGTCCGCACCATCCGTCAGGGCCGGCTCGACGCGCTTGGCGAGGACCTTGCCGAGTTCGACGCCCCACTGGTCGAAGGAGTCGATGTTCCACACGGCACCCTGCACGAACACCTTGTGCTCGTAGAGGGCGACCAACTGACCGAGCACGGAAGGCGTCAGGGACTTCGCGAGGATCGTCGTCGTGGGGTGGTTGCCCTTGAACGTCTTGTGGGGCACCAATTCCTCGGGCACCCCCTCCGCGCGCACCTCGTCCGGCGTCTTGCCGAAGGCCAGCGCCTGCGTCTGCGCGAAGAAGTTGGCCATGAGCAGGTCGTGCTGGGCGACGAGCCCGGGCAGCAGGTCCGCGACGGGCTCCGCGAAACCGATGAAGTCGGCCGGAATCAACTTCGTGCCCTGGTGGATGAGTTGGTAGTAGGCGTGCTGGCCGTTGGTGCCGGGCGTGCCCCACACCACCGGGCCGGTCTGCCAGCCGACCTCCTCGCCGTTTCGCTGCACGTACTTGCCGTTCGACTCCATGTCGAGCTGCTGCAAGTAGGCGGTGAATTTCGACAAGTAGTGGCTGTACGGCAGGACGGCGTGCGACTGGGCGTCGTGGAAGTTGCCGTACCAGATGCCCAACAGGCCCATCAGGAGCGGCACGTTCGACTCCGCGGGCGCCGTGCGGAAGTGCTCGTCGACGAGGTGGAACCCGTCGAGCATCTCGCGGAAGGCGTCGGGCCCGATGGCGATCATCAGGGACAGGCCGATCGCGGAGTCATACGAATAACGTCCGCCGACCCAGTCCCAGAACTCGAACATGTTGGCCGTGTCGATGCCGAACTCGGCGACCTTCTCGCCGTTGGTCGACAGCGCCACGAAGTGCTTGGCGACGGCGTCCTGGTCCGCCTTCAGCTCGGTCAGCAGCCAGCTGCGCGCGGACGTCGCGTTCGTGATCGTCTCGATGGTGGTGAAGGTCTTCGAGGCGATGACGAACAACGTCTCCGCCGCATCCAGGTCGCGTACGGCCTCGTGCAGGTCGGCGCCGTCGACGTTCGAGACGAAGCGGACCGTGAGGTCGCGGTCCGTGAAGGAGCGCAGCACCTCGTAGGCCATCGCCGGGCCGAGGTCGGAGCCGCCGATGCCGATGTTGACGACGTTCTTGATGCGCTTGCCGGTGTGGCCGGTCCACTCGCCGGAGCGGACCTTGTCGGCGAACGCGGCCATCTTGTCGAGCACCGCGTGCACGCCCGGCACCACGTTCTCGCCGTCGACCTCGATCACGGCGTCGCGCGGGGCGCGCAGCGCGACGTGCAGCACGGCCCGGTCCTCGGTCGTATTGATCTTCTCGCCGCGGAACATGGCGTCCCGCAGACCGAAGACGTCGGTCGCGGCGGCCAGCTCGCGCAGCAGGCGCAGCGTCTCGTCGGTGACCAGGTGCTTGGAGTGGTCGAGGTGCAGATCGCCGACGTCCAGCACGTGGTTCGACCCGCGCGCCGGATCCGCGGCGAACAGCTCGCGCAGCTGCACGTCGCCCAGCTGCTCCCGGTGCCTGACCAGCGCCTGCCATTCGGGTGTCTGGGTGAGCCGCGCGCGGCTCCCTACGCCTGCTTCGAACGCGTTCATCTCGGACATCAGCTTTCTCTCGTACGTGCGTACGTACCTTGTGCCGCTGCTGCTCCGACCAACCTAATTGATCAGCGGGCGGTATGAGCAGTCTGTCCGAGACGTACGCGGCCGTGCGGGTCAGTGCCCGCCGCGGTGCAGGCGTCCGGCGTAGTGGTCCTCCAGGCGGCCGTTGCGCTCGAAACCGCCGGGCAGGTTCGCGGAGACGTAGACCGGCGGCTCGTGGCCCTCGGCGAGCAGCAGGGCGACCGCCTCGGCCACGACCATCTGGACGAGGAGCGCCGAGGTGATCGTGGAGACGCCGCAGAGCTTGGCCCCGTCCGGCAGCGGCAGGATCGCGTCGCCGGTGGGCGCGCAGTTGTCGAGGACGGCGTCGGCGTGGTCGGCCAGACGGCTGCCGCTCGCGTGCAGCGCGGGGACGGAGCGGGTGTGCTCCAGCGAGGTGAGGGCGATCAGCGGGTGGCCCTTCTCCTTGACCAGGAGGGCCATGTCGACGATCGAGTTGTTGACGCCCGAGTTCGAGATGATCACGAACAGGTCCTGCGGACGCGGGGTGCTCAGCTCGTAGAGGCGGGCGGCGAGCCCGGGGCGTCGCTCCAGGAGCGGGTCGGCGAGCACGTCACGGTCCTCGCCGCCGCGCAGGACCAGGTCGTGCAGGGCGATGCGGGTGGTGGGGATGAGGCCGCCCGCGCGTCCGGAGATCTCCAGCGCGGTCGCCTGCGAGTGGCCGGTGCCGAAGGCGTGCACGACGCCGTCGGCCGCGACGCAGTCCGCGATGAGCCGGGCCGTCGCGGTGACGCCCTCCTTGTTCGTGGAGACCGCGCGCTCGATGTGCTCGCGCACTTGATCCGCCAACTCGCTTGCGCCGAGCCGCTGTTCCGCCATGACCCCGACCACCTCTGGTTCGTTGATTCAATTTTCGCGCTATTAGATGAAAGATTGAACCAGACCGGCGGTACCGTCAAGGTGTCCCGGCCGATTCGGCGGCGAGCGTCCGGGCCAGCGCCACCGCACCGCCCACCCCGTCCGGCACCGCGGAACACCGCAGCCCCATCGGCTGTACGGCCGCGCGCAGCCGGTCCCCCAGGGGGCCGCCGGGCCCGAGGAGTCCACCCGTGATGACCAGCGACTCCCCCGGGGCGGGCTCCAGTACGGCCACCGTGTCGGCCAGGTGCCGGGTCGCTTCGTCGAGCAGGCGCCGGGCCCGCAGGTCACCGCGCTCCGCGGCCGTCGCCACGAGAGGGCTCAACTCGGCCAGCGCGACGGGGCGTTGCCCGTAGGCCCAGCCGGCGATCGCCTGCTTGAGCCGGTGCCGGCCGTGCCAGTCGAGTGCGGGGTCGGCGCGTCCCGGCACCACCCGGTCGAGCACCAGCGACACCAACTGCCCCCACTCCTCCCGGCCGTCCACCGCCCGCAGCGCGCCGCGCAGCGCCTGTCGGCCGAGCCAGAAGCCGCTGCCGGTATCGCCGAGCAGCCAGCCGTCGCCGTCCACGACCCGCACCGATTGTCGCCCTGCCACC
>NZ_JAAGMG010000714.1 GCF_010548525.1 Streptomyces sp. SID14478
AGACCGCCACGGCGACGGTGGCGGGCCTGCTCGGCCAGGCGGAGGGGCCCGGCCGGGACGCGGACGGGGCCATCGCCGTGGACGTGCTGGTCGTCCTGGACGCACCGCAGCTGGACGTGGACGATGCCGCGATGCTCGTCGAACTGCTCGCCGACGGATCCTGCCTCGTGCTCAGCGGGGACCCCGGCACCCTGTGGTCGGCGGGCCCCGGGCGGGTGTTCGCGGACCTGATGGCGGCGGGGATCTGCCCGCGCATCGCCTCCCGCACCCCCGACTTCGGGCCGATCGGCGAGCTGGTCTCCGGGATCGGCATCGGCGAGCTGAACCAGGTGGAGGCCCCCGGCAAGGAGGTCGTCATCGTGCCGGTGCGGGACGCGGCGGAGGCGATCCACCGCACCGTGCAGCTCGTTGCGGACTCGGTGCCGCGGGCGATCGGGGTCCCCGCCGAGGAGACCCAGGTGATCACTCCGGGGCACGGCGGCGCGGCTGGGACGCGCGCGTTGAACGCGGCGCTGAAGGAGCGGCTCAACCCCGGTCCGGGCCGGTTCGGGGGCTTCGACCCCGGGGACCGCGTGGTGTACGTGCCCGCGCCCGGGCGGATCCGGCCCGGCCTGGTCAGCGGCGCCGACGCGGAGGGTCTGCGTCTGGAGTGCGACGGCGAGCCCGTCGTCGTACCGAAGGAGCAGGCGGACCAGGCCGTGCGGCACGGATGGGCGGTGACCGGGCACCAGGCGGCGGGGCTGCGCTGGCCCGCGGCCGTGGTGGTGCTGCCCGGTGACGCGACGGCGGCACTGAGCCGGCCCTGGGTCTACACGGCGTTCGGCCGCGGCGAGCGGCATCTGTCCGTCGTGCACGGGGCGGACGCGGCGCTGCCGCGCGCGGTCGCGGAGGTAGGGCCGAAGCCGCGCACCACGCGACTGCAGAAGCTGGTCCGGGCCCAGGTGCCCGGCGCCTGAGCGCACGGATGCCCCGGCGCCTGGGCGCCGGGGCATCCGTGCGTCGCCGACGTGGCCCTACCTGTCGGCGTCCTCCAGGGCTTCGTCGATCTCGATGTCACCGATGGCGGCCTCGTCCGCGTCGTCGCCGTCCAGCTCGTCGTCGAAGACCGCGCTCACGTCGAAGCGGCACACCACATGCTGCGGATCGGCCTGGTCGAACGGGTTCTCCAGCCACTCGCCCGGTTCCGTCGGGTCGTCCGAGGCCATGACCCAGAGGGTGGAGTCCCCCTCCTCCAGGCCGAACTCCTTGTGCCGGGAGGCGATCTCATCGGGTTCGAACTCTCCGAAGAGAACGCCGAGGGCGGCATGGACGCTGTTGCCCGCGCCGCTCGGGGACTCGCTGTCGGCATCGGAGTCGCCGTCGAGGTCGGCGACCCGTCCCGCCTGGGCAAGCAGACGCTGCGACTCCACCACCGCGTAGTCGCGCCGGATCAACACGCTCAGTGCGTTCGGCTCCTCCGGACCTGTGTACGGGGGCAGCGAATCGTCGCCGCTGGGGATCTCGAAGGGGGTGACCTCGTCGTAGCGGTCGTAGAGGAGTTCGTCGTACTCCTCGGCCGCGGCGGCGAGTTCGTTGAACGCTTCGTAGACGGCCGGGTCGTCCTCACCCGACCTGCGCTCGACAGCCGCCAGGTGGCGGTCGAGCGCAGCCTTGATCGCTTCGGCGGCGGCGCGTACCTCGGCAGCTGTGGGCTGCGCAGCATCAGACATAGTGCAGACGCTATCCGTACCGGGCCACTGCCCGCACAATAGATGCGATGCCGGAATACGAATTTGTCGACGTGTACGTACCGCGCGGGGTCTCCCGCAAGGACGCGACGCGACTGCTGACGGACCATGCAGAGTACGGACACTGGGAGTTGGACCGATTGAGCCTGCGCCGCGACGGCAGTCGCCGCGTACGGCTGCGCCGACGGATCATTCGCCAGCTGCGGGCCACATGGTGACCTGTACCTGACGGACGGACCACGCGAGCGGAGCGGGCCCCACCGATGCGGGGCCCGCTCCGTCGCTACTGCCTGCTCGGCTCACGCCGTCATGCGGCCGCCTTGGCCCGTCGGTAGAGCACCGCACCGGCGAGCAGCGCACCCGCGCCCACCGGGATGGCCGCGCCGATCGGCAGCGAGCTGCCGGTCTGCGCGAGCTGGGACTCCCCCTTGGGCTGGGCGACGGCCTGCGTCTCCGGCTTGTTGGGGGCCGCGGCCGGCTTCGCCGGGTGGTGCACCGCGCGGGTCGGCGGGGTGCCCGGGTTGCCGGGG
>NZ_JAAGMG010000749.1 GCF_010548525.1 Streptomyces sp. SID14478
GCAGGTGGCGCAGCCCCGCGCCCCCGGCGGCACCGACCTCGCCGTCGTCCGGAAGCTCGGGGTGCGGCGTGGGCGCGTGGAAGCCCTTCGCCACGTCGACCTCCAGGTCGCCCCCGGCGAGATCGTCGCCCTCATGGGACGCAACGGAGCGGGGAAGTCGACCCTGCTGTCCGCCCTCGTCGGCATGGTCAGGCCCACGAGCGGAACGGTGGAGACGGGCGGGCTCGTCCCCCACCGCGCCACGCCCCACGACCTCATCCGCAAGGTGGGGCTGGTCCCGCAGGAGCCGCGGGACCTGCTCTGCGCGGACACCGTGGCAGCCGAATGCGCGGCGGCCGACAAGGACGCGAAGGCAGCGCCCGGCACCTGCCGCGCCCTGCTGTCGCAACTCCTGCCCGGCATCGCCGACGGCACGCACCCCCGGGACCTCTCCGAGGGCCAGCGCCTCACGCTCGCCCTGGCGATCGTCCTGACGGCGGCGCCCCCGCTCCTCCTCCTGGACGAGCCGACCCGGGGCCTGGACTACGCGGCGAAGACCCGCCTGGTCACGATCCTGCGCACCCTGGCGGCCGAGGGCCACGCGATCGTCATGGCGACGCACGACGTCGAACTGGCGGCGGAGCTCACGCACCGGGTGGCGATCCTCGCGGACGGCGAGGTCGTGGCGGACGGGCCGACCCCGGAGATCGTCACGTCCTCCCCCTCCTTCGCCCCCCAGGTGGCGAAGATCCTGGCGCCGCAGCAATGGCTCACGGTCAGCCAGGTGAGGCAGGCCCTCTCATGACGGACGAGCCCACGGACCCGCGGCGCGCCGGAGGCGTGCCTGCCCGTCCGGGTCGCGACAGGAAGGACCGCCACGACGGGCGGGACCGTCAGGTGCGGCCGGTCCGTCTGGGCCCCCGCTCCGTCGTCGCCCTGCTCCTGGTCAGCGCCGTGGGCGTCGTCGCCATCGGCTGGCCGCTGATCACCGGCCCCGGCTCCGAGGTGAACGCGCACGCGCAGGACGCGCCCTGGCTCTTCGCCGGGCTCCTCGTCCTCCTCGTGGCCGTCGTCGCCGCGACGATCTCCGAGTCGGGCATGGGGCCCAAGGCGGTCGCGATGCTGGGCGTCCTGGCCGCCGCCGGGGCCGCGCTGCGTCCGCTCGGCGCGGGCACGGCAGGCATCGAGCCGATGTTCTTCCTCATGGTGCTCAGCGGCCGCGTCCTCGGGCCGGGCTTCGGCTTCGTCCTCGGCTCGCTCAGCATGTTCGCCTCCGCCCTGCTGACCGGCGGGGTCGGCCCCTGGATGCCGTTCCAGATGCTGTCCATGGGCTGGTTCACGATGGCCGCGGGCCTGCTCCCCGCCCCGCACACCCTGCGCGGTCTGCCCGAGCGCGTGATGCTCGCCGTCTACGGCTTCCTCGCCGCGTTCGCGTACGGCACGCTCATGAACCTGGCGGGCTGGCCGTTCATGAACGCCCTGGCGTCCTCCGTCGCGTACCAGCCGGACTCGTCGCTCGCCGACAACCTGGCCCGCTTCCTCGCCTACTGCATGACCACGTCCCTCGGCTGGGACCTGGGCCGCGCGGCGCTCACCGTCGTCCTCACCCTGACCGTCGGCGGCGCCGTCCTGAACGCCCTGCGCCGCGCCACGCGCCGGGCCGCTTTCGAGGCCCGGCCCACGTTCGACGACCGCTGAGGGCCCCGGCACCGGCCCTGACGCCGGCACCGGGGCCGCGGCATGCGCTACAGCCGCTGGATGATGGTCCCCGTGGCGAGCGCGCCGCCCGCGCACATGGTGATGAGCGCGAACTCCTTGTCGCGGCGCTCCAGTTCGTGCAGCGCGGTGGTGATGAGCCGGGCGCCGGTGGCGCCGACGGGGTGCCCCAGCGCGATGGCGCCGCCGTTCACGTTCACCTTCTCCAGGTCCTGCTCGAAGACCTGCGCCCAGCTCAGCACCACGGACGCGAAGGCCTCGTTGATCTCCACCAGGTCGATGTCCTTCAGCGACATCCCGGCCTTGCCCAGGACGGCCCGGGTCGCGTCCACCGGCCCGTCCAGGTGGAAGTGCGGGTCGGAGCCCACCAGCGCCTGGGCCACGATCCGTGCCCGCGGCTTCAGCTTGAGGGCCCGCGCCATCCGCTTCGAGGCCCACATGATGGCGCAGGCGCCGTCGGATATCTGCGAGGAGTTCCCCGCGGTGTGCACGGCGGTCGGCATGACGGGCTTCAGCCCGGCCAGGCCCTCCATCGTCGTGTCGCGCAGCCCCTCGTCGCGGTCCACGAGCCGCCACATCCCGTGGCCGGCGGACTGCTCCGCCTCGGTGGTGGGGACCTGCACGGCGAACGTCTCGCGCTTGAAGCGCTCCTCGGCCCAGGCGGTGGCGGCGCGCTCCTGCGAGATCAGGCCGAGCGAGTCGACGTTCTCCCGGGTCAGCTCCCGGCGCCGCGCGATCCGTTCGGCCGCCTCGAACTGGTTGGGCAGGTCGACGTTCCACTCCTCGGGGAACGGCTTGCCCGGCCCGTGCTTGGACCCCGAGCCCAGCGGCACCCGCGACATGGCCTCGACGCCGCACGAGATGCCGACGTCGATGACGCCGGCCGCGATCATGTTGGCGGTCATGTGCGAGGCCTGCTGGGACGACCCGCACTGACAGTCCACGGTGGTGGCCGCGGTCTCGTAGGGCAGTCCCATGGTCAGCCACGCGGTGCGGGCCGGATTCATGGACTGCTCGCCCGCGTGCGTGACCGTACCGCCGACGATCTGCTCGACGCAGTCGGCGTGGATGCCGGTACGGCCGAGCAGTTCGCGGTACGTCTCGCCCAGCAGGTAGGCGGGATGGAGATTGGCCAGCGCACCCCCGCGCTTGCCGATCGGCGTACGTACGGCTTCGACGATGACGGGCTCGGCTGCCATGACGGTCGTCCTCTCACGCTTCCCGGACCAGCAGGATCAGATCGGGCATAAGCCCCGCACGCGAAACTAGAACGCGTACCAGTTCTCCGTGCAGTCTCGATGTGCTTACCCCTGGTACGCAAGGGTCGTGCAAGCACCGCGCACGGAACCGACACACCCGCGCCCCTTGCCACTTCTAGAACGCGTTATTACCTTTCCAGCCAGACCTGACAGTCCGTCAGGACCCCATCGCACGACCGCAGAACCACCGAAGCGCCACCGAAGAACCACCGCATGACTGTCGGAACACAGGAACACAAGGGATGACCTACCGGGAGTGACCCATGCCGTGCCCCGCGCTGCCCGACGGGTTCGACTTCACCGACCCCGATCTGCTCCAAGACCGCGTGCCCTACCCGGAGTTCGCCCAGCTGCGGCAGAGCGAACCGGTCCGCTGGATTCCGCAGGAACGCGGCATCACCGGCTATGACGACGAGGGCTACTGGGCCGTGACCCGGCACGCGGACGTCAAGTTCGTCTCGACGCATCCCGAGCTGTACTCGTCGAACACGAACACCGCGGTGATCCGCTTCAACTCCTCGATCCAGCGCGACCAGATCGAGGTCCAGAAGCTGATCATGCTGAACATGGACCCGCCGGAGCACACCCGCGTGCGCCAGATCGTGCAGCGCGGCTTCACCCCGCGCGCCATCCGCTCGCTGGAGGACGTGCTGCGCCGGCGGGCCCGCGACATCGTCGCGACGGCGCTGCAACAGGCGGGCCCAGACGGCTCGTTCGACTTCGTCGAGAACGTCGCGGTCGAACTACCGCTTCAAGCCATCGCCGAACTCATCGGCGTGGAGCAGAAGGACCGCTCCAAGGTCTTCGACTGGTCCAACAAAATGGTGGCGTACGACGATCCCGAGTACGCGATCACGGAGGAGATCGGCGCCGAGGCGGCCATGGAGATCGTCGGGTACGCGATGAATCTCGCCGCCGAGCGCAAGCAGTGCCCCGCGAAGGACATCGTCAGCCAGTTGGTGGCGGCGGAGGACGAGGGCAACCTGTCCTCGGACGAGTTCGGCTTCTTCGTGATCCTGCTCGCGGTCGCCGGGAACGAGACGACGCGCAACGCGATCACGCACGGCATGCACGCCTTCCTCACGCACCCGGACCAGTGGGAGCGCTACAAGCGCGAGCGACCGGGCACCACCGCGGAGGAGATCGTGCGCTGGGCGACGCCGGTCGTCTCCTTCCAGCGCACCGCCACCCAGGACACCGAGCTCGGCGGCCAGAAGATCAAGGCGGGCGACCGCGTCGGCATCTTCTACTCCTCGGCCAACCACGACCCCGAGGTCTTCGACGACCCCGACTCCTTCGACATCACCCGCGATCCGAACCCGCACCTCGGTTTCGGCGGCGGCGGACCGCACTTCTGCCTCGGCAAGTCCCTCGCCATCCTGGAGATCGACCTCATCTTCAACGCGATCGCCGACGCGATGCCCGGCCTGCGCCTCGTCGGCGACCCGCGCCGGCTGCGCGCGGCATGGCTGAACGGGGTCAAGGAACTGCAGGTGTCCACGGCAGCGGAGTGAGCCGCCACCGACCGGTGAACTTCGGCCGGAAGTGCACCGGTCTTCACCACTGAGTGAACATTTCCGTTGCGTTACGCGTCTTCGTCCGTGGAGCATGCCCCACGCCCACGCCCACGTCCACGACTCGCAACGGAACGGAGCCGGTACCCGTGGCCACGGTCGACCTGCCCATGGCGCGCCGCCGCCCCACCCTGGCCGGACACCACCGCGTGGCCCTGCTCGCCACGGCGCCCACACTCCCCCTGTACGCGGTGTGGGCGCTGTTCCTGGCGACGGGCGGCGGCGACCTGGCGGCCCAGCAGGCCTGGGCCCGGTTCGCCGCCGACCACGGGGCGTCCGCGTACAACCTGTTCTGGTACGGCGGCATGCACACCGCCAACTACTCCCTCATCTCGCCTTATCTGATGGCCGAGTTGGGGGTGCGGCCCGTGACGGTCCTGTCGGGGCTGGCGGCGGCCTGGCTCGGCGCGGTCCTGGTGGTGCGCACCGGAATCAGCCGCCCGCTGGCCCCGGCGGTCCTGCTCTCGCTGGCGCTGTGGTGCAACGTGGCGTCGGGCCGCACGACCTTCGCACTCGGCGTCGCCTTCGCGCTCGGCGCCCTCGTCGCGCCGCGGGGCCGGCGCGGGACC
>NZ_JAAGMG010000795.1 GCF_010548525.1 Streptomyces sp. SID14478
CCGTTGCCGGCGTCGGACTGGGCGGCGTAGCCGGTGAGCGCGGAGGGAAGGCTCGGGGCGGCGTCCGGCTCGGTCGCCGCGGCCTGCGCCTCGGCGCCGTCCTGCGGCCCCCCGTCGACATCGCTCATCGGCGTCCGCATCACGACCGGCGGGATCGGACGCGAGCCGGGGATGTTGATCCGGATCCGCGTCGTCAGCGTGGTCTCGGTCTTGGGTCCGTCCTGGGCGCCCTGGTCACCCGGCGGCGTCGGCCCGGCATCGCCGGAGGCCGCGCCCTGCGCGGACGTTCCGTACGGAGGCGTCCCCGACGGGTACGCGGCGCCGCCGCGCCCCTGGGGCCCGGAGGACGAACTGTCAGTTTCACGACTCAAAGCAGGTTCTCCCGGTTGGCTCCGCCGCCCGTCTCGACCTCGCGCGGGCTGCTCGGCGGCGCGCACCACCATACTGGCCGCCGCAGGAGGTCACCGTGTGACGGATGGTGAATCCTCTGCGGGGGTACGGCCGTGCTGGTAATAAGTGCGACGTCACTTCCCAAGTCGGGCGGCGGACGAGGGTGGTTGCCGTGGTACGCCAAGGGTGGCGCACATCACAGCCACGGCCATCCCCCCGAGGAGGAAGAGGTAGGAGCCGAGTCCCGCGCCGAACAGGAAGTCACCCTCGGGACGGCTCGCGGTCAGCAGGACGACCGCGACGACCCAGCCCGCCGCGGGTGCCACGGCCCCTGATCTGGCACGGGTCAGCCGCACGCCGCCGTGGAAGAGGCCGGCCGCGCCGACGAGCGAGAGCAGCAACCCGCCCGGGAACCAGCCCCCTTGGAGCAGCGCGCCCGCGACGCCGACGAGCAGCCCGAGCACGAACAGGGCGAGCAGCAGCGCGGCCCGCCCCGCCGAGAATCCGCCGAAGGCGAAGGGGAGGTCCACCTGCGGGGCGGGGGCCCGGCCACCGCTCTTGCCGTTGCTCATCACGCGCGCTCTCCCTCGATGCCCTCGAACAGGTCCTTCTCGTACGCCGATCCGGGCTCGCCCCGCACCAACTCGTAGTACTCCGTGGGCAGCAGCGGCTGCGCGAGCCCGTTCGACAGCGCGAACACGCCGAGCCCCTCGGGCACGTCGACCTGAGTGGCGTGCGCGCGCATCGCGGCTTCCTTGCGTACCCCGTACGGCTTGCCGTCGATCTCCGCGGTGACGCGTGCGTCCTCGATGACGCCCGGCACGTCGGACACGGTGGCGGCGACGTCGAAGGGCGTGCGGTCGAGCCCGGCGTCGAGACGGCGGAACATCTCCTCGACGACGGAACGGGGCGCCCGGTTCCAGTAGATCTTGGAGATCGTGTGCGGCTCCCCGAGGTCGCGCCGGAAGGCCGGTTCGGCGGCGAGGTCGGCGGCGCGCATGGCGACGCGGTGTGCCTGGATGTGGTCGGGGTGCCCGTAACCGCCGTCGGGGTCGTACGTGACGAGGACCTGCGGGCGGACCTCGCGGACGACGGCGACGAGGTGCGCGGCCGCCTCGTCGAGGTCCGCGGACCAGAAAGCGCCGGGCCGCGTGTTCTGCTCGGCGCCCATCATCCCGGAGTCGCGGTAGCGGCCGGGGCCGCCGAGGAAGCGGTGGTCGACGACGCCGAGTTCCTTCATGGCGGCGGCCAGTTCACCGATACGGTGCGGCCCGAGGAGATCCTCCCGATCCGGGGCGAGATGAGCCAGTTGGTCCGGAATGACCTCGCCCTCTTCGCCGAGGGTGCAGGTCACGAGCGTGACGTGGGCGCCGTCGGCCACGTACTTGGCCATGGTGGCGCCGTTGTTGATCGACTCGTCGTCGGGGTGCGCGTGCACGAGGAGCAGACGCCGGCCGGGCAGTTCCGTCATGCCCCCAGCCTAGAACCCCGGCGGCTAGAACTTGATGCCGCCGATCACGCCCGCCACGTTCGTCGTCAGCTCCTGGATCGTGGGGGCGACCGACGAGCTCGCCAGATAGAAACCGAGGAGCACGCAGGCCACCGCGTGCCCCGCCTTCAGGCCCGACTTCTTGATCAGGATGAAGACGATGATCGCGAACAGCACCACGGCCGAGATCGAGAGTGCCACAGCGGTCCTTCCTTCACAGTGATCCGGTCACCGGCAGGCATCTCCTGCAGAGATACCCACACAGCGCTACGAATCATAACTATCCGTCGCGACGCATGAGTCGCCGCCCGGGAGCACCGGGAGCGGCGGGGAGCGCGCGGGGGCGCATGGCCTGATCCGGCCCCGGGCCCGTCGTGGGGATCAGGCCCTAGTCTTCGAGGATGACCATCGAGACCACGTCCGCGGCCGGATCCGAGGCGGATTCCTTCCCGCGCCAGCACGCGCGCACGCAGCGCTTCACGTCGGGCGCGCCGCGCGCCTTCACGGTGGCGCCCGACGGGGAGCGGGTCGTCTTCCTGCGCTCGCCGTCCGGCACCGACCGGGCGAACGCCCTGTGGGTCCTCGACGTGACGAGCGGTCAGGAGCGGGTCGCCGCCGACCCGGCCGCGCTGCTGGGCGGCGTCTCGGAGCGGTTGTCGGCCGCGGAGCGGGCCCGGCG
>NZ_JAAGMG010000851.1 GCF_010548525.1 Streptomyces sp. SID14478
GGACACGGCGCCGGCCCGAGGCGCCCGCCCGCGCAGCAACAGCACGGCCGCCAGCGCGGGGAGCACGGTCAGCGCCGCGAGCCCGAAGAACACCGCTCGCCACGACGCCCATTGCGCGACCAGGCCCGCGAGCGGCGGCCCCACCAGCGACGGGACGATCCAGCAGGCACTCATGAGGGCGAGGACCCGGGCGCGCACGCGGTCGGGGAACGACTGGCCGACGGCCGCGTTGACGGAGACCGCGACCAGGCCCGCCGCGATGCCGTCCGTGAAACGTCCCAGCGCCAGTTGCCAGATGGTGGTGCTGGTCGCGGAGATCAGCAGGGTGGCGACCGTGAGCACCACGCCCGCGGTGAGCGGGGCCCGCGCTCCCCTCCGGTCGGCCCAGGACCCGCCGAGCACCCCGCCGAGCAGGCTCGCCGCGACGAACGCGCCCGCGACCAGCGGATAGAGCCCGACCCCGTCGAGGTCCCGGGCGGCCACCGGCAGCAGCGGCATCACGGCGAGCGCGGCGAACCCGGTCAGGAACATCACCGCCGCGAAACTGGCGGTGGCGGGCAGGTACGTACGGGAGAAGAGCCCGGAGGGGGAGGAAGTACCTGCGGCGGAGGAGGACTCGGCGGCTGCGGAGGCAGGGTCGGGGCACGTCACGATCAGCAAAGGTATGCACCAATCCACGCACCCCGCCACGGGTTTTCCCCGGTGGAGCGGAGCCCACGCCACGGGTTCTCTCCGTGGGGCGGAGCGCGCGCCCTGAGCCAGCCACGCGCCCCGCCAACGACTCAACTGGCCTACGCCCCCACCTCCTTGGCGTCCTCCCACACGATCCGCAGCTTCCGCGGCGCCCCATTCAGCCACCGCGGCTCCCCGGCCGGCGGCGCGATCGGCGCGGCCTCGACGTCCCGGCCGCCCATCGCGCGGTAGAAGCCCTGCGCCGCCGTGTTCTGCTCCTGCACCCACAGGTACAGGCCCGCCCCGGACGCCCGCTCGGCGGCGGCCGCGGCGGCGCTGGTCAGCAGGATCCGCCCCAGTCCCCTGCCCCTCAGCTCATGTGTGACATGGAGGTTGTCGACCAGACTCCCCCAGCGGGCGTCGTCGTCGAGGACGACGTGGACGAACCCGACGAGCGCACCGCTCTCCCCGCCGGCCTCAGCGAGGATCGTGACCCCGTGGGCCGGCACCGAGCCGAGCCGCCCCGTCCACACGTCCCGCCGGTCGGCGACCACGTCCCCGTCGAGAAACGCGTCTGCGTACGCGCCCCGATAGTGCCGCCGCCAGCTATCGGCGTGCAGCCGGGCCACGGTCTCGGCGTCGTCGGGGCGGGCGGGGCGCAGGTGCACGTCAACCAGAGTCATGCGCCGCACCGTAGGGACGGCGGTCGCCCGGGTCCATCGGATTTCATCCGACGTCGAGTGCCGTGCCGTACAGCCGCGCCACCTTGATCCTGATGACGACCCGCCGCTCGGCGACCAGCTCCGCGAGGAACTCCTCGCTGCCGCCCTCCGGCACGAAATCCCCTGCTATCGAGAGGAGTTCGCGGCCCACGGCATCCCCGGACCGGACGGTCGGCCCGGCCACCTCGGCCTCCCCCTCCGCGACGGCGAAGGCGAAGTCGTCGCGCCTCACGTGCAGCGCGGCATGCGGATCGGCGCGGAACTGGCGCGGCTTGAGGCGCCCCTCCGTCGTGGAGATCCGCAGCGTCCGCTCGTCGGGGCTCTAGTGGTACAGGACGGTGTACAGGTGGGGATGTCCGGTGCTGCGGACACTGGCGAGCGTCCCGAACTGCCCTTCTCGCAAGATCTGTTGGAGCTCGGCATCGGTGAGGGACCGGGGCGCGGGGCCGGACATGGCGTTCTCCTTCGACGGTTCGGCAGGGGCGGTAAAGGCGCCAAGGGCTCAGTAGGCGTCATCAAGGGTGAGCGGGATAGGTCCGCCGATCAGGCCGCGGTCACCGGACGGGTGGCGGCGGGCGCCGGTTCCGGTTCCGGAGCCCGGGGTGTCGTCGGCGCGGGGCGCCGCAGCACCAGGAGGGCGACCACGAACGCCGCGCCGATCAGTCCGGCACCGACGACGAGCGCGAGCCGGTACCCCTCGGTGAGCGCGACGTCCGCCGAACTCCCGCCCTGGGTCAGGGATGTGGTGCGGGCCGCGGCCAGCGTGGACAGGACGGCGACGCCGAGTGCCATGCCGATCTGCTGCGTGGTGTTGAACAGGCCGGAGGCCAGGCCCGCGTCCTCCTCCCCCGCGGCGGACATGCCGAGCCCCGCCAGCGCCGGGAGGACGAGGCCGCCGCCGGAGACCAGCAGCATGACGGGCAGCAGATCAGGAACGTACGCGCCCTGCACGGGCACCCGCGCGAGATACCCGAGGGCGCCGGCGAGCAGCACGAGACCGCCCAGCAGGACGCGCCGCTCCCCGAACCGGGCCGCGAGCCGCGCCGAGACCCCCAGCGACACCGCCCCGATCATGACGGCGGCGGGCAGCATGGCGAGGCCGGTCTCCAGGGCCCCGTAGCCCAGCACGTTCTGCATGTAGAGCGCGGCGAGGACCTGGAAGGCGAACATCGCGGCGAGGGTGAGGACCTGGGTGACGTTGGCGCCGACCACGGTGCGCGAGCGCAGGATGCGCAGCGGCATCAGCGGGGTGCGCGCCCGGGCCTGGCGCACGACGAACGCCGCGATCAGCGCCAGCGAGCCCCCGATCAGCGCGAGCGTGCGGCCCGAACCCGCCCCGTACTCCTCGATCTTGACGACGCCGTAGATGCCGAGCATCAGGCCACCGGTGATCAGCAGCGCACCCCAGGCGTCGGCTCCGGCGCGCAGCCCGAGGCCGCGGTCGGCGGGGAGTGCGGGCACGGCGAGGGCGAGGACGGCGGCGCCGATGGGCAGGTTGATGAAGAAGATCCAGTGCCAGTCGAGGGCATCGGTGAGGACGCCGCCGAGCACCTGCCCGATCGAGGCCCCGGCGGCGCCGGTGAAGCTGAACACCCCTATGGCGCGGGCCCGTTCCCGCGGGTCGGTGAAGAGGGTGACGAGGATGCCGAGCCCGACCGCGGCGGCCATGGCGCTGCCGACGCCCTGCAGGAACCGGGCGGCGAGCAGCACCGAGGGGCTGGTGGCGAGCCCCGCGAGCAGGGAGGCGGCGGTGAACACGGTGGTGCCCGCGAAGAACATCCGCTTGCGGCCGAGGAGGTCGCCGAGGCGCCCGGCGAGCAGGAGCAGGCTGCCGAACGCGATGAGGTAGGCGTTCACCACCCAACTCAGGTCGGTGGGCGTGAAGTTGAGGTCGTCCTGGATGGCGGGCATGGCGACGGTGACGATGGAACCGTCGAGGATGATCATCAGGGTCCCGGTGGCGATGACGCCGAGAGCGAGCCAGCGCGAGCGCATGCGCCCGGGACGGGACGCGGCGGGCACGGCGGACACGACGGACCCCGGGGACGCAGCGGACACGACGGACCCCGGGGACGCAGCGGGCACGGCGGACACGACGGACCCTGAGGACTCAGCGGACTCGTCGGACTCAGCGGACTCGGTGGATTCGTCGAGCTCAGTGGATTCATCGGATACGGCGGACACGGCAGCGAGCCTCCGGAGTCGGGCCGCCGCCCCTACCGGGCGGCGACGACAACACGACCGTAGCAGATAGTTTTGTTGCAGACGATATCTCTCGGAACCAATCGTGAACTACCCTGGACGCCATGACCGCCATGACGCCCGCGCCCACCCGGACCAGCCCCGACCTCTCGTACCTGCTGGACCACACCAGCCACGTGCTGCGTACGCAGATGGCGGCGGCGCTCGCCGAGATCGGGCTGACGGCGCGGATGCACTGCGTACTGGTGCACGCGCTGGAGGAGGAGCGCACCCAGAACCAGCTGGCCGAGATCGGCGACATGGACAAGACGACGATGGTGGTGACGGTCGACGCCCTGGAGAAGGCCGCCCTCGCCGAGCGCAGGCCGTCCAGCACGGACCGACGGGCGCGGATCATCGCGGTGACGGCCGAGGGCGCGCGGGTCGCCGCGCGGAGTCAGGAGATCGTGGACCGGGTGCACGAGGAGGCGCTGTCCTCGTTCCCGCCGGAGGACCGGAAGACGTTCCTGCGCCTGATGAACCAGTTGGCGCAGGGGCATCTGAACACCCCGGCACCGAGCGCGGCACCGGCGCGCAGGGCGCGGCAGCGGGGGTAGCGCGGGCCGTGCCGCGGTGGGCCGAGGTGGGGCACCTCGCCGCGGGGCACGTCGCTGCGGGCCGGGCCGTGGTGGGGCGCGTCCACACCCCCTAAGCGGCAGCGAACCCTAAGCGGCAGCGAACG
>NZ_JAAGMG010000890.1 GCF_010548525.1 Streptomyces sp. SID14478
CGCCGCGACGACGAGCACGCACCGCACGGCGCTGCTGCCGAGCACCACCCGGCGCGGCCCGTAGCGGTCGGCGACCACGCCGCCGCCGAGCATGAGGACGGCGCGGGGTACGGCGCTGACGGCGGTGACGAGGCCCGCCTGGGCGGGCGTGCCGCTCTGGACGGCGGCCCAGGAGAGGGCGAAGTAGTAGACGTTGTCGCCGATGGCGGACGAGGTGTAGGCGCCGAGCCAGCGCAGGACGTTGCCGTCGCGGTGCGCCGGTATCGCGGCGTCAACAGCCTTGCCCTGCAGTGCGGTTGCAGCCATGCGGCGGCCCTCTTTCAGTTCCGGAAGGGGAAGGCGTAGGTGTGCACCGCGACGTTCTCCCGGCCTTCGGTGTCCCCGGCCTCCTCGGCGGCCCGGCCCCGGGCCTCGTAGCGGCGCAGCAGGTCCCGCATCTCCCCCACCAGGCCGGTGAGTTCGGCCGCGGTGAGCCGCATCATCGACTCGGACGACTCGTGGGCCGTGGCCCAGGCGTCGTCCCAGGCGATCCGCTCGTCGAGGAAGCTGCGGTACATGGCGGCGCGCTGCTCGAAGAAGAGGCGGCTGGCCGCGGTGTGCGCGGCGGCCTTCTCGGGGGCGTCCCGGAAGTCGGCGTCGCGGATCTCCACGCCGTCGGTCGCGGGGCGCCACCAGCGCTGGCGGCCGTCGGTGTCCTGCGCCTCGGCCTCTTCGATGAGGCCGTGCTCGGCGAGTTTGCGCAGGTGGTAGCTGACCAGGGCGACCGCCTCGTCGACCTGCTCGGCGAGCTGCGAGGCGGTCGCGACGCGGCGCAGGGACAGCTCCCGGTACAGCTGTGCGCGCACGGGGTGGGCCAGGGCCTTGAGCGTGCCCAGGTCGGTGATGCGGCGGTCCCGCTCCTTGCCTGTCATGCCCCTCACGGTAGATACAAAAGAAAAGTTGCGCAATAAGTGTTGCGCAACTTTTCTTGTACGTCCTGAGAAAAGCGCAGGTCAGCTGCTTTTCAGCCGGTACGCGCTCAGGGCGAGGCCCAGCTCCACGAGGTCGGCGGGGCGGGCAAGGCTGCGCCCGGTGAGCTGTTCGCAGCGCCGCAGCCGGTTGAGGACGGTGTTGCGGTGGCAGTAGAGGCGGGCGGCGGCACGCTGCGCCGAGCCGTCCCGGTCCAGCCAGGCCTCCAGGGTGTCGAGCAGCAGCTCGCGGTCGGTGGGCGGCAGGGCGAGCAGCGGGCCGAGGACCCGCTCGGCGAGGAGGGCGCCGAGCACGGGGGCGGCGGCGACGAGGGCCGCGGGGAGCTCCTCGTCCAGCAGTACGGTGC
>NZ_JAAGMG010000926.1 GCF_010548525.1 Streptomyces sp. SID14478
GCGCACGCGTGCGCGGGCTACGTGTTGCGGCCGGCTTCCCGGTGGCCGACGCGGCCCGAGTCGGCCGCGGACCGGGCAGCCGTGCACCGCGTCAACACCGCGGCCTTCCCTACCCCGGACGAGGCGAATCTCGTGGACGCCCTGCGCGCCGACGAGGATGCCTGGCTGACCGGTCTGTCGTACGTCGCGGAGGCGCCGGACGGCACCGTGGCCGCCCATGCCCTCATCACCCGCTGCACGGTGGACGGCGCGCCCGCGGCGGCGCTCGCACCCGTGGCCGTCCTGCCGCAGTACCAGCGCACGGGCGCCGGTTCGGCCGTCGTGCGCGCGGTGCTGCAGGCGGCACGTGCACGTGGGGAGCGACTGGTGCTGGTCCTCGGGCACCCCGAGTACTACCCGCGGTTCGGCTTCGGGCCCGCGTCCGCGTACGGCATCAGGCCCTCCTTCGAGGTGCCCGACGAGGCGATGATGGCGCTCGTCCTCGGCCGGGCCGACGGTTCCGCACCGGTCCCGCGGGGCACGATCGCCTACCCGGCCGCGTTCGGCGTCTGACGGTCCGGTGACCGGGGCCCGTCCGGCGCGATGACCCGCCGGACGGGCCCTGGGCGCGGTGACTGTCCGTCCCGTACGGCAGACTTGGGGTTCGAGGACCGAAGCGAAGGATGGGTATGCCGACCACACCTGCCACCGCGGCGAACAGTTCGTCGAACGGCACCGGAGAAGCGATCTTGCTCGAACTCGTCGACGAGGACGGCAGGACGATCGGCACCGCGGAGAAGCTCGCCGCCCATCAGCCGCCCGGCCAGTTGCACAGAGCGTTCTCCGTGTTCCTCTTCGACGAGCAGGGGCGGCTGTTGCTGCAGCAGCGGGCGCTCGGCAAGTACCACTCCCCCGGCGTCTGGTCGAACACCTGCTGCGGGCACCCGTACCCGGGCGAGGCCCCGTTCGCGGCGGCAGCCCGGCGCACGTTCGAGGAGCTGGGCGTCTCGCCGTCACTGATGGCGGAGGCCGGCACCGTGCGCTACAACCACCCGGACCCCGAATCGGGCCTGGTGGAGCAGGAGTTCAACCACCTGTTCGTGGGGCTGGTGCAGGCGCCGCTGCAGGCGGACCCGGAGGAGGTCGGGGCGACGGCGTTCGTGACGGCCGCGGAGCTGGCCGAGCGGCATGCCAAGGACCCGTTCTCGGCATGGTTCATGACGGTGCTCGACGCGGCCCGGCCCGCGGTCAGGGAGCTGACGGGGCCGGCCGCGGGCTGGTGACCCCCGTCAGGTGACGGGGGGCCGCAGGGGCAGGGCGGCCCAGATCACCTTGCCCCCGCTCGCCGTGTGCTCGACGTCGCAGACCCCGCCCGCCTCGGCGGTGATCTCCCGGACCAGCAGCAGTCCGCGCCCGCCGGTCTGCCCGCTGGTCGCCTCCAGGGCGGTGGGGCGATAGGGGTGGTCGTCCTCGACGGACACCCGCACCCACTCCGCGCCGACGGCGACCTCCACGGCGAGCATCGGCGAGAGCAGGGCGGCGTGCTTCACCGCGTTGGTGACGAGTTCGGAGACGATCACGAGCAGCCCGTGGACCAGGTCGTCGGATGCGGGCACGCCCTGCCGGGCGAGGAGTTCGCGCACCGCCCGGCGGGCCTGGGGCACGGAGGCGTCGACCGCCTGCGCCGTGAACCGCCAGACCCCTTCGTACGACAGGGGCCCGCCGGGGGAATGTGCCGGGGGCGCCGCCGCCCCACCGCCCTGAAGACGAGGGCGGGCCCCCAGCCCGTCGTCACTCATCGTCCGGTCGCCGCCCTTGCGCTCGATTGTCACCACCCTCCGAGTGTTGGGAATGCGCTGGTCCATACCGGATGACTGACCAGAAGTCAGCGACTATCGACGGAATTTGATCGTTGGCATACGACAGCGTCAGTTGTGCGACTGCTCTTGCCCCAGTTGTTCCTCTTTCGAGGGCTCTTCAGCTTGTTGTACGAGGTTCACGATGCGGCGGCCGCCCAGACCGGTCGCGAGCAGGCCGAGGCCGTCGAAGAGCAGCGCCAGCGAGAAGAAGCAGCCGAGGACGTAGCGGCTGCTCTGCGGCCAGTTGCCGAGGACGAGCACGCCGAGCAGGATGCCGAAGGCTCCCTGGATCAGCGTCCAGCCGAACTGCGGCCCGCGGACGACGAGCCCGCCGGCCAGCCGGAACACGCCACCGGTCAGGAACAGCAGCGCGGCGAACATGGTGAGCGCCTCCGCGGTGCCCTCCGGGCGGCGGATGACGACGATCCCGGCCGCGAGGTTCAACGCGGCGACCACGACACCGAGCCAGAAGAAGTTGCTGCCCCGCGACTGGATCGCGTGCAGCAGTCCGACGAGGCCACCGATCAGCAGCAGCCAGCCGAACAGCAGCATCGAGGTCAACGTGGCGAAGGCCGTGTAGAACAGGCCGACCACACCCGCGAGCACCAGCAGGCCGCCGAGTGCGGCGATCCAGCCGAAGCCACGGTGCAGTCTCCGGCGCTGACGGGCGGGGCTCCGCCCGTCGGCGGTGGCCTTGCCGGTCAGCGGTCCCGCGGCACCTGCGTCGTCTGCGGTCATCGGGCGCCTCCTGTCGGCGGACACCCCTTCTTGATCGTACGTTCGACACCGGCGGATAGCATCCGGCGCATGGCTTCCTCGTCCCCGCCGCGGCTCACGCACACCGTCACCGACGGCGTCGCCACCGTCGTCATCGACCACCCGGCCAAGCGCAACGCCATGACCGCCGCCATGTGGGCGGCGCTGCCGGCGCTGCTCGGGCGGCTCGCGGCGGACCCCGGGGTACGCGCCCTGGTGCTGACCGGCGCCGGTGACACCTTCTGCGCCGGGGCGGACATCTCCACGCT
>NZ_JAAGMG010000966.1 GCF_010548525.1 Streptomyces sp. SID14478
CTGCGCGGCGAGGCCCGGATCGGTACGGGACAGCCACCGGCCCTTCGGTGTCAGCAGGCCGCCCTCGCCCTCCCAGGCGGCGAGCGGGCGGAGCTCGTCGCCGAGCCCGACGACGTCGAGCGCGCGCAGCGCGTTGGGCGCGAGCGAGATGCCGGCCCCGACGGGCTTCAGCTCGCGCGCCCGCTCCAGGACGCTCACGTGCCAGCCGCGCAGGTGCAGGGCCAGGGCGGCGGTGAGTCCTCCGATGCCGCCGCCGATCACGACGGCCGTGGCCGGTCGCCGCCGCGGGGGTGACGCATGAGGTATGTGCTCGGACGGTGCCATGACGCCTCCCAGGGGTACGACGCACTTGCCACTCACTACACCTGTAGTGAGCCCATAGGGCGAAGGTACTACACCTGTAGTTTCCGCGGTAGGTTGGCCCCATGTCTCGCACGACGACCGCACCGCGCGACCCCGCGCTGCCCCGCCCCGACCGGATCGCCGACGCCGCCCTGGTCCTGCTCGCGGAGCGCGGCATGCGCGGGCTGACGCACCGCGCGGTGGACGAGGTGGCCCACCTGCCGCAGGGCTCGACGTCGAACCACGCGCGCACCCGGCTCGCCCTGCTCGAAACGGCGGTGCGGCGGCTCGCCGTGCACGAGGGACGGGTGCTCGCCGTGGACGAACTGCCCGGCCCGGCGGGCGGACTGCCCGCGCTGGTCGACGGCATGGCGCTCGCACTGCACCGCTACCTGACCCGCAATCCCCAACTGCTCGTCTGCCGCTACGAATTGGCCCTGGAGGCGACCCGCCGTCCGGAACTGCGCACGTTCTTCGACGACACGGGCCGCCAGTTCCACCGCCCGCTCACCGAACTGCTGCGGGCGGCGGGCTCCCCGGACCCCGCGCGGCACACCCTGTCGCTGGTCGCGTGGACCGAGGGGATGATGTTCTCGTGCGTGGCGGGCTCGTTCCACACGGCGGTGCCGTCCCTCGCGGAACTGCGCAAGGGGTTCGCGGAGTTGCTGCACGGCATGCTCGACGGCCCCCGGTCCGACGAGCTTCGGCCCGACGACCGTCGACCCGACAAGGACGCCTGAGGCATCCATCGTCACCCGTGCGGGGCAACCTCACCGTCTGCGGTTCCCCCGGCGCCGTCCCGTCCAGCAGAGTGGCCCGGGTGCTCAGAAAGCCCAGATCAACCGCGCTCCTGCTGACGGCGGCCGCCGCCGTCGGCGCCGCCACCGCGACCGGATGCATGAGCGTCCCCGCTCCCAGCGCCCCGGCCACGCCCGCACCGTCCGTCGCCGCTCCGGAGCCGCGCCCCGACGGCCACGCCGACCGGCC
>NZ_JAAGMG010001005.1 GCF_010548525.1 Streptomyces sp. SID14478
GGCCGGCAGCTGATGCGGGCGGCCCGGGCGACCTGGCCGCACCCCGAACTCGACGCCCTGGCACAGCAGTTCCCCAAGGGAGCGCACCAGCCGGTCGTGCTCGGCCTGACCGCCCGCGCGGCCGGACTCGGGCCCGAGGACGCCGCGTACTGCTCGGCGTACGAGGGCGTCAGCGGTCCCGCGACCGCCGCCGTACGCCTGCTGAGCCTCGACCCGTTCGACGCCACCGGAGCCCTCGCGCGGCTCGCACCGGAACTCGACCGGATCGTGCGGGACGCCGTGGACGCGGCGAGACGTGCCGTCGACGAAGGCGTCGACGCACTGCCCGCCGGGTCCGCGCCCCTGCTCGAGATCGGCGCGGAGGCGCATGCCGCCTGGCCGGTGCGGCTGTTCGCGTCGTAGTGCGGCGCAGCCGGACCCGATCCCCCACCACCTGCCTGAAAACGGAGCCGTAGCCATGCATCTCGACCATTCCCACGACGGACCCGCCGCCGTCTCCGCCGATGCCCACCGTCCCGACGGCACCCGGCGCGCCCTGCGCATCGGACTCGGCGGGCCGGTCGGATCCGGCAAGACCGCGACCGTCGCCGCGCTGTGCCGCGCCCTGCGCGACGAGCTCTCCCTCGCCGTCGTCACGAACGACATCTACACGCGCGAGGACGCCGAGTTCCTGCTGCGCGAGGCCGTGCTGCCGCCCGAGCGGATCACCGCCGTGGAGACCGGCGCCTGCCCGCACACGGCGATCCGCGACGACATCTCCGCCAACCTCGAAGCGGTCGAGGACCTGGAGGACGAGGTCGGCCCGCTCGATCTGATCCTCGTCGAGTCCGGCGGCGACAACCTCACCGCCACCTTCTCCAAGGGCCTCGTCGACGCCCAGGTCTTCGTCATCGACGTGGCGGGCGGCGATGACATCCCGCGCAAGGGCGGCCCCGGCGTCACCACCGCCGACCTGCTCGTCATCAACAAGACCGACCTCGCCCCGTACGTCGGCTCCGACCTCGGCCGGATGGCCTCCGACGCCAAGGAGGCGCGGGCCGAACTCCCCGTCGTGCTGCAGTCGTTGCGCTCGGAGGGCGGGGTGGCCGATGTCGCGGCCTGGGTCCGTGAGCGGCTCGCCACGTGGACGGCATGAATCCCGGCACCACCGCGGCCGGCGTGCGATCCGTCGCCCGGATCGCCGCACGCGAGGACGGCCGCGGCGGCACCGCCCTGCCCGTACTGGAGGGGGAGGGATCGCTCGCCCTGCGCCGCACCCGAGGCGCCGTCCCGGCCGAGGCCCGCGTCCTGCTCGTCGGCGCCATGGGCGGGCCCCTCGGC
>NZ_JAAGMG010001045.1 GCF_010548525.1 Streptomyces sp. SID14478
GAGCCGCCCGCGGAACCGCCCGCCGAGCCACCCGCCGAGCCGCCGCCCGTCGTGCCGCCGGAGGCGCCGCCCTCCACTGCCGTCGTGTCGATCTCCAGGGAGACCAGCGTGGTGGTCGGCGTGCAGGTCGTGGTCGTCCCCAAGGCCTCCACCGTGAGGACGCCCGGCGCGAGGGTCGACTTGCCGTCGGCGCCCGGCTTGTACGTGCCCGTCAGGTCCGGGATCGTCATCGGGTCGCCGGACTTGATGGCCTCCTTGTTCGTCGGGCCCTCGACCTTGACCGTGCCCTTGTCGGCGCCGCCCAGCTTCACGTCCATGGACGGCTTGACCGAGTTGGCGGGGATGTCGGCGGGGCTGTTCATGACCGCCTTCTTGAACTGGACGGTCAGGGCGTAGTTGCCGCCGTCCTTCTTGGCGTTGATCTGCACCGGGGACGTGGCGTTCTTGTCGCCGATGGGGGTCTTGCAGGCGTACGGGATCGACACCTCCTTGCCGGTGAAGTCGGTCTTGCCGTCGCCGCCGCCGGTGCCGCCGCCCGCCGCGGAGCCGCCGGAGTCGGAACCGCCGGCCGTGCCGCCCGCGGTGGTGTCGCCTCCCGTCGTGGTGCCGCCCGCACTCGTGCCACCGGCGCTCGTACCTCCGGCGCTGGTGCCACCGGCGCTGGTGCCGCCCGCCGAGGACCCGCCGCCGTCGGTGACCTTGATGGTCACCGCGGGCTTGACCGTCTCCTTGGGCGTGCACTTGGTGTCGGTGGAGATCGGCTTGTTGACGTTGATGTTGTACGCGTCCGGGGTCAGCGTCACGTCACCGGCCTTGGTGAGCTTCAGCTTGCCCTTCATGTCGGACAGCACCATCGGGCTGTTCTTCTTGATCGCGGGGTTCTCCCGCGGGCCCTCCACCTTGAGGTCGCCGGTCTGGGCGCCGCCGACCTTCACGGTGCCCGTCGGCAGGACGGTGTTGGCGGCGAGGTCGAGGACGTCGGGGTTCTTCGACGCGGCCTGGGTCGTCTTCCAGACCACGTCGATCTCGTCGCCGACCTTCGCGGTCGCCGGTGCGGTGACGGCGGCGATCGTGGTGCCCTCGACCGGCGGCAGACCCGAGATGGAGGGCGGGATGCACTCCGTCTTGAAGCTGGACTCGGCCGCGTGCACGGGCGCTGCGGCCAGCCACAGCCCCGCACCCGCCAGGATCAGGGCGCAGCCGGCCGCACCGGCTCTCCGTTGCGTGCTCACGTGTTTCCTTTCGTCGTCTGGCTGTTGTCGGGCGGTGCGGAGAGCTGACCGGCCGGGGGCACGCCGGGACCGGTGTCCGGGGTGAACCACGGCAGGGTGGTCGTGGGGGCGGGGTCGGAGCCGTTGCCGTCGCGGACCGGCTCGGGCCCCGGCGCGGGCGTACCGGGCTCCTGCTGCGGGAGCCTCAACCGCGGCATGCGCACGGTGAGTTCGGCCAGGCTCTGGGCGCCGCGGTGCCGGCCGGGGGCGTGCCGGTCGTGCGGGCGCAGCCGGTCCACGACCGCCATGCCGATGCGGAAGACGGCCGCCGGGACGACGACGCAGAGCAGGATCCAGAAGAGGGTGATGCCCCAGGGGCGGCCCACGCCCCACGGCTGTTCGGCGAAGACCTTGTCCCCGTACTTCAGCGACACCAGATAGCTGCCGTGGGCGCCAGCCGACAGCTCGACGGGCAGTTTGATCTGCGCCTTGCGCCCCGGCGCGATCGTGCCGCGCCACTGCTGTTCCTCGTACTTCGGCGCGAACACCCCGTGGGAGGTGCCGACTTGGAAGACGGGGTCCTTGACCGGCGTCGAGCCGACGTTGCCCACGGTGAAGGTGAACTTCCGCGAGGGCGGGGCGCCGAACCAGGTGAGGATGCCGCTCGACCCGTCCAGGCGGGTGTCGGTCACCATGGTCAGCCGCCCGTTGCCGGACGCGGCGGGCAGCTCCTTCACGGGGTGCCCCGCGACCTTGAACGCGGCGTCCGTCTGCGCCTTCTCCCCCATCACCGTCGCCACGTGGACGACGCACGGGCAGGGCTTGGGCGGCTCGGCCACCGGGAGCTTCTTGCTGAAGTTCCCGTCGGCGTCCGTGGTGACGGCCAACCCGTCGGAGTTGGCGCAGGAGTTGGTGCCGCCGATGACGCCGCGCTCGGGGCTCGACTGCCCGCAGACCAGCATCATCAGCAGTGCCTTGGGCCGCCAGCCGGCCCCCTTGACGGTGATCGAACCCCCGGTGCCCGCCTGGGCCGCGGAGAGGGTGACAGTGGGCCGGTCCGCGGCCGTGGCCCAGGGTGCCGCACCCGCGAGGAGCGCGGCCACCAGGGCGAGGACGGTCAGCAGCCGCGCGGCCGGGGCGCTGCGGCAGGTCATGGCGCACTCCCTTGCAATTCGGTGTGGCGTCGACGCTCCGCGTCCGGCTCGTCGCCCGCCACCGCCCGGTTCGAGCCTCTACGGGGCCTCTTTTTGATCCAGAACGCGACGCAGCCCGCCCCGGCGAGCACGGCGAGGACGCCGCCCAGGACCGGCCACGGGACGAACCGGGCCGTCGCCGTCGCCGAGTCCGCGGCGCCGCCGCCCGCCGTGACCGTGACCTTCACGTCGACCGAGTCGAGCGCCGGGGCGCCGGGCCAGGGTTCGGTGAGGCTGACCCGGCGGCCGGGCAGCAGCTCGACGGGCAGGGCGTGCGGCCCCTTGTCGAGGACGCTGCCGAGGACCCCGTCGGCCTTGACCGCGAGGCGCGGGCTGAGCGTCGTGTTGCCGCGGTTCACGACCTCGTACGCGATCCGGTCGCCGTGCTCCACGCGGACGTTCTCAACGGTGAGCGCGGCGAGGGTGGGTCCGCTGACCCGCAGGTGCACGCTGACCCCGGACTGCCGCCCGCCGCCGCTCGCCACGATCGCGCCCGGGTGGTCGCCCGGCGTCGCGCCCGCCGGCACGGTCACCGAGAACGGGATCTCGGCGCGGGTGCGCGCCGGTATCCGCACGGACTTCTCCGCGAAGGTGATCCAGTCCCCGGTGTCCTTTGCCTTCGCCCGTACGTCCAGCGCGCCGTCGGAGCGATTGTCGGCGTCGGCGCCGCGCAGCCGCACGTCGAGCGGCTCGGCGCCCGGGTTGGTGACGGCCACCTTGTCCTCCAGGACGGTGCCGGGGGCGCCCTCCGCGTAGACGTAGGGGCGCCCGTCCTCGGCGGCGGGCCGTGACCCGCCGCCCGCGGACGGGGCGATCGTCCAGGCCGGCGGGG
>NZ_JAAGMG010001084.1 GCF_010548525.1 Streptomyces sp. SID14478
CACGGCCCCACCGTGCGGCGGCCCGCCCGGCCGCCGCAGCCGGCCGGGCCCCGGGGCATCGGCGCCCTCACGTTCCTGGCCGCGCTGGTCGCCGGCACCCTCGGCACGGGCCTGAGCTGGGAGTCGCGCACCCTCGGCGACAGCCTGCAGACCGGCCTCGCGCTGGCGCTCGGCGTCTTCGGCCTGGGCATCGCGATCAGTGCGTTCCGCGGACGCACCGGCGCGGGCTCGATCGTCCTCGCGGTGCTCACGGCGGGCCTGCTCGCCGCGTCCGCCGCGCTGCCGGCGAACATCAGCACCGACTGGGCGCGCACGGACTGGACCCCGGCGAGCGCGGCGGAGCTGCGGCCGCACTACCAGCTGGGCTCGGGGGTGGGCACGCTGGACCTGTCACGGGTGGACGTGGCGGAGGGCGGGACGCAGGCCACGCACGTGGAGGTGGGCGCCGGGCAGGCGAAGATCGTGCTGCCGAAGGACGACACGGTGAAACTGCACATCAAGGTCGGTGTCGGGGACGTCCAGCTGCCCGGTGACACGTCGAACGACGTGGACGTCCGGCCGGGCGTCGAGAAGACGCTCACCCTGGATCCGCCGGCCGGTACGAAGGCCTCCGGCGTGCTGGAAGTGAATCTCGAGGTCGGTCTCGGACAGGCGGAGGTGTCCCGTGCGGCATGACTTCTTCCCCGGGCGGCTGGTCGCCGGGCTGGCGTTGATGGTGGCGGCCGTCGTGTACTTCGGTGACGCGGGGGGCGCGTGGGACACCCCGTGGTTCGTCGTCATCCCTCTGGTGTGCGGAGGGCTGTGTCTGGCGGGGGCCGTGGGGACGGTGGCGCGGGCGGTCCGCGTCAAGCGGCGTGGCTCCGCCGGTTGAGCGGACGGCTACGGCTCCGCGGGTGCACTGGACGGGTGCGGCTCCGGCGGTGCTTGTCGCGCGGTTCCCCGCGCCGGAGCCGCGGCCGCCTCGTCCGGGTCACCGGCGCCGCCGCCCCCGCCACCACGCGTCCACCGACCACACCGCCGCCCCGGCCAGGACCAGGGGCAACCACGCCATCAGGTACGCCAGGTCGTTGCCCAGGTAGTACGGCTCGGTCGCCCAGCTGACCGTCAGCCACAGGCTCAGGGAGATCAGGGCGCCGCCGACGGCCGCGATCCGGGCCAGCAGGCCGAGCAGCGTGCCGATGCCCACCGCCAGTTCCCCGAAGGCGATCGCGTAGCCGAAGCCCGACGGGGACTTCAGCGCCAGGTCGACGAGTTCCGGGAACGCGGAGGTGTCGCGCACCCCGCGCATCTGCTCGCCGATGGAGCCCGAGCCGCTCGCCTTGAAGAAGGCGCTGTCGGTGAGCTTGTCGAAGGCCGCGTAGATGAAGGTGACGCCGAGGAAGATGCGCAGCGGGACCAGGGCGTACCGCTGTGCGGTGTCGCGCCAGTCACCACCGCCTCCCTGGACGTGACTGGAGTGCAGGTCTGTCCGCATGCCGTGCGCCATCGCTGGTCCGCCGCCTCTCGCGCCTGGTCGCCTGGTGCCCTTTACCCGACCATACGTACGAGACGGCCTCCCGGCTCACCTCGGAGCCGATCAGTGCCTGCGAATCCGATCAGCCCGTCCGGACGCGACATGTCCGCCCGAACCCGAGCGGTCCGTCCGGGGCGCGGCTCAGTCCATGACGTCGATGGTGCAGCTGTTCGTCTCGATGCCGGTCGCGGTGATCACCTGGACCTCGACCCGGCCGGGCTCGACGTCCACCGGCACCGGCACGGTCAGCAGCGCGTCGCTCGGGTTGGTGAAGCCGCCGAGTACCGGCACGAGCGGCACGTGGACGTGTACGGGGCCGATGCGGACGGCGACCCGGGCCAGCTGGTCGGCGGTGCCCCCGCCCGGCGGGACGAACCCGGCACCGCGGATCTCGATGTCGTCGCCGGTGCGGATCGGCGCGTCCAGGTCCCCGGCCTCCCGGGCGCGCACCACGGACAGGACGACAGGGCGGCCGCCCTCCGCGTACTTGCCGCACAGGTACGTCGCCGCCGAGACGGCCACCAGGACGGCGAGCGCCCACGGCAGGTCCGGCAGCTGGTCGGGGCGGCGGGCGAGCCGGGCCGCCGCCCACACGACCGCGGCCCCGCACACGGCGACGTACTGCGTGTCGGTGAAGCTGCCGCGCCCGGAGTCGTCGGTGAGCAGGTCCGCGGCGCGCGGCCGGGTGGCGCGCACCTTCTGCAGGCGCTGGCCGAGGACCCGCAGCCCGATCACCCGGCGGACCAGCACGGCGACCGCGCAGACCACCGCGAGGACCGTCAACAGACCGGCCCCGCGGGCGAGTTCGAGCCCGTCGATGAGGTCGTCGCGCTCCCGGTGGCCGGACGCCGAGGCCAGTTCGCAGGCCAGGACGAGGACCGCGTAGACCGTGAACAGCACGACGCCGCCGGCCACCGCCCGCGACGTCGACAGCCGGTTGTCCTCGCCGATCACCGGCGCGAGGACGCCGCCGCGGGCTCGGTGCAGTGACGCGG
>NZ_JAAGMG010001122.1 GCF_010548525.1 Streptomyces sp. SID14478
TCGTGCTGCACGGCAGCGCGGGCGCCGTCGCCGCGCAGGCGCTGCGCCGCATCGGTGAGCGCCCCGAGGCGGCCGCGAACGCATCCGGTTCACTCACCGTGATCCTCAGCGGCCGTACGGAATCGCTCCCGGAGGCGGCGTTCACCTATGCGGAGGGCCGGTCCCTGGCGGCCGTCAGCCACGTCGGCTGAGATCACCCCACCGCTCCGGAGCAGTCACCCTCCGCAAGCCGGTGCCTTCGCAGCAGAAGGTGAGTACGCTCGTGTGCATGAGGGAACACGCCGCCGACGAGCACCCCGGGCGACGCACTTCCGCCCACGCGAGCGAGATCTGGACCGGCCGCGCACACAATCGTGTGCAGTGGCTCCTGGCCATGGGCGGCTTCGCCTGCCTGGCCCTGGGCATCGAGCTGGCCGTGGACAATTCGTGGGCCACCGGCATAGCGGCCCTGGCCATGTCCGTGGTCGGTCTGATCGCGGTCGGCCTGCTCGTGCTGTTCGGCACCCTCGCCTTCCTGCACGTCGCCGTGAAGGTCGACCGGGACCACCTGGAGGTGCGCTGCGGGCACGTCGGGCTTCCGCGCCGCCGCATTCCGCTCTCGCACGTGGTGGACGCGGACTTCGCCCCGCGCGTGACCCCCCGGCAGTGGGGCGGCTGGGGCTACCGCTGGCGGCCCGAGATCGGCACCGCCGTCGTGGTGCGGCGCGGTGAGGGCGTGGTCCTCAGCCTCGGCGACGGCCGCAAGTTCACGGTGACCGTGGACAACGCGGAGAGCGCCGTGCGGCACATCCGCGACCTCCTCAAGCCGACCGCGGCAGGCCCTGTCGTCTGACCGCGCGCCCGCTCACCCCTGGCCGCTCCGGGCACCTTCCGGGGCGGCCGCGTCGTGGGGCGGGTCGTCGGCGAGCGGCTCCGCGGTGGCGAGGCCCGCGAGCAGCCCGACGCCCGCGGTCACCGTGGTGAAACTCAGCGCGTTGCCCGCCGTCGCCATCGCGGCGACCGCCGTCAGCGCCGCGGCCGCCGCCAGCACCACCTGGGTCGAGCGGACCGAGCGCCACAGCACGTACAGCAGCCAGCAGTACGCCGCGGCCAGCAGCACCGCACCGACGACGCCCTGCTCGGCGGCGACCTGGAACAGCGCCGAGTGCGGTTTGCCGTCGGGCAGTGCGGGCGGGGCGAGGGTGGGGTCGAACTCCTCGAAGCGGCCGGGGCCCACGCCGAGCGCCGGATCGGATGCGGTCAGGTGCAGGGCGTCGCGCCACAGCAGCACACGGTGCGAGGTGAGCTGGCCCTCGAGGGAGGCGGCGAGGCCGGACGGCAGCGCCTGCTCGGCCAGTGCCAGACCGGTCCCGGCGACCAGGGCCGTCGCCACACCCAGGCCCGCGAGACCGACCGCCCGGTGGCGCATCCGGGCCGCCGCCAGTGAGCACAGGACGACCCCCGTGCATGCGGCGATCCCCGCCTGCGAGCCGAGGACGGCGGCCGTGACGATCGTCCCCACCGCCGGGACGTGCAGGGCGAACCGCAGCGCCCGATGCCGCGCGGACCAC
>NZ_JAAGMG010001159.1 GCF_010548525.1 Streptomyces sp. SID14478
GGAGCTGCACGTGCACGTGGGAGCACCGCTCGGCCCGGCCGATGGACGGCTCGCGCTCACACAGCAGGCGCACGGCGCGGTGACGAGCGCCTGGCGGATCGCGGCCGCGCACCTCGGCGAGCCCGCCGCGCTCGCCGCGTAGAGCGGCCACGGTCCGCGTACCCTCGACCCGTGCCCGCCTCCCGCCCGCATCGCGTCGCCGTCCTCGTCAGCGAAGGTGCCAAGCCGCTCGACGTCGGCATCCCGGCCCAGGTGTTCACGACCCGCGCGAGCATGCCGTACGAGGTACGCGTCTGTGGCGCGGCGCCCGGCCTGGTGACCGGCGGCGACGGACTGTCGTACTGCGTCGCCCACGGGCTGGAGGCGCTGGCGTGGGCCGACATCGTCTTCGTCCCCGGCTACCGGTTCCCGGACCGCGACGACCCGCCCGCGCACGTCGTCGACGCGCTGAGCGCCGCCCACGAGCGGGGCGCCCGGCTCGCCGCGATCTCCACGGGCGCGTTCACGCTCGCCGCCACCGGGCTGCTCGACGGCAAGCGGGCCACGACCCACTGGCACTACACGAAGGCACTCGCGGCCAAGCATCCGCGCGTCCTGGTCGACGAGAACGTCCTGTTCGTCGACGAGGGCACCGTCCTGACCTCGGCCGGCGCCGCCTCCGGCATCGACCTGTGCCTGCACGTCCTGCGCGGCGACCTCGGCGTCGCCGCCTCGAACCACGCCGCGCGGCGCCTGGTCGCGGCCCCGTACCGCAGCGGCGGCCAGGCGCAGTACGTGCCGCGCAGCGTGCCCGAACCGCTCGGCGAACGGTTCGCCGCCACCCGCGAATGGGCCCTGCGCCGGCTCGACGAACCGCTCACCCTGGAGGTGCTCGCCGAGCACGCGGCGGTGTCCCCGCGGACGTTCTCGCGACGCTTCGTCGACGACACCGGCTACACGCCCATGCAGTGGGTGATGCGCGCCCGCATCGACGTGGCGCGCGAACTCCTGGAGCGTTCCCAGCGCGGCGTCGAGCAGATCGCCGCCGACGTCGGCCTTGGCACCGGCGCGAACCTGCGGCTGCACTTCCAGCGCCTCCTCGGCACCACACCGAGCGAGTACCGGCGCACGTTCGCCCGGGGCGAGTAGGCCCGCGTACGGGCTGGCGGGATCCTTGCGGACCATGGCGATCATGCCGCTGTCCGCGGCGTCCACGGCGCGCGACGCTGAGGGGGAAGAGCACGACAGAGCCAAAGAGCCGTACAGAGCTCGACACCCAAGGGGACGTTTCTCATGACCCGCATCGCCATCAACGGATTCGGCCGCATCGGACGCAACGTGCTGCGCGCCCTGCTCGAACGCGACACCGCCCTCGACGTCGTGGCCGTCAACGACCTCACCGAGCCCGCGGCCCTCGCCCGCCTGCTCGCCTTCGACTCGACCGCCGGCCGGCTCGGCCGCCCCGTGAGCGTCGACGGCAACGTCCTCGTCGTCGACGGCCGGCGCATCACCGTCCTCGCCGAGCGGGAGCCCGCCGCCCTGCCCTGGGCCGAACTCGGCGTCGACATCGTGCTGGAGGCGACCGGCCGCTTCACCTCGGCCGAGGCCGCCCGCGCCCACCTCGACGCGGGCGCGAAGAAGGTCCTCGTCAGCGCCCCCTCCGACGGCGCCGACGTCACCCTCGCCTACGGCGTCAACACCGACGCGTACGACCCGGCGCTGCACACCATCGTCTCGAACGCGTCCTGCACGACCAACGCGCTCGCCCCGCTGGCCGCCGTCCTGGACGAACTCGCCGGGATCGAGCACGGGTTCATGACGACGGTGCACGCCTACACGCAGGAGCAGAACCTCCAGGACGGCCCGCACCGCGACGCCCGCCGCGCCCGCGCCGCCGCCGTCAACATCGCACCGACCACGACGGGCGCCGCCAAGGCCATCGGCCGGGTCCTGCCCGCCCTGGACGGGAAGCTGTCCGGCGACTCCATCCGCGTCCCGGTCCCGGTCGGATCGATCGTCGAGCTCAACACGACGGTCGCCCGCGACGTGACCCGCGACGAGGTCCTCGCCGCCTACCGCACCGCGGCGCAGGGGAAGTTGACCGGGGTCCTCGAGTACTCGGAGGACGCCCTCGTGTCGTCCGACATCACGGGCAACCCGGCCTCGGCCGTCTTCGACTCGGAGCTCACCCGCGTCGACGGCCGCCACATCAAGGTGGTCGCCTGGTACGACAACGAGTGGGGCTTTTCGAACCGCGTCATCGACACACTGGAACTGCTCGCTCGCTGACGGCCTGTTTGTGGTGGCCGATCGGGGCTAACCGCACACCATGACGCAATCACACGAGAACGAGAACACGACGAAGAGCACGCGCAAGGCCGCCACCGGAACCGCGGGCAGGACGGCGGCCAAGGCGGAGCAGGCCGGCACCACGGCCGGCCGGGCCGCCGAGTCGGCGGG
>NZ_JAAGMG010001203.1 GCF_010548525.1 Streptomyces sp. SID14478
GGAGTGCGACGGTGCGGGCGGCCGCCCGTCGTCGGCCACGCTCATGCACCCGGCGACCGCGGCGACAGCCACCCCCGTGGTGGCAGCCGCGGCCAGGCGGCCCAGTCGAAGGGCACAGAGCGATACGGACAGCTGGCGCACGGGCGAGCACCTCCGGGCATGTGACGGGGTCACCGTTCCCAACTCCCGCGCCCCACAAGAGGACACGCGTCGCGCCCGCACCGCACGATCTCCGCACGAAAGAGGTCAGCCGTAGCCGAGCGCGTGCAGCCGCGCGTCGTCGATCCCGAAGTGGTGCGCGATCTCGTGCACCACGGTGATCTCGGTCTCCGCGACGACCTTCTCGCGCGAGTCGCACATCCGCAGCGTCGGGCCGCGGTAGACGGTGATCCGGTCGGGCAGCACCCCGGCGTACCACTCGCCCCGGTCGGTCAGCGGAGTCCCTTCGTAGAGCCCGAGCAGCTCGGGGTCGTCGGCGGGCGGTTCGTCCTCGACGAACACCGCGACGTTGTCCATGAGCCGCGTCAACTCCGGAGGAATCCGGTCGAGCGCCTCGGCCACCAGTTCCTCGAACTCCTCGCGCGTCATCTCCAGCACACGGCCATTGTCGGGTACGACCCCGCATATCCACCCGTCCACTTGGGCATACGGGCCCAATGGCCCGCTCTCCCGCTGCCATACGCCGTCTCGTCCGCCGCACACGAGGCGCACGGGGAGCACCGTCGGCCCTGCTGCGCCACTACCGCTCCCGGCGCCCGCGCCCCGCCCTGGAGCTCGTCCACCCGCCCCACCCGTACATCCGCGCCCTGGGCCTCGTCTGTGTGGTCCTGCTCGGCGCCTGGCTCGGCCTCCTCGTGGTCGGCAGCGTCCGCGCCCCGGTGGGCCCGATGGACACCCGGATGACGCTGCGGCCGTCCCTGACCGGCGGCACGAAGATCAACGTGTCTCCGCTCGGCGCCCTGGAACTCGACTCCCACACGGCCCCCATCCGCCTCGACGTGGATGTGGACCGCCTGGACCCCGTCCGCTCCCGGGCCCTCGTCGACCACCCGGAGCGCCTGTCGGGGCTGCAGGACGAGGTGGCCCGCGACGTCGAGCACGGCACCGCCGACCTGGCGCTGCGCTCCTGCGTGGCGGTGGTCTCCGGCGCGACGGCGCTGGGCCTCGCGGTCTACCGGCGCCCGCGCCGCGCCCTGGCGGCCGGCGGACTCGCCCTCACGCTCCTCGCGGCGTCCGGCGGGACCGCGTACGCGACCTGGAACCCGAACTCGGTCCTGGAGCCGAAGTTCTCCGGCCTGCTCTCCTCGGCCCCCTCCGTGGTCGGCAACGCCCGTTCGATCGTCACGGAATTCGACGTGTACCAAAGGGAGTTGGCCCGTCTGGTCACCAATGTCACCAAGCTCTACGACGTGACGTCCACGCTGCCCACGTACCAGCCGGACCCGTCCACGATCCGCGTCCTGCACGTCTCCGACATCCACCTCAACCCGGCCTCGTGGAAGATCATCGGCTCGCTCGTCGAGCAGTACAAGATCTCGGTGATCGTCGACACCGGCGACACCATGGACCACGGCTCGTCCGCCGAGAACGCCTTCCTGGACCCCGTCGGGGACCTGGGCGCGCCCTACGTGTGGATCCGCGGCAACCACGACTCGAAAACGACGCAGGAGTACCTGTCCTCGCGGAAACGCTTCAAGAACGTCCACGTCCTCGACGACGGGCGGGCACTCACCGTCGCGGGCCTGCGCTTCGCCGGCACCGGCGATCCGCAGTACACCCCGGACCGCTCGACCAAGGCGCAGGGCGACCCGGCCGAGGAGATGGCGGGCGTGCGCCTCGCCTCGGCGCTGCGCGACCAGCAGGCGGCGGGCACCCCGGTCGACATCGCGCTCGCGCACAACCCGCTGGCGGCCCGCCAGACGGACGGCGCGGTCCCCCTGGTCCTGGCGGGGCACATCCACCACCAGGAGATGGAGGTGCTGCCCCTCGGCACCCGGCTGCGTATCGAGGGTTCGACCGGCGGCAGCGGGCTGCGCGCGGTCGACGACAAGTACCCCGATCCGGTCGAGGCGTCCGTCCTCTATCTGGACAGCGCCACCAAGCGTCTGCAGGCCTGGGACGAGATCAAGCTCGGCGGCCTGGGCCTGACGACCGCCGAGGTCAGCCGCCATCTCCCGAAGGAGAACCAACCGGGTGCCACACCCTCGCCGCCGGCGTCCGGTTCCCCCTCCCCGGGGTCCCCGTAAACCGTTTTGGCGATAGCTCCCCGCATCCCATATGCTTCTCACGTCCCCGACGCGCTGCGAAGCGCCCAGGCGGGCCGATAGCCCTCATCGTCTAGCGGCCTAGGACGCCGCCCTTTCAAGGCGGTAGCACGGGTTCGAATCCCGTTGGGGGCACGCAAAACCGTGTGCGACACTGTTGCACGCAACAGCTTGGTCCTGTGGAGCAGTTTGGAGTGCTCGCCACCCTGTCAAGGTGGAGGCCGCGGGTTCAAATCCCGTCAGGACCGCTGAAGTTCCTCGTGAACTTCGTGGCTGGGTAGCTCAGTTGGTACGAGCGATCGCCTGAAAAGCGATAGGTCGCCGGTTCGATCCCGGCCCCAGCCACAGGAATTAGGCCCCGTCTCCGGACGGGGCCTATTGCGTTGCCCGGTCCCGGGTCACACGGCCGCGGCGTGCAGCGGCTCGGTGCCCCGCCCGCCCGGGTGCCGGTGCCGCCAGAACCAGAACAGGGCGCAGGAGACCAGCGCCCAGCCGGCCAGCACCAGGAACGGGAAGACGTGCTGGTTGCCCTGGAAGTAGACCGCCGTGTGCTGGGCGTTGTACGAGGCGCCCGGCGGCAGCCACTGGCCGATCCGGCCGATGACCGTCGGCAGCAGCGGCGGCGCGACGGCGCCGCCGGACGCCGGATTGCCGAGGAGCACGAGCAGCCCCCAGGTCGGGATCATCGCCCAGCGGTGGAAGAACGTGTTGAACATCGTGAAGACCATCCCGCACGTGAACATCGTCAGCGCGAGGATCAGCCAGGAGTGGACGAAGGGCAGGTCGACCGCCCCGAGCCCCCAGTCGGCGACGGCCGCGACGGCGAACCCGCCGAGCAGCGCGTAGATGATCGTGAAGCCGATCCGCTCGGCCGGGTTCAGGCCGCGGGCGTGCACGCTCAGCTGGATCGCCCCGACGAAGCCGATGATCACCGCGGCGAGGGTGATGTAGAAGATCGTCAGGCCGCGCGGGTCGCCGTTCTGCAGCGGGTTCAGGTCCTTGACCGTCACCGGGACCCCGGTCGCCTTGCTCACCGGGGGCGCCGCCTGCGTGAACACCTGGGCGACGGTGACCCCGGAGGCGCCGGAGACGTCCAGGTCGACGCGCGCCCCGCCGTCCCGCACGTCGAGCACCGCGTAGATCTTCTGCTGGTCGATGGCGCGCCGGGCCGCAGCCCGCGATTCGTACGGCTTCAGGTCGAGCTGCGCGTCGAGCGCCTTCTCCATCGCGCCGAGGAACTCCTTGCCGCGTGCCTCCTGGTACTGGCCGGTGACGCCGGTCGGGATGTTGTGCGGCGTCGGGTTCGCCATGGAGTACGTGTACGAGGCCGCGAACAGCGCGGCCGCCGCGGCCAGGATGAACATCAGCACCGTCGCCGGCAGGAACGGTGACTTCTTGAAGTTCGCCCAGCGGTCGGCCCGCGTCGGCGGCCGTCCGTGGTCCCCGTGCGGGGGATGCGGACGGGGCTGTTCGTCTTCGGGCAAGGGCGACATATAGGCACGCTAAAACACGCATAAGCCACATACATCCTGAGAGTGCGGCAGCCGGGCCCGCGTCGCGGCAAAACCGTTCGCCATGAATTTCCCCGAGGTGAGATCCTGGAGGACGTATGTCTACGCAGCCTGCCCCCGCCGCCGATCAGTTCGCCGCCGTAGCGCGACGGCTGTCCGAGCTGTCCCTCCGCGACGCGCACCGCCTGGGCCGCAGGCTCGAAGGGGCGCGCAGGATCCGCAAGCCGGAGGCCCGCGCCGCCGTCCTCGCGGAGATCGACGCGGAGGCCGAGAAAGCGGGTGCCCGTACGGCCACCCGCCGCGAGCGCCGCGCCGCGCTCGACGTCACCTATCCCGAGCAGCTCCCGGTCAGCCAGAAGAAGGACGAGATCGCCGACGCGATCCGCGACCACCAGGTCGTGATCGTCGCCGGTGAGACCGGTTCCGGCAAGACCACCCAGATCCCGAAGATCTGCCTCGACCTCGGCCGCGGCGTGCGCGGCATGATCGGGCACACCCAGCCCCGCCGGATCGCGGCCCGCACGGTTGCCGAGCGCGTCGCCGACGAGCTGCACACCCCGCTCGGCGAGGCCGTCGGCTGGAAGGTGCGCTTCACCGACCAGGTCGACCAGGACGGCACCTTCGTCAAGCTGATGACGGACGGCATCCTGCTGGCCGAGATCCAGACGGACCGCGAGCTGCGCGCGTACGACACGATCATCATCGACGAGGCCCACGAGCGGTCCCTCAACATCGACTTCCTGTTGGGCTACCTGGCCCAGCTGCTGCCGAAGCGCCCGGACCTCAAGGTCGTCATCACCTCGGCGACCATCGACCCCGAGCGCTTCTCGCGGCACTTCGGGGACGCCCCGATCGTCGAGGTGAGCGGCCGGACGTATCCGGTGGAGGTGCGCTACCGGCCCCTCCTGGAGGAGGACGGCGACGACTCCGACCGGGACCAGATCACCGCGATCACGGACGCCGTGGAGGAGCTCCAGAAGGAAGGCCCCGGCGACGTCCTGGTCTTCCTCTCCGGCGAGCGCGAGATCCGGGACACCGCGGACGCGCTGGAGAAGAAGAAGTACCGGTTCACGGAAGTGCTCCCCCTGTACGCGCGCCTCTCGCACGCCGAGCAGCACCGCGTCTTCCAGCAGCACACGGGGCGCCGGATCGTCCTCGCGACGAACGTCGCCGAGACGTCCCTGACCGTCCCCGGCATCAAGTACGTCATCGACCCGGGCACCGCCCGCATCTCGCGCTACTCGCACCGCACCAAGGTGCAGCGGCTGCCCATCGAGCCGGTCAGCCAGGCCAGTGCCAACCAGCGCAAGGGCCGCTGCGGCCGTACGTCCGACGGCATCTGCATCCGGCTGTACTCCGAGGACGACTTCCTCGCCCGCCCGGAGTTCACGGACGCGGAGATCCTCCGGACGAACCTCGCCTCCGTCATCCTCCAGATGACCGCGGCCGGCCTCGGCGACATCGAGAAGTTCCCCTTCATCGACCCGCCGGACCACCGCAACATCCGTGACGGCGTCCAACTGCTCCAGGAACTGGGCGCGTTGGACCCCGGCGAGAAGGACGCGAAGAAGCGGCTCACCCAGCAGGGCCGCAAGCTCTCGCAGCTGCCCGTCGACCCGCGCCTGGCCCGCATGGTCCTGGAGGCCGACAAGAACGGCTGCGCGCGCGAGGTCATGGTGATCGCCGCCGCGCTCTCCATCCAGGACCCGCGCGAGCGCCCCTCCGAGAAGCAGGCGCAGGCCGACCAGCAGCACGCCCGCTTCCGGGACGAGACGAGCGACTTCCTCGCCTTCCTCAACCTCTGGCGTTACGTCCGCGAACAGCAAAAAGAGCTCGGCTCCTCCGCGTTCCGCCGGATGTGCAAGCGCGAGTACCTGAACTTCCTGCGCATCCGCGAGTGGCAGGACATCTACACGCAGCTGCGCACGGTCGCCAAGCAGATGGGCATCCACCTCAACGAGGACGACGCCCCCGGCGACTCCGTCCACGTCTCCCTCCTGTCCGGTCTGCTCTCGCACATCGGCATGAAGGACGTGAAGGAGTCCAAGGAGTCCGCCCAGAAGGACCCGAAGCAGGCGGGCCGTGATCGCGGCCGCAACGAGTACATCGGCGCCCGGAACGCCAAGTTCGCGATCTTCCCCGGCTCGGCCCTCTTCAAGAAGCCGCCGCGCTTCGTGATGTCGGCCGAGCTCGTGGAGACCTCCCGGCTCTGGGCGCGGGTGAACGCGAAGATCGAACCGGAGTGGGTCGAGCCGCTCGCCGAGCACCTCCTCAAGCGCACGTACAGCGAGCCGCACTGGGAGAAGGACCAGGCCGCCGTGATGGCGTACGAGAAGGTCACGCTGTACGGCGTCCCGCTCGTCGCCCAGCGGAAGATCAACTACGGCCGGATCGACCCCGAGGTCAGCCGCGAACTGTTCATCCGCAACGCCCTCGTCGAGGGCGACTGGCGCACGCACCACAAGTTCTTCGCCGACAACCGCAGACTCCTCACCGAGGTCGAGGAGTTGGAGCACCGGGCCCGGCGCCGCGACATCGTGGTCGACGACGACACCCTCTTCGACTTCTACGACCAGCGGGTCCCCGAGCACGTCGTCTCGGGCGCCCACTTCGACTCCTGGTGGAAGCACAAGCACAAGGAAGAGCCCGAGCTGCTCGACTTCGAGCGCTCGATGCTGATCCGCGAGTCCGCGGAGGCGGTCACCAAGGCCGACTACCCGGACAGCTGGCGCCAGGGCGGGCTCAAGTTCCGGGTGACGTACCAGTTCGAGCCGGGGGCGGACGCGGACGGCGTGACCGTCCACGTCCCGCTGCAGGTCCTGAACCAGGTGACGGACGAGGGCTTCGACTGGCAGATCCCGGGCCTGCGCGAGGACGTGGTCGTCGAGCTGATCCGGTCCCTGCCCAAGCCGATCCGCCGCAACTACGTGCCCGCACCGAACTTCGCGAAGGCCTTCCTCGACCGGGCCGTGCCCCTGCAGGAACCGCTGCCGACGACGCTCGCCCGCGAGCTGCAGCGAATGGTCGGCGTCCCGGTCTCGCCCGACGACTTCGACCTGACGCGCGTACCGGACCACCTGAAGATCACGTTCCGGATCGTCGACGAGCGGCGCCGCAAGCTCGCCGAGGACAAGGACCTGGAGGCGCTGAAGCTGCGGCTGAAGCCCAAGGCCCGCCAGGCGATCTCCAAGGCCGCGGCCGAGACGGCCGAGCGCTCCGGCGGCGAGTCCGTCGAGCGCAAGGGCCTGACCGACTGGACGATCGGGACGCTCTCCCGCGTCTTCGAGACCCGGCGCGCGGGCCAGCCGGTCAAGGCGTACCCGGCGCTCGTGGACGACGGGGACACCGTCTCGGTACGCCTCTTCGACACCGAGGCCGAGCAGGCGCAGGCCATGTGGAAGGGCACCCGCCGCCTCATCCTGCGCAACATCCCGGTGAACCCGGGCAAGTTCGCCTCGGACAAGCTGAACAACGCGGCGAAGCTCGCCCTCTCGGCGAACCCGCACGGCTCCGTGCAGGCCCTCTTCGACGACTGCGCCATGGCGGCCGCGGACAAGCTCATCGCGGACTTCGGCGGCCCCGCGTGGGACGAGGAGTCGTACCGCAAGCTCTACGACAAGGTGCGCGCCGAGATCGTCGACGCGACGGTGCACACGGTCGGCCAGGTGCAGCAGGTCCTCGCGGCGTGGCAGGCCTGCGAGCGCCGGCTGAAGTCCACGAAGAGCGCGGTGCTGCTGGCCAACCTCCAGGACGTACGCACCCAGGTGAGCGCCCTGGTCCACCCGGGCTTCGTGACGGACACCGGTCTGCGTCGGCTGCCCGATCTGATGCGGTACCTGGTCGCGGCCGACCGCCGGCTGCAGCAGATGCCGACGAGCGTCCAGCGGGACACCACCCGCATGGAGAAGGTCCACGAGATGCAGGACGAGTACGCGTGGCTGCTCGAACAGATGCCGCAGGGGCGGCCCGTGCCGCGGGAGGTCCTGGACATCCGCTGGATGATCGAGGAGCTGCGCGTCAGCTACTTCGCGCACGCGCTGGGCACGGCGCACCCCGTCTCGGACAAGCGGATCGTGAAGGCGATCGACGCCGCGGCGCCGTAACGGCCCGGGCACGTTGGGTGAGTTCGACCGGCGGGCCTGCACTGCTGTAGAGTCCTGCTCGCAGCGCAACGCGGTAACAGCGCAGCAAAGCAAGGTCCTGTGGAGCAGTTTGGAGTGCTCGCCACCCTGTCAAGGTGGAGGCCGCGGGTTCAAATCCCGTCAGGACCGCAGTGAACAGAAGGCCCGCACCGTCACGGTGCGGGCCTTCTTCGTGTCCCCGAGCATCCTGCGTCCGGGCCGAGCCGCCCCGGAGGCGACAAGTCCCGTCAGGGGCGCGGCAGATGGGCGAGGCCCGCGCCGAACGGTGCGGGCCGCCTCGCGTCGGGGACACCCTTGACGCCGCCGCGCCCCCTCGGTACGCCTGAACCGGGACCCGGTCAGGAGGCGGAGCACATGGCGGCACCGACGCGACGGCACGAAACCCGCGCCCTGCTGCGCGCCCACCTCTCCGCCGCCTCCGGCTACCGCCATCTGACCCGGCACTGCCCGATCTGCCACCGGCTCCTGCGGCTCGCCCTGGACCCCGCCGCACAGGCCGAGGAAGCCCTGGAGAGCGCCCGGGAGGGCGGCGGGGACGAAAGTCCCTCGAAGGGGTGACCAAAGGCGTCCCACGGGGCACTCGACTGGTGGGAGCCTGGAGGGGAGTCGAAGACCAGCCGAGGGCGTGTCCGCGCGCCGGCCTCCTCTAGCGCACGGGCGTCAGCAGCAACAAGGTTCGCGGTGTGTGACGGGTGTCACCGAACCAGTTTTGGAAACACCGTTTCTTACACCCTTCCTACAACTGCTCAATTTAATATGTGCAATTGCACTGCCCTCACAGCTGTCCGCCAGGTACCGGCCAGGGACCGATCACGGTCCGACAAGGGCGCGCACAGACCCCCGCCGACCACCGCCTCAGGCCCCCTCCAGCGCACAAAAAAGATCGCGCTGGACCCGGCGGAGTCCAGCGCGATCGAACGACGTACCCGTGATGCTGTGGAGATGACGCTTCAGCGGGCGTGGGTCCCGTTGGGGCAGGACCCTCGTCGTGTGGAGCCAAGGGGTGGGCGAGACGCGGGTTGGGGGGCCCGGAACGCCCGGTATTGCGGTGTTATGCGATGCCTCAGGCCTCGCTGCGCTGCTGCGGGATACCCGCGAGCAGTGCGCGGACCTCAGCCTCGCGGTAACGGCGGTGTCCGCCGAGCGTGCGAATCGACGTGAGCTTGCCAGCCTTCGCCCAGCGCGTGACCGTCTTGGGGTCGACGCGGAACATCGTGGCGACCTCAGCCGGGGTCAGCAGCGGCTCGGCATCAGGGGTGCGAGCGGTCATGAGCGGCCTCCTCGGGAGAACCGAACCTTCTCGGTTCTTTCCTTTAAATTCTGCACCTTGACCCGCGTTGCCCGAAATGGCGGACACGGGTCGAGTCGGTTATAGGACGAACGGCTTGTCCTCGGCACTACAACTACACCATCCGTCCAGCCGCGTCGGCCAAACCGATGGAATTGCCCTCCCAGGTGTTCATCAGCGACGGAAGCCGATGGACCATGCCATAGCGGACAGTCACGCCACAGTGACGATCAGTCACAGAGCGATCAGGAGTCATCAGACCCCCCAGAGGCAGCGCAATGCCAAGTAATCCGTCCATGGTTGGACTTAGTTGGACGGATGGAGCCCTCCCCGGGCTCCTTGTCCTATTTTGGCACGAGGAGGGGTGATGGGCGCAAGGGCGAAGTTAGTGCAGTCCGTCACGCTTGACACAAAAGCCCGGATCGGGACGTAGGTCCTTAAGGGCCTTGTGGGCCCCGTCAGTTGGTGTGCCGGCCGTTACGTCAGTTGGCGTTCTGCCGGTCCCGCACCGCTCGCCAGCGTGCCACGAGACGCGCGTACGCCTCGCCCGCCGCCGCTCCGTCCCCGTCGCGCAACGCCTCGATCCCCTCGGCGACGTCCGCCGCCGAGCGGTCCGCGTCGAGCAGGTCGGGCGGCAGCGCGTGCACGAGCCCGCCGTAGTCGAGCTCGACGTACGACCGGGGATGGAACTCCTCCAGCCAGCGCCCCACATCCATCAGGCCGTCGATCAGCGGGCTCTCCTCGACCGCGTCCTTCAGCGCCCTCAGACCGCGCGCGACCCGGCGCCTCGCCTGCACCATCGGGGTGCGGTAGCGCAGCACGGGGCCGTCCCCGTCGCCCTCGGCGCTCTTCGGCTCGTACGCGCGCTCCTCGTCGGACACGAGCACGAACCAGTTCAGCGGCACCTGCCACGTCGACGTGCGGATCCACGGGCGCGCGTCCGGATTGCGCTCCAGCCAGCGCTCGTAGTCGTCCGAAGCCTGCCGGCGCACCAGGGGCGGGAGCACCGCGTCGAGCACCGGGGCCGGCAACTGCCCGGGCAGCTCGTCCAGGGCCTGCCAGCTCCGCAGCCGGGTGCGCCACGGGCACACGCACAGCACGCCTTCGACCTCGATCACAAACGCGTCGTCGCTCTCGTGCACCGGCACCGGAATCGGCGGGGTGGGCAGCAAGTCGGCCAGGGAGCGGCGCAGTTCGTCCTGGTAGGAGGGGCGGCTCTCGCGCTTCGCGTAGCGCTCCCAGTGGCCCCTCTCCGGCTGCGGAAAGGCAGCGAGAGGCTCGTACACGCGCAAGTACGCCGCATACGGAACGGTCACCGGCGACACCTCGGGCACGGCTGCTCCCTCCCCCCGCCCATCGGCTGGACAACCCCGCGCATCGTCCCACGGGGTGATCCCGCGGGACGCGGCGGGATTCGACCGTACTTCCGTAGGACTCCGACGCGAGAGAGTGATCCTCGGCACTGCGGCCGTGGCGGGCCCGTACACGTTCTAATCTCTTGCCCACGAACCGGCGGAGGCCCGCCACCCGCACGGGCTTCCGCCCAACCGCCGCTACGTACTTGGGAGTCACCACAGTGACCGATGTGACCGGCGACGCAGTCACCAGCTCCGGCTCTTCTGCCGCCCCCGACGTCCTGCACACCCTCTTCCACTCGGACCAGGGCGGGCACGAGCAGGTCGTCCTCTGCCAGGACCGCGCCAGCGGCCTCAAGGCCGTCATCGCGCTCCACAACACCGCTCTGGGCCCGGCCCTCGGCGGCACCCGCTTCTACCCGTACGCCTCCGAGGCGGAGGCCGTCGCGGACGCGCTGAACCTCGCGCGCGGCATGTCGTACAAGAACGCCATGGCCGGCCTCGACCACGGCGGCGGCAAGGCCGTGATCATCGGCGACCCGGACGTGGTCAAGAGCGAGCAACTCCTGCTCGCCTACGGCCGCTTCGTCGCCTCGCTCGGCGGCCGGTACGTGACGGCCTGCGACGTCGGTACGTACGTCGCCGACATGGACGTCGTCGCCCGCGAGTGCCGCTGGACCACCGGGCGCTCGCCGGAGAACGGCGGCGCGGGCGACTCCTCCGTGCTCACCGCGTACGGCGTCTTCCAGGGCATGCGGGCCAGCGCCCAGCACCTGTGGGGCGACCCGACGCTGCGCGGCCGCCGGGTCGGCATCGCGGGCGTGGGCAAGGTGGGGCACCACCTGGTGGAGCACCTGCTGGCCGACGGCGCCGAGGTGGTGGTGACCGACGTGCGCGAGGAGTCCCTGCGCCGCGTCACCGATCTGCATCCCGAGGTCCGGGTCGTCGCCGACACGGAGGCGCTGATCAGGGTGGAGGGCCTCGACATCTACGCCCCCTGCGCGCTGGGCGGCGCCCTGAGCGACGACACCGTTCCGGTGCTCACCGCGAAGGTGGTGTGCGGCGCGGCCAACAACCAGCTCGCGCACCCGGGAGTGGAGAAGGACCTCGCCGACCGCGGGATCCTCTACGCCCCCGACTACGTCGTGAACGCGGGCGGGGTCATCCAGGTCGCCGACGAACTGCACGGTTTCGACTTCGACCGCTGCAAAGCCAAGGCCTCGAAGATCTTCGACACCACGATTTCGATCTTCGCTCGCGCAAAGGCGGATGGCATTCCGCCGGCCGCGGCGGCCGACCGGATCGCGGAGCAGCGGATGGCGGAGGCCCGTCCGGGGCACTGATCCGGGGCGTACGTAACGAGAGTCACGCCGATCGGCGGGTCGCCCGCCAAGAAGAGGTTAAAATCGCAGTTGACCAGCGAGGACGGGGCTCTTCGCTGGTTCTGTGCACAGGCGCGTCCTGCGGGCGACGTACCGTATGGGCGTGGGCTCAGGTACCGTGGAAGCCCTACGGACCGGTCTCCCCACGGGGAGTCCGTTCCAGATCATGAACGCGTGTCAAGACTCTGGGGCCGTCGAGCCCCGTATCCGAGGGGGTCGAGCCATGGGGCGCGGCCGGGCAAAGGCCAAGCAGACGAAGGTCGCCCGCCAGCTGAAGTACAGCAGCGGCGGGACTGACCTCTCGCGTCTGGCCAATGAGCTGGGCGCATCGACGTCGAATCCGGTATCGAATCAGCCGCCGAACGGCGAGCCTTTCGAGGACGACGACGAGGAAGACGACCCGTACGCCCGCTATGCGGATTTGTACGAGGACGACGAGGACGACGACTCGGACGAGTCGGGTCCGTCGTCCCAGCGCCGCGGCGCTTGACCTCGTAGCACTTCCCAGCACGTAACTGATTTCGGCTACTGATTTCTGTTTACTGCTGCACTCACCCGGTCCGGGGTGGTCACACGCCGGACCGGGTTTTGTGCTGTCCCGAGGGGATTACGCGGCGTAGTCACCCGTGAGCTCGGCGCCCGAGGCGTGGTCCCCGCGGTCGGTGATCTCGCCGGCCACCCACGAGTCCACGCCGCGGTCGGCGAGGGTCGCGAGGGCGACGTCGACGGACTCCTGGGGGACGATCGCCATCATGCCGACGCCCATGTTCAGCGTCTTCTCCAGCTCCAGGCGCTCCACCTGACCGGCCTTGCCGACCAGGTCGAAGATCGCGTCCGGGGTCCAGGTGCCGCGGTCCACGGTGGCGTGCAGGCCGTCGGGGATCACCCGGGCCAGGTTCGCCGCGAGGCCGCCGCCGGTGATGTGGCTGTAGGCGTGGACCTGCGTGGTGCTGGTGAGCGAGAGGCAGTCCAGCGAGTAGATCTTGGTGGGCTCCAGGAGCTCCTCGCCGAGGGTGCGGCCGAGCTCGTCGACCTGCTGGTCCAGGGTCATCCCGGCGCGGTCGAAGAGGACGTGGCGGACCAGCGAGTACCCGTTCGAGTGAAGACCGGACGAGGCCATGGCGATCACCGCGTCACCCTTACGGATGCGATCGGGGCCGAGCAGGTTCTCGTACTCCACGACGCCCGTGCCGGCGCCCGCGACGTCGAAGTCGTCGGGGCCGAGCAGGCCCGGGTGCTCCGCCGTCTCGCCGCCGACGAGGGCGCAGCCCGCGAGGACACAGCCCTCGGCGATGCCCTTGACGATCCCGGCGACGCGCTCCGGGTGGACCTTGCCGACGCAGATGTAGTCGGTCATGAACAGCGGTTCGGCGCCGCACACCACGATGTCGTCCATGACCATCGCGACGAGGTCGTGCCCGATGGTGTCGTAGACGCCCAGCTGGCGGGCGATGTCGACCTTCGTGCCGACACCGTCGGTGGCGGAGGCGAGCAGAGGGCGCTCGTACTTCTTGAGGGCGGAGGCGTCGAAGAGGCCGGCGAAGCCGCCGAGGCCGCCGAGGACCTCGGGGCGCTGCGTCTTCTTCACCCACTCCTTCATCAGCTCTACGGCGCGGTCACCGGCTTCGATGTCGACGCCTGCGGACGCGTAGCTGGCACCTGTGGTCTCAGACATTGCCTGGGATCTTTCGGGTTGGTGAAATGCGGGGTCTACGGGCGACGGATCGCGTCGGACGCAGCCGTGGACGCAGGACCTGCGGCCAGTTCCGTCTCCAGGAGCTGCTTGCCGAGCAGCTCGGGGTCGGGGAGGTCCATCGGGTACTCGCCGTCGAAGCAGGCGCGGCACAGGTTCGGCTTGTCGATGGTGGTGGCCTCGATCATGCCGTCGATGGAGATGTAGGAGAGCGAGTCCGCGCCGAGCGACGTGCCGATCTCCTCGACCGTCATGCCGTTGGCGATCAGCTCGGCGCGGGTCGCGAAGTCGATGCCGAAGAAGCAGGGCCACTTCACGGGCGGGGACGAGATCCGGATGTGGACCTCCGCCGCGCCCGCCTCACGGAGCATGCGGACCAGGGCGCGCTGGGTGTTGCCGCGCACGATCGAGTCGTCGACGACGACCAGTCGCTTGCCCTTGATGACTTCCTTCAGCGGATTCAGCTTCAGCCGGATGCCCAACTGGCGAATGGTCTGTGAAGGCTGGATGAAGGTGCGCCCGACATAGGCGTTCTTCACGAGACCCGCGCCGAACGGGATGCCGGACGCCTCCGCGTAACCGATCGCGGCGGGAGTGCCGGACTCCGGCGTCGCTATGACGAGATCGGCCTCCGCGGGAGCCTCCTTCGCCAGTCGGCGGCCCATCTCCACGCGGGACAGATACACGTTCCGGCCGGCGATGTCCGTGTCCGGACGGGCCAGGTAGACGTACTCGAAGACACAGCCCTTGGGCTTTGCTTCGGCGAAGCGGGACGTTCGCAGGCCGTTCTCGTCGATGGCGACGAACTCGCCCGGCTCGATCTCCCGGACGTAGGCGGCACCGCAGATGTCGAGGGCGGCGGACTCGGAGGCGACGACCCAGCCGCGCTCCAGGCGGCCGAGGACCAGCGGGCGGATGCCCTGCGGGTCACGGGCCGCGTACAGCGTGCCCTCGTCCATGAAGACCAGCGAGAAGGCGCCCTGGACCTGGGGCAGCACCTTGCCGGCTGCCTCTTCTATGGTCAGCGGCTTGCCGTCGTCGTCGACCTGACCCGCGAGGAGCGCGGTGACGAGGTCGGTGTCGTTCGTGGCGGCGACCTGCGTCGCCCGCCCGTTCTCCTTGGGGAGGTCGGCGACCATTTCGGCGAGCTGCGCCGTGTTGACCAGGTTGCCGTTGTGGCCGAGCGCGATCGAACCGTGCGCCGTGGCGCGGAACGTCGGCTGGGCGTTCTCCCATACGGAGGCCCCGGTGGTCGAGTAGCGGGCGTGACCGACCGCGATGTGACCTTGCAGGGAGCCCAGGGACGTCTCGTCGAAGACCTGGGACACGAGGCCCATGTCCTTGAAGACGAGGATCTGGGAGCCATTGCTGACCGCGATTCCCGCGGATTCCTGGCCCCGGTGTTGTAGGGCGTAGAGCCCGAAGTAAGTGAGTTTGGCGACCTCTTCACCGGGAGCCCAGACACCGAAGACGCCGCAAGCGTCCTGGGGGCCTTTCTCGCCGGGGAGCAGATCATGATTGAGTCGACCGTCACCACGTGGCACGGCACCGAGTGTAGACGTGATCGACCACTGGTCCGAATTGGGGATACGGGGTGTGCACGTTGACAGGCCCCGGTCGCCTCTGGTCGGGGCGGCTGGACGCGCGTAGCTCTCGGGGCACTTTCGGCCCGGCAGTCCGCCCGGAACGACGGCCGGATCGAGGCCCGCGCGGGCGCCGGGAAACGCGTCAGGTTCCGGCGCGAGGTGCGACTACACGTCGCTGACCAGGGACGACTGACTGTCGGCAGTGCACTGCGCGACGCTCGTGCCGAGCGGGTGCGCGCCGGAGCCGGGTGGGTTCCGCGGGGCCGGCGCGGTGTCCGGGACGCCGGCCGCGCCGAATGTGACGGAACTCGCTGCCGCGTTTCCGGGGCGGGCCGCTGAGGCCGGGCGGTGACCGGCCTCGGGACCGCGCACAGTCAGGCGGGGGCACGCACAGTGACACCCGCAGTGGGGGGCGTGCCGGAGGGGCCGGGATGCACCTGAGGTGCTCCCGGCGGCAGGTCGGCCACACACCGGGAGTACGTCCGGACTGCGGACCGGCCGTTGACAGGAGTACGTCACTGTCGGCAAGGTCCTGGATCATGCAGCCTCTCCGTGACCACTCGGTCACCCTGGTGGAGCGCCGCCACGTCGACCTGGTCCGTGTAGCGAGCGCGATCTGTCGCTGCGTCTGACGTTCCGCATTCCTGGCCTTCCGGCCCTCTGAAGGTCACCGTTCCGCTCCTTTGCGCCGGAGGAGCGTGACCCCGCGTTCCCCGTCCTCTGTTGTGGAGACCCGTCATGCCTTCGCATGCCTCGAACCTGTCCCGGCGCGCCTTCGGCGGGGTGATCGGCGCTTCCGCGACCGTCGCCGCGCTGGGCCCGACCACCTCTGCCGCCGCGCAGGAACGCCCGTTCCGTGCCGCCGCGGACCGCCGCGCGAAGCGGCCCAACATCCTGTTCATCCTGGGGGACGACCTGGGCTGGGCGGACCTGTCGTCGTACGGCGCACCGCACATCAAGACCCCGCACCTGGACCGGCTGGCCCGCCAGGGCGTCCGCTTCACCGACGCGTACAGCGGCTCGGCGACCTGCTCCCCGACTCGCTTCAGCCTCTACACGGGCCGCTATCCGGGGCGTACGAAGGGCGGTCTCGCCGAGCCGATAGCCGACCGGAGCGTGGGTCTCGACCCGCACCACCCCACCCTCGCCTCGCTGCTGCGCGGCGCCGGGTACGCGACCGCGCTGATCGGCAAGTGGCACTGCGGCTACCTGCCGGACTACTCCCCGACGAAGTCCGGCTGGGACGAGTTCTTCGGGAACTTCGGCGGCGCCCTGGAGTACTACTCGAAGCTGGGGCTCGGCGGCGAGTACGACCTGTACGAGGGGGACGTGCGGGAGGGCGACGCCGAGTACAAGGACCTGCGGTACTACACGCGGATCCTGACCGAGCGGGCGAGCGCGTACGTACGCCGCGACCACGGCGATCAGCCGTGGCTGCTCAACCTCAACTTCACCACCCCGCACTGGCCCTGGATCGCCGACGGGGACAAGGAGGAGAGCGCCGAGGTCGTGCGCAGGATCAGGGCCGGGGACGGGCAGGCGCTCTTCCACAACGACGGCGGGTCCGTGGAGAAGTACACGGAGATGGTCCAGGACCTGGACCGGTCGGTCGGGCAGGTGCTGGCGGCGCTGCGGGACTCCGGGCAGGAGCAGGACACGCTCGTCTTCTTCGCCTCGGACAACGGCGGGGAGCGCTTCTCCTACAACTGGCCGCTGTCCGGCAACAAGGCCTCCCTGCAGGAGGGCGGCATCCGCGTGCCGACGATCGTGCGCTGGCCCGCGCGGATCGACGGCGGGCAGGTCAGCCACGAGCCGGTGTTCACCCCCGACTGGACGGCCACGTTGCTGGAGATCGGCGGCGCCCGGCCGGACAAGGCCCACCCGCTCGACGGCACCAGCCTCGCCGGGTACCTGTTGCGCGGCGCGGAGTTGCCGGAGCGCGACCTGTTCTGGCGGGTGCGCGGCGAGCGGGCCGTGCGGCGCGGCGACTGGAAGTACTACCGCGGCAAGAGCGGCACGGACCAGCTGTTCGACCTGTCGGCGGACCGGCGTGAGCAGGCCGACCGGGCCGCCGACGAACCCGCGCTGCTCGCCGAGCTGAAGGCGGTGTGGGAGAGGACGGACAAGGAGCTTCTCCCGTACTCGTCCTGATGGTGCGTCACTTCTTGGCGGCGGAGAGTCCGATGCCCGTGCCGTCGGGTGCCGTCACGGTGAGGGCGTCGCCCTTGACCGCGTAACTCGTCCTGCCGTCGAGGACGCCCCGCATCGCCTTCTCCAGTTCCGCGGCCTCCCCGACGCAGCCCATCTTGGTGCTGGTCAGCGGGCCGAAGGTGAGGTGGCCGTCCTTGACGGTGGCCTTGGCGCGGCCGCTGTTGCAGCCGAGGCGGACGTCGACGTGGCCGTCCTTGCCGAAGACGAGCCGGGCCCTGCCCTGCGCCGCCTTCGGCAGGGACCGGGCCACGTCGCCGGTGTAGAGGGTGTCGACCATCCACTTCGTGCCGGTGAGCCGGGCGTCGCGCTGCTTGGCGAGGGCGATGGTGTCGCCGCCCGCGCGGGTGAGGGTGAGGCGGTCGTCGCCCTGGGCCTTGATGGTGTTCTTGTCGGCGAGGGCGCGGGCCAGGGACTCGTTGAAGGCTCGCCGCCCCGTGTCGGTGCAGGCCTCGTCGGTGACCGTGGCCTTGCCCAGATCGACGCTGTCGTCGGTCACTCGGGCATCGGCGTCGAAGCTGTTGCAGCCGTAGTTGCCGCGCACGCGCTCGTCCGAGAGGAACTTCACGTACGCGCCGCTCGGCGCCTTCGTGGTCGCCCCGTCGACCGTCATGCTCTGCACGTGCCAGGTGGCTCCGGTGAGGGGGACGCCGCCGGCCTGCACCGTGCCGGGTGCCTTCTCGTTCCCGCAGGCCGCGACGGCGGTGAGCGCGGCCAGGGGCAGGGCTGCGGTGAACAGGGCGCGGGTGCTGCGTTGCGTGAACATGCCGATCTGACGGAGCGGCCCCCTCGAACGGTTCCGCCCGTCGCGCGGTTCACGCCATGATCGGCAACAGCCCGCTCAGATCGGCCCGTTCGCCGCTCGCGCTGACGTGCGCGCCGTCGAGCGCCGCGGCCCAGTGCGTCCGTCCCGTGGCCAGCCGGATCCAGGTGAGCGGGTCGGTCTCCACCACGTTGGGCGGGGTGCCGCGGGTGTGCCGGGGGCCCTCGACGCACTGCACGACGGCGAACGGCGGGATGCGGACCTCGGTGGAGGCGCCCGGCGCCTTCACCGCGAGCGCGTCGGCGAGCAGCCGGGTGGCGGCGGCCAGCGCCTGACGGTCGTACGGGATGTCCAGGCCCGGCAGCGCGTCGTTCATGTCGTCGGTGTGCACGACCAGTTCGACGGTGCGGGTGACCAGGTAGTCGCCGAAGGGGATGGCGAGGGAGCGCGCCGGGAGCACCCGGGCGTCGTCGGTGGTGTCGAGGTGCTCGCGGAAACGCTCCTCGGTGCGGGCCAGCAGCGCGGCGAGGTCGGGGTGCTGACGGGCGAGGTCGCGGCTGCGGTCGGCGATGCCCGCGGCGCTCGCCGCCGTGGCGAACGGCCAGTCGAGCGCGGTGTCCTCGGCCTTGGGCGGCACCGGGTGCGACAGGAAGAGGTCGACCGTCCCGAGCGCCATCGACAGGTGCGCGACCAGGTCCCTGACAGTCCAGTCCCCGAGCCGCGTCGGCGACGCCAACTGCTCGGGCGTGAGGGAATCGACCGCCTTGCGTACGTTCCCGAACTGGGCCAGGACGGCCGCGCGGATCTTGGCCGGGTCGTAGGACCGCACGCGCTTCTTCGGGGTCTTGGGCGAGGTCATGTCCGCGACCCTACGCCCGGACCGCGAACGTGCTCAGGCCCTTTTCGACCAGCCCGAAAGCCCGCTGCGCCCGCGCGGGGGCGTCCGCCGCGACGTCGTCCGCGGACTCGCCCGCCAGCACCCGCCGATGGTTCTCGCTCATCAACGCGCCGATGACACCGGACAGTTGGGCCGCGGCCACCGAGGACAGCAGTGCGTCGCCGGTCTCCTCGGTGAGCACCTGGGCCGCCATCACCTCGGCGCGCACCGTCCACAGCAGGGCCCGGCGGGCCAGCGCCGGGGTGCTGTTGATCAGCTGGATCAGCGCCAGCTCGCCGCCCTGCTTGCTCAGGCCGATCGACGGATCCCGCTCGGCGATCTTGCGCAGGACCATCTCGCGGGTCGCGGCCGCCGCGGACTGCCCCGGCGCACGGCTCCCGATGGCCCGCGCGAGGTCGCCGACGTGCTCCTCCATGGGGCCCATGAGGAGGTCTTCCTTGGTCTTGAAGTAGTTGAAGACCGTCATCTTCGAGACCTCGGCGGCCTCGGCGATCTGCGCGACGGAGACCTGGTCGTAGCCGTGCTCCAGGAACAGGTCGACGGCCGTGCGCCACACCTTCAGCGCCGTCTGCTTCTTCTTGCGCTCGCGCAGCCCGAGCCCTTCGTCCACCATAGCCGCACTGTACCAAGGCGAATTTTAAGCCAGGCTGAGAATTCATCCCGACCAATTTTTACTCCCACTCGAAATATTGACCAGGTACATACTCTCGGACAGGGTGAGGTCCATGACCGCGACCCAACGCAAGATCGGCATGATCGTCTGCCTCCTGACGGTCGTCCTGGCCGTGCTGGACATGCAGATCGTCTCGGCGGCGGCCGTGCCGATCGTGCGCGACCTCGACCCGGCGCACGGCATCGAAACGTTCCCGTGGCTGGTCAGCGCGTTCGCGCTCGCTTCGGCCGCGATGCTGCCGCTGTACGGCAAGCTCTGCGACACCCTCGGCGCCAAACGCGTCTTCGTCGGGGCCGTCGCCACCTTCCTGCTCGGCTCGGCGCTGTGCGGGCTCGCCCGGTCGATGACCCAGCTGATCGCGGCCCGCGCCCTGCAAGGCCTGGGCGGCGGCGGCCTGATGAGCATCACGATGGTGGTGATCGCCCACCTCAGGGACCCGGACGACGAGGACAGCGGCAGCAAGGGCGGCGGAGTCGCCGGCATCGTCGCCGGCGGCGGCATGGCGCTCGGCCCCTGGCTCGGCGGCTTCCTCACCGACCACGCGAGCTGGCGCTGGATCTTCTACGTCAACCTGCCGATCGGCCTCGCCGTCCTCGCCACCTCCGCACTCGTGCTGAAGCTGCCCGACCGCCCGGTGCGCCGCCCGCTGGACTGGGCCGGTGCGGGGCTGGCCGCCACCTTCTCCACGGCGCTGCTGCTGGCCACCGACTGGGGCGGCAAGAAGTACGCCTGGTCGTCACCGGAGATCGTCGGGCTGCTGTGCGCGACCGTGCTCGGCCTCGGCCTGTTCCTGTGGCGCCAGGCCCGCACCGCCGAACCGATCCTCCCCCTCTCCCTCTTCCGCATCCCCGAGCTGCGCTGGGGCTTCGCCGTCCAGGGCATCACCGGCGCCGCGATGATGTGCGCGATCTACTACGTCCTCGTCTATCTCCAGGTCGCCCGCGGCCTGACCAGTGCCGCCGCCGGGCTGTATCTGCTGCCGATGGCGGTCGGCATGACGGTCGTCGGACTGCTCGTCGGGCGCCTGCGCTGGACGGCCCGGACCTTCACCCTCCTGGGCACCCTGACGATGGCGGCGGTCTTCGTCCTCTTCGCGACGACCCTCGCGACCGACACCTCCCTGTGGCTGGTCCGCGCCGAACTGCTCCTCGCCGGCGTCGGCTTCGGTCAGCTCATCGGCCAGCTCATCCAACTGGTGCAGGACGCGGCTCCCCGCCCCCTGCTCGGCGTGGCCATGACGAGCATCCGCTTCTTCCAGACGCTCGGCACCGCGCTGGGCGCCGCCCTCTTCGGCACCATCCTGTTCCACCTGGCCGGCACCGACGTCAATGCCATTCCCACGCTGCACGGCACCCAACACACCACTGCCGTACGGGACTTCGTGCACGCCACGACCGTCGTCTTCTGGTGCGGAGCCGCGGTGATGCTGCTCGGCACCCTGCTGGCGACGAGACTGCCGCAGCGCCGGCGGGCAGCCGCCCCCGCACCGACGACGAGGGTCAGCGGGCCTGCGCCGAATCAGCCTGCGCCGAATCGGCCTGCGCCGAATCGATCCGACCTGAGTCAGCCTGAGCTGGATCGGCCTGCGATCGATCGGCCGTGAACGTCTCGCCGTTCGCGGGCAGCCCGGTCCCGCGCCACCGGAACGGGACGCCCGACGCCAGGTCCAGGTCGGGGCCGTCCATCAGCTGGAAGTGGACGTGCGGCTCGGTCGAGTTCCCGGAGTTGCCGCAGCGGGCCATCTCCTGCCCCGCCCGCACCCGGTCGCCCGGACGCACCGTCAGGGAGCCGCGCTGGAGGTGCGCGTACATCGCGTACACCCCGTCCCCGAGGTCGAGGACTATGTGGTTGCCCACGATCCAGCCCGCGCCGCACATCTCCCGTATCGCGCTCTCCAGGAGCAACAAGTAGGCGTATCCGGCAAGGGAGTTGCGGCTGAGATGGTCGCGGCGCCAGTCCGAGGCGTGCACCACCGTGCCGTCGGCGACGGCGTACAGCGGTTCGTCGAAGGCCGGGAAGGAGCGCGGGCGGCGGGCTATGGGCCACACGACGGCGAACCCGGGACGGGACCGCTTCCCCGCGCTCCCGGCACCCGCAGCGCCATCGGCGTCCCCGGAACCGCCGGCGCCCTCGGCCACGATGTCGATCGCGTACGTCTGCCCGTACGCGTGCGTGCCGTGGCTCGGCACCTTGTCCGCCGGGCTGTTCAGCGCGGACCAGCGACCGCGCACCGGTGGGTCCACCTCGCGCGGCGCGCTCCGCGCATGCGGCCGCGGCCCGGTCCTGCCCACTGCCTGCCCGATGACGAGCGACAACCCGAGCGGGAGGAACGCCCACCATGTGTCGATCGGCCAGGCGTCGAAGAAGCCACCGACGACCATGGCCAGAAAGACCAGTTGAAGGAGTCTGTACAGCATCATTGCCGACTTGCGTGTGAACACGGTCGATTCCCCCGTCGTCGGTGTCGGACAGCGTCGGTGTCAGGCCGGTCGGGCCGCGGTCAGCCGTCGTCGGTGTCGGACAGCGTCGGTGTCAGGCCGGTCGGGCCGCGGTCAGCGCCACCAGGAGCGGCACGACCCTCCCCGCCGGTACCTCGTAGCGCCCCCGGCCCGCGGAGCGCAGCCACCCGGCAGCGGTCAACTGCCGTAGGTGGTGGTAGATCTGGCCGCTCGTGCCCACGTCGTCGAGCTCGGCCAGCTCGGTGGCCGAACTGCGGCCGCCGAGGACCTCCCGCAACAGCCGCAGTCGCAGCCCGTGCCCCAACGCGGCGAACGTCTCGGCCATGTCGGTCCAGTCGGACGCGAGCAACTCATCGGTGATCGTCGCGTACTGCCACTCGTACTCCTTGTCTCCCGGCAGACGGACCGCGCCGGTGAACAGCACACCGCCGCTCGCGACCTCGGCCAGCTGCTCCTTCAGCCCTTCGAGCGCCCAGAAGGTGCCCTCGGGGACCGTCGGAGCCTGCGGGCCCCGCTCCATCGCGTCGAGACGCCGCTCCAGCCCGGCGACCCGCCGCTCAAGATCCGTCATGCATCGAGATTACGTAATTACGTAGATCCCGACAACCCCTCGTTCGAGTGATCCGAACACGACGAAGCCCCCCACCCGTGACGGGCAGGGGGCTTCGGAACCGGCCGGACTCAGGCCAGCAGCGCCGGAATCGTGTTCTCGTGCGCCTCGCGCAGCTCGGCCAGCGGCAGGGCGAACTCGCCCTGCACCTCGACCGCGTCACCGTCCACGACACCGATCCGGGTCACGGGCAGACCCCGCGCCCCGCACATGTCCGTGAAGCGCAGTTCCTCGCTCCGCGGGACGGCCACGACCGCACGGCCCGCCGACTCGGAGAACAGGAACGTGAACGCGTCCAGGCCGTCCGGGACGACCAGGCGCGCACCCTTGTCGCCGAGCAGCGCCGACTCGACCACGGCCTGGACCAGGCCGCCGTCGGACAGGTCGTGCGCGGCGTCGATCATGCCGTCGCGGGAGGCGGAGATCAGGATGGCGCCGAGGAGGCGCTCCCGCTCCAGGTCGACCTGCGGGGGCAGCCCGCCGAGGTGGTCGTGCACGACCTGCGACCAGGCCGAACCGCCGAACTCCTCCCGCGTGTCACCGAGCAGGTAGAGGAGCTGGCCCTCTTCCCGGAAGGCGACCGGGGTGCGCCGGGCGACGTCGTCGATGACGCCGAGGACGGCCACGACCGGGGTCGGGTGGATGGCGGCCTCGCCGGTCTGGTTGTACAGCGAGACGTTGCCGCCGGTCACCGGGGTACCGAGCTGCAGGCAGCCGTCGGCAAGACCGCGGATGGCCTCCGCGAACTGCCACATGACGGCCGGGTCCTCGGGCGAGCCGAAGTTCAGGCAGTCGGAGATAGCGAGGGGCTTGGCGCCGGTGGTGGCGACGTTGCGGTACGCCTCCGCCAGCGCGAGCTGCGCGCCCGTGTACGGGTCGAGCTTGGCGAACCGGCCGTTGCCGTCCGTCGCGATGGCGACGCCGAGGCCGGTCTCCTCGTCGATGCGGATCATGCCGCTGTCCTCGGGCTGGGCCAGCACGGTGTTGCCCTGCACGAAGTGGTCGTACTGCGAGGTGATCCACTTCTTCGACGCCTGGTTCGGCGAGGAGACGAGCGCGAGGACCTGCGCCTTCAGCTCGTCCGACGTGGCGGGCCGGGGCAGCTTGCCGGCGTCGTCGGCCTGCAGCGCGTCCTGCCACTCGGGGCGGGCGTAGGGACGCTCGTAGACCGGGCCGTCGTGCGCGACCGTGCGCGGGTCGACGTCGACGATCTTCTCGCCGTGCCAGAAGATCTCCAGCCGGTCGCCGTCGGTGACCTCACCGATGACGGTCGCGATGACGTCCCACTTCTCGCAGATCTCCAGGAAGCGGTCGACCTTCTCCGGCTCCACGACGGCGCACATGCGCTCCTGCGACTCGCTCATGAGGATCTCCTCGGGCGAGAGCGTGGAGTCGCGCAGCGGTACGTCGTCGAGCTCGACGCGCATACCGCCCGAGCCGTTCGACGCCAGCTCGCTGGTGGCGCAGGAGATGCCGGCGGCGCCCAGGTCCTGGATGCCGACGACGAGCTTCTCGGCGAAGGCCTCCAGGGTGCACTCGATGAGGAGCTTCTCCTGGAACGGGTCGCCCACCTGGACGGCCGGACGCTTCGACGGCTTTGCCTCGTCGAAGGTCTCCGAGGCCAGGATCGAGGCACCGCCGATGCCGTCACCGCCCGTCCGGGCGCCGTACATGATGACCTTGTTGCCCGCGCCGGACGCCTTGGCGAGGTGGATGTCCTCGTGCCGCATGACGCCGATGGCACCGGCGTTGACCAGCGGGTTGCCCTGGTAGCAGGCGTCGAAGACGACCTCGCCGCCGATGTTCGGCAGGCCCAGGCAGTTGCCGTAGCCGCCGATGCCGGCGACGACGCCGGGCAGCACGCGCTTGGTGTCGGGGTGGTCGGCGGCGCCGAAGCGCAGCGGGTCGACCACGGCCACGGGGCGCGCGCCCATGGCGATAATGTCGCGCACGATTCCGCCCACTCCTGTAGCAGCACCCTGATAGGGCTCTACGTAGGAGGGGTGGTTGTGGGACTCCACCTTGAAGGTGACGGCATAACCCTGGCCGACGTCCACGACACCGGCGTTCTCACCGATACCGACGAGCATGGCGTCGCTCTGCGGTGCCTTCTCGCCGAACTGGCGCAGGTGCACCTTGGACGACTTGTAGGAGCAGTGCTCGGACCACATGACCGAGTACATGGCGAGCTCGGCGCCGGTCGGGCGGCGGCCGAGGATCTCGACCACGCGCGCGTACTCGTCCTTCTTCAGGCCGAGTTCGGCCCAGGGGAGCTCGACGTCGGGGGTCTGTGCGGCGTTGTCGACGGTGTCGAGGCTCATGAGGCGGCGACCAGCTTCTTGAGGATCGAGGTGAAGAAGGGGAGGCCGTCGGTGCGGCCGGTCCCCACGAGGGGCTCCACGGCGTGCTCCGGGTGCGGCATCAGACCGACGACGTTGCCCGCCGCGTTCGTGATGCCCGCGATGTCGCGCAGCGAGCCGTTGGGGTTGAAGTCGACGTAGCGGAAGACGACCCGCCCCTCGGCCTCCAGCATGTCGAGCGTGTGCGCGTCGGCGACGTAGCGCCCGTCCATGTTCTTCAGCGGGATGTGGATCTCCTGGCCCGCCTCGTAGTCGGACGACCAGGCCGTCGTGGCGTTCTCGACGCGGAGCTTCTGGTCACGGCAGATGAAGTGCAGGTGGTCGTTGCCGAGCATCGCGCCGGGAAGCAGGTGGGCCTCGGTGAGGACCTGGAATCCGTTGCAGATACCCAGGACCGGCAGGCCCGCCTTCGCCTGGTCGATCAGCGTCTCCATGACCGGCGAGAAACGCGAGATGGCGCCCGCGCGCAAGTAATCGCCGTAACTGAATCCGCCCGGCAGGACGACCGCGTCGACCTGCTTCAGATCCTTGTCCTTGTGCCACAGAGCCACCGGTTCGGCGCCGGCCAGGCGGATCGCGCGCTGGGTGTCCCGGTCGTCGAGGGAACCGGGAAAGGTGACGACGCCAATACGAGCGGTCACTTTTCGGCTCCCGCCACGAGCTCCTCCACCTTGACGGTGAAGTTCTCGATCACGGTGTTGGCGAGGAAGCTTTCCGCCAGCTCGTGGATACGGGCGAGGGCGGCGTCATCCACCGGCCCGTCCACTTCGAGCTCGAATCGCTTTCCCTGGCGGACGTCGGAGATGCCGTCGAAACCGAGGCGCGGCAGCGCACGCTGCACCGCCTGGCCCTGGGGGTCGAGGATCTCCGGCTTGAGCATGACGTCGACTACGACGCGTGCCACTGGCACTCCCGGTGTGTGGTGCTGAGCAGGTCCGTTCAGCGTACCCGCCCAAATCTTCTACTCGCGTAGACCGTAGGAAGCTACGAGAGCCGGATCACATTACGGCAACAACATGAGATCCGCACGGAAAATTAAGGGAAAGACTCCGGATATCCGATGCGACAGACACGCGCAGGTTTTTAACTGGTCTTCCCAGCGCATTGCCGGGCAGGGTAAAAAGGAAAAGGCGCATACAGGCAACCAGTCTGAACTCGGACCGGATCATTGTCCGAGCTTTGCCCGACAACAGCTGAACAGTCGACATCACCGCACGTCAAAGCGGGGGTGCCAGACGAAGGGACCGATATTCGTGGCGCAGCGTGTCGTGGTCACTCTCTTTGACGACATCGACGGCGGAGAAGCGGCGGAAACGGTCGTCTTCGGTCTGGACGGCAGGTCGTACGAGATCGACCTCAATCCAGCCAATGCCAAAAAGCTCCGCAAGGCCCTGGCCCCGTACCTGCAGGCGGGACGCAAGCGGTCCAGCAGGACCGGCAAGGCGTACAAGCACACCGACCTGAGCCCGGACCCGGCCGCCGTGCGCGCCTGGGCCCGCTCGAACCGGTTCGAGGTGCCGCCGCGCGGCCGGATCCCCAAGCGGGTCTACGAGGCGTTCGCCGAGGCCAACTGATGTCGCCGTCCCGGAGGTCAGGAGGCCTTCGGGACAACCGACTTGCGCTGCACCCCCGCCGGTCAGCTAGAGTCTGGAGCACGCCGAGGGGCAAGGCCGCAGGGCCGGACCCCGAGGAGTACATGCGGGTGTAGTTCAGTAGTAGAACATCCCCCTTCCAGGGGGAAGGCGCAGTGTGCAATTCCTGTCACCCGCTCTGCATCGCGTACCGATCACTCTTCTGGGTGCGGTAGGCTGATGCTCGCGCCGATCGGGCCGTGTCTTTCAGATGCGCAGTGGTCGGAGGCAATGCGAACGTAGCTCAGTTGGTAGAGCGCAACCTTGCCAAGGTTGAGGTCGCCGGTTCGAACCCGGTCGTTCGCTCCAGATCGAGAAGCCCCGGATCCTGATGGATCCGGGGCTTCTCGCATTTCTCCCCTCCTCCTTCTGACATTTGTCATGTCCGTCGATGACAGCGCGCACTGCCGACCGGCCTCCACGGACGGAAGGCTGGACTCATGACCACCAACGAGCGCGTGATCGACGTCACTGATCTGCGCCGCGTGTACGGGGACGAGAAACGGGGTTCCTTCGAGGCGGTGCGCGGAGTGAGCTTCTCCGTGGGCCGCGGCGAACTCTTCGCCCTCCTCGGCACGAACGGCGCCGGCAAGACCTCCACGGTCGAACTCATCGAGGGACTCGCGGCCCCGTCCGGCGGACAGGTACAGGTGCTCGGGCACGACCCGTACCGCGCACGCACCCAGGTGCGGCCGCGCATCGGCGTGATGCTCCAGGAGGGCGGATTCCCGTCCGAGCTGACCGTCGCCGAGACGGTACGTATGTGGGCCGGGTGCACCAGCGGGGCGCGGCCCGTCGTCGAGGCGCTGGAGGCCGTCGGCCTCGGTGGCCGCCACACGGTGCGGGTCAAGCAGCTGTCCGGCGGCGAGAAGCGGCGGCTCGACCTCGCGCTCGCGCTGCTCGGGCGGCCCGAGGTGCTCTTCCTCGACGAGCCGACCACCGGGCTCGACGCCGAAGGGCGCCGCGACACCTGGGAGTTGGTGCGCCGGCTGCGCGCCGAGGGCACGACCGTGCTGCTGACCACGCACTACCTCGAAGAGGCCGAGGAGCTCGCCGACCGGCTGGCGATCCTGCACGAGGGGCGGATCGCCGCCGAGGGACGCGTCGACGAGGTCGTCGCCGCGCAGCCCTCGCACATCTCCTTCGAACTGCCCGACGGGTACTTCGTGGGGGACCTGCCCCCGCTCGCCTCCCTCGGGGTGGACACCCACCAGGTCGAGGGGCGTCTGGTCCGGCTGCGTACGGACGAACTGCAGCGGGCCGCGACCGGGCTCCTGGTGTGGGCCCGCGACGCCGGCGTCGAGCTGCGGCGCCTCGACGTGCGGGGCGCGTCACTGGAGGAGGCGTTCCTGCGGATCGCGCAGGACGCGAAGAGTGCGGGTCCGCAGCGCGCGAAGGAGATGGCGGCATGAGTACGGCGACGATGACCACCACGGCCGCGGGGCGGCTCGGCTCCCTGGCGCGGGCCGAGCTGACGCTCATCGGGCGGAGCAAGGGAGTGCTGTTCACCGCCCTTTTCGTGCCGCTGGTGCTGCCGTTCAGCATCAGCGCGTCCGCGACCGAGGAGCGGCTCAAGGGCACCGGGCTGAACCCCGGCACCATGGTGCTGTCCTCCGCGATCGGCTTCTCCCTGCTGTTCGCGGTCTACAGCTCGCTGGTCAGCGTGTACGCCTCCCGGCGCGAGGAGCTCGTCCTCAAGCGGCTGCGCACCGGGGAGCTGCGGGACACCGAGATCCTCACGGGCGCCGCGCTGCCCGCCGTCGTTCTGGGTCTGGCGCAGGTCGTCGTCCTGGCGGTGGCCTGCACGCTGCTGCTCGACACGGGCGCACCCGAGGCTCCCCAACTGGCCGTCCTCGGCATGGTGTTGGCGATTCCGCTGTGTGTCGCGCTGGCCGCGCTCACCACCGTCTTCAGCCGCAGCGTGGAGAGCGCGCAGGTCGCGGCGATGCCGATGCTGCTGGTCACGATGCTCGGCTCGGGCACCATCATGCCGCTGGAGAACATGCCGGACACGCTCCGGTCCGTGTGCGAGCTGCTGCCGCTGACGCCCGCGCTCTCGCTGGTCCGGGGCGGATGGAGCGGTGAGATGTCGGGCGGCGACGCACTGCAGGCGCTGGTCACGGCGGTGGCCTGGCTGGTCTTCGCGGTGTTTGCTGTACGACGGTGGTTCCGGTGGGAGCCGCGACGCTGAGAGGGGCCGACGTGCGGGTGCGGTGGCGGGACCGGAGCAAGATCGAGCGGGTCGAGTGGCAGACCCAGTTCATGTTGCGCGCCGTCAACTGGTTGTTCTTCCTGGCCTGGTCGGCGCTCGGCCTGGTCGGAAGCCTGGAGGGCCGGACCGGGTACCTCCTCGGGGGCGCCCTCATCGCGGTGAACGTGGCCCAGTGCCTGGTCGCCGACCGGCACATGCGGGCCGCCCTCGACCAGTACCTCGGGCGGCGGCAGGTGCCGCGGGCCATGACGGTCGCCGCCGGCCTGCTGGGCGTCGTGGCGCTCGGCCTGATCGCGGCCCTGGCGGCCAGCGGCAGCACGAAGGCCGGCCTGATCGCCATGCCGCTGATGTTCGCCCCGATGCCGTTCGCCAGCACCTACGTCCTCGTGACCCCGGTATGGACGTTCGTGCGGCAGGCGGCCGTCGGCGTCGTGGTCGGGGTCGGCCTCGCAGCGCTCGTGCGGCCCACGGCCGTCGCGCTGATGGTCGTGGCCGGGCTGCTGATCCTGTGCGCCGCACTCTGCCTGGCGTGCTTCCGGTGCAGCGGCTGGACCCTCTCCGTCATGTGGGAGTCCGAGCACGCCCGCGAGGTCGAGGCCCGGCTCGCCGTCGCCGAGGAGCGGCTGCGGTTCGGGCGGGACCTGCACGACGTGATGGGGCGCAACCTGGCCGTCGTCGCCCTCAAGAGCGAACTGGCGGTGCAACTGGCCCGGCGCGGGCAGGAGGACGCCGCCGTGGCGCAGATGATCGAGGTGCAGCGCATCGCCCAGGAGTCGCAGAAGGAGGTGCGGGCCGTCGTACGGGGATATCGCGAGGCCGACCTGGCGGCGGAACTCGCCGGTGTGCGGGGCGTGTTGAGCGCGGCGGGGATCCACTGCACGGTGACGGGCTCGGCGGCCGGGCTGCCGCCCGAGGTGCAGTCCGCGCTCGGCTGGGTGGTGCGGGAGGCGACGACGAACGTGCTGCGGCACGGGGATGCCAAGGAGTGCTCGGTACGGCTGGCCGCGGGGCCGGAAGGTGTGGTGCTGACGGTGGAGAACGACGGGGTCACGGCGCGGGCCGGGGCCGGCGGCGGCTCGGGGCTCG
>NZ_JAAGMG010001237.1 GCF_010548525.1 Streptomyces sp. SID14478
CGGGCGGGCCACGGGTGGGCCCGAGCCGGTGAAGCTGGCCGGGCGCGCGGCCGGGCTGCACGCCGCCGAGGGCACGGCCTCGGTGGTCGTGGACTGCGAGAGCGGCATGGTGCGGCTCGGGCTCGCCGGTCAGCTGGCCGGCCAACTCGGCGGCAGCGCCGTCACGTTGGACGAGCTGCGGGCCGACGCCATCGCCGGACTCGTCAAGGACGCACAAGGAACGAACCAGACCCGCAGGAGGGCCGCCTGATGCCGCAGGGACAGCCGAGTGTCGTACCGGACGACGGACTGACGACACGTCAGCGTCGCAACCGTCCGCTGGTGTTCGTGCACACGGGCATCGGCAAGGGCAAGTCGACGGCCGCCTTCGGGCTCGCGCTGCGCGCGTGGAACCAGGGCTGGCCGATCGGGGTGTTCCAGTTCGTCAAGTCGGCGAAGTGGAAGGTCGGCGAGGAGAACGCCCTCAAGGTGCTGGGCGCCTCCGGCGAGGGCGGCACCGTCGACTGGCACAAGATGGGCGAGGGCTGGTCGTGGGTGCAGCGCGGCATCCACGGCGACAACTCCGACAACGAGGAGAAGGCGCGCGAGGGCTGGGAGCAGGTCAAGCGGGACCTGGCCGCGCAGACGTACAAGCTGTACGTGCTCGACGAGTTCGCGTACCCGATGCACTGGGGCTGGATCGACGTGGACGAGGTCGTACAGGTGCTGCGGGACCGCCCCGGCACCCAGCACGTCGTCATCACGGGGCGCAACGCCCCAAAGGAACTGGTCGAGTTCGCGGATCTCGTCACCGACATGTCGAAGGTGAAGCACCCGATGGACACGGGCCAGAAGGGCCAGCGGGGCATCGAGTGGTAGCGACGTCCGTGACCGTGCCCCGGCTGGTGGTCGCCGCGCCCGCGTCCGGGTCGGGCAAGACCACCGTGGCGACCGGTCTGATGGCCGCGTTCGCCGAGCGGGGCCTCGCCGTGTCCCCGCACAAGGTCGGGCCCGACTACATCGACCCGGGTTATCACGCGCTCGCGACCGGCCGCCCCGGCCGGAACCTGGACGCGTACATGTGCGGTCCCGAGCTCGTGGCGCCGCTGTTCGCGCACGGCACGCAGGGGTGCGAACTGGCCGTCGTGGAAGGCGTGATGGGGCTGTTCGACGGGGTGTCGGGGCAGGGCGAGCTGGCTTCCACGGCGCATGTCGCCAAGCTCCTCAAGGCGCCGGTCGTGCTCGTCGTCGACGCCTCGTCGCAGTCGCGTTCGGTGGCGGCGCTGGTGCACGGCTTCGCGTCCTTCGACCCGCAGGTGCGGCTCGCGGGCGTCATCCTCAACAAGGTCGGCTCCGAGCGGCACGAGCTGCTGCTGCGCGAGGCGCTGGAGGAGGTCGGCGTCCCGGTGTTCGGCGCGCTGCGCCGCACGCCCCAAGTGGCCACCCCGGCACGTCACTTGGGGCTCGTGCCGGTGGCCGAGCGGAGTTCCGAGGCGGTGGACTCGGTACGCGCGGCGGCCGAGATGGTGCGCGAGGGGTGCGACCTGGAGGGGCTGCTGGCGTTGGCGCGCACGGCTCCCCCGCTGGCGACGGAGGCATGGCGGCCGGTGCCGTCACAGACGCGGGAAACCGCCCGTCCGGCCACGGACCACCCGCACGGGCCGATCGTGGCCGTGGCAGGCGGCGCGGCCTTCACCTTCTCCTACGCCGAGCACACCGAACTGCTCACCGCGGCGGGCGCCCAGGTCGCCACGTTCGACCCCCTGCGCGACGAACAACTCCCGGAGGGCACCGCGGGAATCGTCATAGGCGGCGGCTTCCCCGAGGTGTACGCCCCCGAGCTGTCCGCCAACGGACGGCTCCGCAAGGCCGTCGCCGAACTGGCCCTCTCGGGCGCCCCGGTCGTCGCCGAGTGCGCGGGCCTGCTCTACCTCGCCCGCTCCCTCGACGGCCAGGAGATGTGCGGCGTGCTGGACGCGGACGCGCGGATGTCCACCCGGCTCACCCTCGGCTACCGGGACGCGGTCGCCGTGTCCGACAGCGTCCTCGCCCCGGCGGGGGCGCGGCTGCGCGGCCACGAGTTCCACCGGACGGTGATGGAGCCGGGCGCGGGCCCCGCCCCCGCGTGGGGCATGCGGCTGCCGCAGCCCCGCGTCGAGGGCTTCGTGCAGCGGGGCGTGCACGCCAGCTATCTGCACACGCACTGGGCGGGCCGGCCGGAGATCGCCGCCCGGCTGGTCGACCGGTGCGGGTGACCCGGTCAGCCCGCGAGGCCGACCACGAGCCAGATGAAGGCCGCTCCCGCCACCGTGCACAGCAGGGTCGAGCGGGCGGGGTGGTCGTGGTGCGCCTCGGGCAGGATCTCGGCGGCGGCCAGGTACAGCAGCACGCCGCCGAAGAAGCCGAGATAACCGCCGAGCAGTTGCTCCGGAATGGTGAACAGCAGCGTCGAGGCGGCACCCACCACGGGCGCCACCGCGTCGGCGAGCAGCATCGCCATCGCCTTGCGGCGGGCGTTCCCGTACAGCCGCGTGATCGTGTACGTGTTGAAGCCGTCGGCGAAGTCGTGGGCGATCACCGCGAGCGCCACGGCGAGTCCCATGCCGCCGCCCACCTGGAACGCGGCGCCGATCGCGATGCCGTCCATCATGCTGTGCCCGACCATCGCCCCGGCGGCCGTGAGCCCGACCTCGGGGGCCCGGCCGTTCTCGTGCTCGTCGGCGCCGTGGGCGGCCTGGCGCTGGGCCAGGAGGTGTTCCAGGACGTGCGCGCCGAGGAACCCCGCGACGAACAGCAGCAGCGCCGCGGGCACGCCGAACACCGGGCCGCCCGCCGCGTCCAGCGCCTCCGGCAGCAGATCGAGGCCGACCACGCCGAGCATCAGCCCGCCCGCGAGACCGAGCACCAGGTGGCGCCGGTCGGTGACCCGCCTCGCGGTCCAACCGCCGACCAGGGTCATCACAAAGGCGCCGAGCGCCACGAACACCGCCATGGGCCCTTGCTAACCCATCCGGCACCCGCGGCGCACATCCGACACCACCCGGACGCCGTGGTCGTCGGGGTCGGCGCCCGCGCCGGGGTGACGTCCGAGGAGGTGCTCGGGCTGGTCCGGGCCGTCCTGGCGGAGGCGGGGGCCGGGCCCGGCGACGTGGTGGCGCTCGCGACGCTCGACGCCAAGGG
>NZ_JAAGMG010001281.1 GCF_010548525.1 Streptomyces sp. SID14478
GCGAAGCCGATCTGCGCCCCCGGCAGGGCGAGGGTCACGTCGGCCCCCGCGCCCAGCGTGGCCCAGCCGCCGCCCGTCGTGGGATCGCGCACCACCGCGATCTGCGGCAGGCCCGCGGCCCGGGTAAGCGCTGACTCGCGTGCCACGCGCTGGAGTTGGGTCAGCGCGACCATGCCCTCCTGCATCCGGCTGCCGCCCGTGGCGACGAGCGGGACCACCGGCAGCCGGTGCCGGCGGGCGTGGACGTGGGCGGCCTCGATACGGGCGCCCGTCTCCCGGCCCAGCGAGCCGCCCAGGTAGCCGAACTCGAAGGCGACGAGGACCGCGGCGGTGCCGGCCACCTCGGCGGTCCCGGCCGCGACGGACTCCGTCTCACCGGTCCGCTCCGTGGCGCGCGAACGGGCCGCGTCGTAGCCGGGCCAGCCGAGGGGGTCGGGACCCTGCGCCGTTGCGGGGCAGGGGAGTTCCCGGAAGGTGCCGGGGTCGCAGACCGCGTCCAGGGCGCCCCGCGCGCCCGAGCCGTCAGCCATCGGGGAGTGCCCGCTTGAGGATCTTGCCCATGTCGTTGCGGGGCAGCGCGTCCAGGTAGCGGACGGTGCGGGGGCGCTTGTGCGGGGCCAGGAGCCCGGCCACGTGGTCCGCCAACTCGTCGGCGTGCGGCGGGTGTTCGGCGTCGGCCGGGACGACCCAGGCCACCACCCGCTCGCCCAGGTCGGCGTCCGGGGCGCCGGTGACCGCGGCCTCCTGGACGCCGGGGTGCGCGAGGAGCGCGTTCTCGATCTCGCCCGCACCGATCTTGTAGCCGCCGCTCTTGATCAGGTCGGTGGCCCGGCGGCCGATGATGCGGACGTAGCCGTCGAGGTCGCGTACGGCCATGTCGCCCGTGCGGAACCAGCCGCCGGGGGCGAACGCGGCCGCCGTCGCGTCGGGCCGGTTCAGGTACTCCAGGAACAGGTTCGGCCCGCGGACCTGGATCTCGCCCACGGCCTCGGGATCGCCGGCCGGCACCTCGGTAGTCCCGTCGTCCTCCGCGAGCCGCAGCTCGACGCCGGGCAGCGGCACCCCGACGGCGCCGGGCCGCGGATCGCCGTCCGCGCGCACGCTGGTGTTCATCAGCGTCTCCGTCATGCCGTACCGCTCGACGACCCGCTGTCCGGTGAGCGCCGTGATGCGTTCGTGGTCGTGCACCGGCAGCGCCGCGGAGCCGGACACCAGGAGCCGGGCCGACGCCAGGGCCTCGGTGAGCGCCGGGTCGGCGGGCAGGGCCTCGGCGATCCGGTGGTACATGGTCGGGACGCCGAAGAGCATCGTCGCCCCGGACGACAGCTCCCGCGTCACCCCGGCCGTGTCGAAACGGCCCAGGTGCCGCACCGCGCCGCCGCGCCGCAGCGGGCCGATGATCCCCAGGATCAGGCCGTGCACGTGGAACAGCGGCAGCCCGTGCACCAGGGTGTCCCGCTCCGTCCACTGCCAGGCGTCCCGCAGCGCGTCGAGCGTCGAGGAGACGGCGCGGCGCGGCAGCACCGCGCCCTTGGGCGGTCCGGTGGTGCCGGACGTGTAGACGACGAACGCGGGGGTCTCGGGGTCGTCGGGCTCGGCGGGCAGTGCGGCCGGCTGCCCGGCCCGGGCGGCGGCGTCGACGTCGATGCGCTCCAACGCGGCCAGCGCGGGCGGCAGTCGGGTGCCCGGCGCCGCCAGGACCGCGTCCGGGGCGCTGTCCGCCACGATGTGCCCCAGCTCGCTGTCGCCCGACTTCGGGTTGACGGGGACGGCGGCGACCCCCGCGAGCAGCGCCGCGACCACCCCGACGGCGGTCTCCAGGGTCGGCGTCGCCCACACCGCGACCCGGGCCGAACCGGCCAGCCGGGCCGCCAGGGGCGCGGCCGCCGAGGCCAGCTCCCCGTACGTCAGGGCACGCTCGCCGAAACGCAGCGCGGGGCGGTCGGGGGTGTCGGTCAGGGCCGGCAGGAGACGGTGCACGGGAACACTCCTCGCGATACGGATTGGCTCAGTGGCTGAACCAATCCGAGCGTGCCGTCTGGCAGCCGTCCACGTCAAGGACGTACGCTTCCGGGCACATGGGACAGGAAGGCCAGGGGCCAGCATGACCGACGCACTGCGGCCGATGACGGCGCGTCCGCGCCTGTACGAGCAGGTGCTCGACCGGCTGCGCGCCTACGTCGCCGAGGGCGGCCTGCGCGCGGGCGACCGGCTGCCGACCGAGCGCGACCTCGCGGCCCGCCTCGGGGTGAGCCGGGCCTCGGTCAAGCAGGCGATCGTCGTCCTGGAAGTGCAGGGCCTGGTGGAGGCGCGGCACGGCGGCGGCACGTACCTGATGCGCGACCGCCTGGACGGTGCCCTCGTCGAACCGGTGGAGCGGCTCGTCGCCCGCAAGAAGCGGCTGCCGGACGTCCTGGAGGCGCGCGAGGCGCTGGAGACGAAGCTGGCCGAACTGGCGGCCGAGCGCCGCACGGAGGCCGACCTGAGCGCACTGCGCGCCGCGCTCGACCGGATGGCCGAGGAGATCGCCGAGGGCGGCCTGGGCGTCGAGGGCGACCGCCTGTTCCACGCGGCGGTGACGGCCGCCGCGCACAGCGCCCTCCTCGCCGCCTTCATGCGGGAGATCGACGAGCCCATCGCGGAGTCCCGCAACGAGTCGCTGCGCCAGCCGCGCCGACCCGGCCGCTCCCTCGCCCAGCACCGGGCGATCCTCGACGCGATCGAGGCGGGGCAGGGGCGCGGCGCGGCGGCGGCGATGCGCCGGCACGTCCGCTCCGTGGCGAAGGTGCGCCTGCTGGAGTGGGAACCCCCGACCGACGGGGCGTAACCCGGCGGGGCCCGGGCCGTTACGCGGGCGTGGGAATCTGGCTGCTCAACAACTTCAGCACGCTCGCGCTCGCCCTGCTGCTCGGCGGTGGTGCCGTCTGCGTCGCCCTGGCCGGCGCCGTACTGGTGCGGCGCGGCTTCCCGCGCCTGGCGGGCGGCACCTACAACGACATGATCGGTGTCGTCCTCGGCATGTACGCCGCGATCTACGGCATCATCCTCGCCTTCGTCGTCGTCGCCGAGTGGGAGGGACTCAACGACGCGCACACCAACGTCGCCGCCGAGGCCAGCCAGACCGCCGAAGTCCTGCGCGACGCCGCCGCGTTCCCGCCGGAGCAGCAGCGCAAGGTGTCCGTGGCCATGGACGCGTACGTGCACGCCGTCGTCGACAAGCAGTGGCCCCTGATGCGCGACGGGCGCCCCGACCCGGGCCTCACCAACTCCCAAGTCGTCGGCCTCTACACGGTGTTCCAGGACTACGAGCCGCAGACCGAGGCGCAGAAGACGTACTACGCGCAGGCCGTCACCACCCTCGGCGAGATCGCCTCGGCCCGCCGCACCCGGCTGGCCGACTCCGAGCAGTCGCTGCCGCCGCTGCTGAACCTCCTCGTCTACGGCGGCGCCCTCGTCATGCTGCCGCTGACCTTCCTCTACGGCATCCACAGCCTGCGCGCCCAGCTGATGTTCGTCACGTCCGTCGCGGCGCTGATCGGGGTCAGCCTGCTGCTCTGCCTCACCCTCGACCACCCCTTCGCCGGGGACCTGTCGGTCTCGCCGCAGCCGTTCAAGGAAGGGGTGTTGGCGCAGTTCTGGCACTGAGCCCTTCTGGCGCCGAGCCCCCTACCCCTTTACGATCGGCCCCGTTGAACACCTGAGAACCACTACCTCTGCCCGGTGACGGAGCCGGCGTGGGGCGCGCGTCCCCGCGCCACGCCGACACTGGACGGTTCCAGGCGCGCTCACGGGTCGGCACATCCGGACGCCGACGGCCCCGTTGTGACGCGTCCCGCCGGGCGGTGAAAAGGACACGCCGTGCCGTCGGCGAACTTTTCGGCTCTGCTGCGCACTCCGGGTGCCGGAGCCTTCTTCCTCACCGCCTGCGTCGGACGGGTCGGCCTCGCCATGACCGGCCTCGGCATCGTGTGGCTGGTGCACGCCCGCACCGGGTCCTACGCGGACGCGGGCCTGGTCACCGGCTGCTTCGCCGTCGCCGACGCGCTGGCCGGACCCCAACTCGGCCGTCTGGTCGACCGGTTCGGGCAGACCAGGACCCTGCCGTGCACACTGGCCGCACACGCCGGGGCCGTCGCGCTGCTCGTGACGGGGGCGGTGCCCGACGCCGTCGCCGGGGCGCTCGTCGGGGCCACGCTGCCGCAGATCAGCGCGTTCGCCGCCGCCCGCTGGTCCGCCCTGCTGCACGGTGCGGCGGCCG
>NZ_JAAGMG010001326.1 GCF_010548525.1 Streptomyces sp. SID14478
CTCCCGCAGCCGCTCGACGTCGGGGGTGAGCCGGGCGGCCCGGCGGCCCGCCCACTCCGGCGCGGTGGCGACGACGGCGCCCGAGGCGTCGTACAGCGCGGCCCATCCGTCGACCTGTGCGGCGAGCACGGCGAGCAGCCCTTCGGGGCCCTCGTTCAGGGCCTGCTTGGTCAGTTCGCGCTGGGCGGCGAACCCGGAGGTGACGGCCCGGTACTGGTCGGCGGCGATGGCCGCGGAGACCGCTTTGCTGATGGCGATGAAGGGTGTGCGCGGCGGGACCGCGAGCAGCGGCAGCCCCTCGTCCCGCGCGGCCTTCACCAGCGCGTCCGGTACGTCGTCGTAGTTGACGCCGACCGCGAAGCCGAGCCCGACCACGCCCGCGCCGGCCAGCCGCTTCACGTAGCGCCGCATCGCCTCCGGGTCGCTCGCGTCCAGTTTGAGGGCGGTGATCAGCAGGAGTTCGCCGCCCTCCATGTACGGGACGGGATCGGCGAGTTCGCTCACGTGGGCCCAGCGGACCGGGGTGTCCAGATGCTCCTCGCCCGCGCGCACGCTGAGTTTGAGTGCCGAGTGGTGGACGAGCGAGGCGAGCGTGGGCGGCATGGCGGCCTTCAGGTGAGCGGGAGGTACACGTGGGGCGTGAGCACAGGTTGTGAAGCTTTTGGCCGGTCCGTATGAACGACCAGTGCCGATTCTGCCTCACCGTACGTACGCCCGGGGCCCGCCCCCGAGATCTTCAGGCCTTCCTCAGCTGCGCAGGTCCACGAGCAGCGGCGGCGCGTGCTCCCCGCGCACGGTGGTCAGGGAGAGCACGGCGTGGCCGGGCGGAACGGCGTGGGCGAGGTCGGAGGCGGACCAGCGCTCGCGCTCGACCTGGCGGACGGTGACGGCGCGGGCGGTCGGCGCCCGCCCGGTGATCACCCGCCGCACGGCGTGCAGCGCCTTGCCGGCCGGGGTCTCGGCGATGATCTGCCGGTCGGTGACGTCGCGGGCCTCGGTCCACTCCTTGCCCCACACCTCGGCGAAGTCCTGCCCGTCCCACGGGGTGAGCCCGGCCAGCGCCATCCGGCAGCCGACCGAGCCGAGCAGCGGGGAGCGCAGCGCGCGCGGCACGTCGTCGAGGGTGCGCAGCGTGAGGACGACGCCCGCGTTCGCCGAGCGCAGCCGCTGGATGCCGCGCACGGCCTGCGGGGTGACGACGCCGGTCGCGTCGTCGAGGACGAGGCAGGCGAACAGCGAGCGGTCCTCGCGGACGGCCACGCTGGACATGAACTGCGCGAGCACGAGCCGCGCCAGGATCCGGGAGGCGTCCGCGTGCCCGCGCTCGGGCAGGTCGACGCGGACCCGCACGGGGTGGTCCAGGGCGCGCAGCGAGAACGGCCGGGTGGCGCCCGAGGTGTCGAAGAACGACGCGAACGCGGGCCGGTCGAGCAGGGCGATCCGGTCGGCGAGCACCGCGCCCACATCCCCCGGGTGCCCCAACTGCCGCTCGCGGGCGTCGAGTTCGCGCAACATCGCGTCGTGGCCCGCCTCGGTCAGCGCCTTGCGCAGCGCGTCGAGCGCGGCGGGCACCCCGTCGAGCAGCTGCCGCAGCTCGGGCACGGAGGGGAAGCGCCCGTGGACGGTGGAGAAGGGGCCGAGGAGTTGGGCGAGCACGGTGGTGGAGCGGCGGCTGTCGCCTCCCGGGTGCGGGTCGGCGAGGTCACCGACGAGCGCCTCGGCGAGCACGGCCGCGGCCTCGTCCGGATCCTTGCTGCCGCCGTACAGGTCGAGGTCGTAGACGGAGTCCGGCTGGCCGACACGGACCACGACGTCGTACGTGTCCTGCGAGCCGAGCCCCGCGCCGGCCGCCCCGACGACGACCACCGAGGTCCGTCCGGCGAGCGCCCCCAGGCACAGCGACTCGGCGAGCGGCCACACCAGGCCCCCGGTCTTTCCGGTGCCGGGCGGACCGACGGCGAGCAGCGACGTGCCGATGAGGTCGGGGCCGAGGGCGAGGCCGACGCCCCGGTACGCGTACGGGTTGCGGGCGTCGTCGGCGGCCGTGCCGATCCTGACCTGCGCGGTGGCGAGGTCGTGGCGGGCGGCGCGGGAGGGCAGGTCGCGGGTGCCGGAGGGGTG
>NZ_JAAGMG010001362.1 GCF_010548525.1 Streptomyces sp. SID14478
CGTCGGCGTCGTACAGCAGCACGTCGCCCACGGGCACGGCGAGCCCGCGGGGTGAGGCGAGGGCACGCACGGAGGAGCCGCCGAGCACGTCGAGCAGGTCACTGAGGGTGGGGGAGTCCATGCGGGCCTTCCGAACGCGGAGCGCGGCACCTCTGCCGCACCTTTGGCCGATCTTCAAACGACCCTAGCCATCGCTTGTGGCCACGAACAACCCGGTCGGCGCTTCGGCCGCCCAGACTCGGAGCCATGAACGTCACCGTCCGCCCGATCCACGAGGTGCCCCGCATCGCGGCCGTCGCCGACTTCTTCAGCGACGTGTGGCAGACGCCGCGCAGCACGCCGCCCTACCCGGCCGAGGTGCTGCACAGCCTGGTGCACGCGGGCGGCGCCGTGCACGCCGCGTACACGCGGGCGGGGGAGCTGTGCGGGGCGGCCGTCGCCGTGTTCGGGGAGCCCGCGGCCCGCGACGTGTACTCGTTCGTGGCCGCGGCCCGCACCAGCGACCGGGGCGTCGGGCTCGCCGTGAAGCAGGCCCAGCGGGAGTGGGCCCTGGCCCGCGGGGCACGGACCATGCGCTGGACGTTCGACCCGCTGGTCGGCCGCAACGCCCGGTTCAACCTGGTCAAGCTGGGCGCGACCGGCACCGAGTACCTCGTCGACTTCTACGGGCCCATGGCCGACGGCGTGAACGACGGCGACGAGTCCGACCGCCTCACCGTCACCTGGGACCTGACCGCGGACACCGCCCGCGCGGAGCCCGTCGCGCCCGCCGGGGCCGTCCTCGCCACCGCCCCCGACGGCGACCCCCTCGCCCTCGGCGCGGACGGCGTCGTCCACTGCCGCGTCCCCGCGGACGTCGTGAAGCTGCGCGCCGCCGACCCCGCGCTCGCGCTGCGCTGGCGCCACGCCGTCCGCGAGGTGTTCACGCAGGCCTTCGCCGACGGCTACGCGGCCACGGGCATGTCCCGCGACGGCTGGTACACCCTGACCGAGCGGCAGCAGCACAAGCAGCAGAAGCAGCAGAAGCGGACGCCGATGCAGACGCAGGAGAAGCCGGTATGAAGCTCGACCACGTGGAACTGCTGCATGTCGCGATCCCCCTGGTCACCCCGTTCCGCACCTCGTTCGGCACGATGACGACCAAGGACACCTTCCTGCTGCACGTCGTCACCGACGAGGCGGAGGGCTGGTCGGAGTTCGCCGCCGACCCGGAGCCGCTGTACTGCTCCGAGTACGTGTCCGGCGCCGAGACCGTGATCCGCGACTTCCTGCTGCCCCGCGTCGCCGCCCTGCCCGCGCTCACGACCGCCGCGCTCGCCCCCGCGACGGCGAAGATCAAGGGGCACGAGCTGGCGAAGGCTGCCCTGGAGACGGCCGTCCTCGACGCCGAGCTGCGCGCCCACGAGATGTCGCTCGCCACTTATCTGGGCGCGGTACGCGACCGGGTCCCCGCGGGGGTCTCCGTCGGCATCAAGGAGTCCGTCCCGGCGCTCCTGGACGACGTCGAGCGCTACCTCGCCGAGGGCTACGTCCGGATCAAGCTGAAGATCGAGCCGGGCTGGGACCTGGCCCCCGTCCGTGCGGTCCGGGAGCGGTTCGGCGACGACCTTCCGCTGCAGGTCGACGCCAACACCGCCTACTCGCTCGCCGACGCCGAGCACCTGCGCCGCCTCGACGAGTTCGGCCTCCTGCTCATCGAAGAGCCCCTCGAAGAGAACAACCTGCACGCCCACGCCCTGCTGCAGCAGCGCATCGGGACGCCGGTCTGCCTGGACGAGTCCCTGCACAACGCCCGCGACACGGCGTCCGCCCTCGCCATGGACGCCTGCCGCGTCGTCAACGTCAAGCCCGCGCGGGTCGGCGGGTACCTGGAGGCGCGCCGCCTCCATGACGTCGCCGCCGCGCACGGCGCGGCCGCCTGGGTCGGGGGGATGCTGGAGACGGGGATCGGGCGGGCCCCGAACCTGGCGCTGGCCGCGCTGCCCGGGTTCACGCTGCCCGGCGACACGTCTGCCTCCCGGCGGTATTTCGCCGAGGACGTCACGGAGCCGTTCGTGCTGGTCGACGGGCATCTGCCGGTGCCCACCGGGCCCGGGATCGGGGTGGCGCCGCTGCCCGGGGTGTTGCGCCGGTTCACGACGGCGCGCCGGGTGCTGTACGCGTCCGCGTCGTAGGGGGTTGTGCCTGTGCCGTCGGGCGGGTGCTGTACGCGTCCGCGCCGTGGGGGGTTGTGCCGTCGGGCGGGTGCCGGTCTCGTCGTGGCTGGTCGCGCAGTTCCCCGCGCCCCTGGAAGGCCTCCGGCCTTCATCGGGGAGATGCCGCCCGCAGGGCGTGCATCTCAGGGGCGCGGGGAACTGCGCG
>NZ_JAAGMG010001400.1 GCF_010548525.1 Streptomyces sp. SID14478
GCGTCGGCACACGTCGACGTACCGGCACACGCCGTGGTACCGGCGCCCGCGGAGGCGGCGGCACGCGCCCGGGCGTCGGCATACGCCCAGGCACCCGCACACGCCGCCGCAGCGACCCACGCCAAGGCGCCCGTAGCGTTGAGCCACGCACGCCAAAGCGCCCGCCCCGCCGGGTGAACCCCGGTGGGACGGGCGCCGGTTGAACCCCGGAGGGGATCAGTGGCGGCGGTACGACGAGACGTAACCCGGCGCCGGCGAACCGACCCCCGTCACGTCGTCGTAGCCCCGGACCGCCTTCAGGGACGCATCGTCACCGAGGCTGCGCACCGACGTGAGCAGACCCTCCGACGCGTCATAGCTGTTCGCGAAGTCGACCCGCGCCACGGCCAGTTCACCCTTGACCGGGTGGTCCGTCACGTCGTGGTAGACCTTCGAACCGGACCGGTCGTAGATCGACGGGTTGGCGAAGCCGATGGCCCGGCCGCCCCGCTCCTGCTGCGCCAGCGCCTGCACGCCCGCGATCACCGGCGCCGCCAGCGACGTACCGCCGATGCGGTACTCGTCGTAGGCCTGCGACCCGTCGGGCAGGGTCTGCGTCTGGCCCACCAGGAAACCGGTGTTCGGGTCGGCGATGGCCGAGATGTCCGGCACGACGCGGTTCAGGCCGCCGTTGGCCCGCGCGAGCCGGCTCGGCACGACACCCTTCTGGTAGAAGGGCTGCGCCACGGTCTTGCTGGTGCCGCCGCCCGCGCCGGAGGTGTACGCGCCCGGGTAGTCGGTCCAGCTCTTGCCGTTCGCCGAGAGGTTGGCCTTCAGGGTGCCCCAGCCGGTCTCCCACTGGTACTTGTCACCCTTGCCGACCGCCAGCGACGTACCGCCGACCGCCGTCACCCACGCCGAGTTGGCGGGGGTGTCGACCTGCTTCGTACCGGTGTTGGCGACCTCGTCGCCGTTGTCGCCGGAGGAGAAGTAGAAGCCGATGCCCTCGATCGCGCCCAGCTGGAAGACCTGGTCGTAGGCGGCGGCGAGCTGCGGCGTCTGGTTGGCCTCGATGTCGCCCCACGAGTTGGAGACGATGTCGGCCAGGTGCTTGTCGACGACCTTGCTCAGCGAGTCGAGCAGGTCGTCGTCGTAGCAGGAGGCCGCGCCGACGTACGTGATGTCGGCCTTCGGGGCCACCGCGTGCACGGCCTCGACGTCGAGGGTCTCCTCGCCGTACCAGCCGGCCGCGCCGCACTCCTCGGTCTTGGTGTACGCCGAGGGCAGGACCTGGTTCAACTGACCGTCGCCGTACCGCGCGTCACCGTGCTTGGACGCGTACTTCTCGGCGTCCTGCGCGATGGTCGGCGAGGCGTACGCGTCGGTGATCGCGACCCGCACGCCCTTGCCGGTTGCCTTGCCCGCACCGTACGCGGCGCGCAGCTGCTTGCCGGTGTAACCCTTGACGGCGTACGGGATCTTCTTGCCGCCGGCCGAGGGCAGGGTCTTCGCGATGTTCGAGCCGTGGTACGTGGAGAACGGCCCGGCATTGCGGAACACCGCGTCCGGCGGCGGGAGTTCGTCCTGGTGGTCCGCCTTGTGCGGGGCGCTGTCCAGACCGGTGACGGTCAGTACGGCGCCGTCGAGCGAGGACGGCACGGTCGCCGCGCCGGACGGAGCACGGTAGGTGTGCGCGCCCTTGGCGTAGTTGTGCAACTGCGTGCCGAACGCCTTCTCGGCGGCGGCCACGTCGCCCGACACGGATATGTAGTGCTGGCTGGTGCCGGTCACGGTCAGGCCCGAGGACTCGAGCCACTTCGTGACCTCGGATATCTGCGCCTTCGTGGCGCCGAACCGGGCCTGCGCCTCCTTGGCGCTCAGGTACTTCCCGTACGACGCCGAGGACGGGTCGGACACGGCCTTCGCGTACGCGGCGAGACCGTTCGCGTCCCGACCGGCAAGGTAGACACGGGCGTTGACCTTGTTGGCGTTCGCGGTGGCGCCCTTGTCGGCGGTGCCGGTCGCCCACAGCGGCTTGGTGCCGGAGAGGGTGGCGCGGCCCGTGTCGGCCTGGGCGGCCGGCGCGGCGAGAGCGAGGGCACCGGCGAGCAGCGGCAGTGTCGCTGCCAGGCTCAGGCCGGCCCGGGTGCGGCGTGCGCCGCGATTGGATCTCATAGAACCCCCTGGTTTATGGAACCCCTGGGTGAGGTGCACCTGTAATGCACACGCAGAGGGCCCCACTCTCGCCACGAACCGTTCACGCCGGGGGAATGGATCGATCAAGAAGACGTCAAGTCATCTCAAGTCCGGTCGGGATCAACCGATTTGGGCCCATCGTCGGGGTCGTCACGATGTGGGCCCGCACGGCTCATACACGAATCACGGCACGGAGCGGGCGCGGGTCACCGGAGCGGGCGCGCGTCACGGCACGGAGCGCGCATGATTCACGGCACGGACCCACGCACGAATCACGACACGGACCCACGCACGGATCACGGCACGGAACGGGCGCGGGTCACGCGGCACGGCAAGGACCACGCACGGATCACGATATGGACCACGCACGGACCACGGCACCGACCACCGCACAGACCCGCGCACCGACTACGGCGTGGCCCCGCGATCCTTCAGCATCCCCGTCATCAGCTCGATCTCGGACTGCTGCGAGGCCACCATGCCGCGCGCCAGCCGCCGTTCGGCACCGACGGTGCACCGCTGCACGCAGCCCTCGGCCATGTGCACGCCGCCCTTGTGGTGCGCGATCATCAGCCGCAGGAAGCTGATCTCGGCCGAGCGCCCGCTGACCTTGCCCAGGCGGGCGAGCTGGGTGTCGGTCGCCATCCCGGGCATCAGCGCACCGTCCTCACCGGCCGGCGCGTCGCCCATCCCCATCCACGTCATCGGCGCCTGCGCGGACACCTTCGGCAGCTCCCACAGGTCGAGCCAGCCGAGCAGCATCCCGCGCTGGTTGGCCTGGGTCTGCGCGATGTCGTAGGCGAGGCGGCGGACCTCCACGTCCTTCGTGCGGTCGCGCACGATGTACGACATCTCGACGGCCTGCTGATGGTGCACGGCCATGTCGCGGGCGAACCCGGCGTCCGCGGACTCGGCCCCGGGCACCTTGAGGACGTGCGGGCCGCCGTCCCCGTCGGCCACCGCGTAGCTGACGGCGCCGGCCGCGACGAGCACCGCCGCCGCGGCCGACGCCAGCCACCCCGTACGACGCCTCACTGGGACAGGCCGCCCGTGCAGGAGGCGCCCGGCTCCGGCGTCTGCTTGCCCTGCACGAACGTCGAGAAGAAGGAGGCGACCGCCGGGTCGGAGGCGCTCTTGACGGTGCGCTGGTGACCCCAGGCGCTGAGCATGATCGGGTCCTTCTGGTCCTGCACCGGGCTCATCAGCGAGTACGGCGTCTGCTTCACCTTGGCGGCGAGGGCCTTCACGTCACTGCCCGCGGCCTTGTCGTTGTACGTGACCCAGACCGAGCCGTGCTCCAGGGCGTGCACCGCGTTCTCGTCCGGGATCGCCTTGCCGTAGACGTCGCCGTTGCAGTTCATCCACACCGGGTTGTGGTCGCCGCCGACCGGCGGGTTCATCGGGTAGGTGACCTTCTTGGTGACGTGGTTGCGGGTGAGTTTCCCGCTCCAGGTGCCGACGCCGTCCCCGGCGTACGAGAAGTGCCCGGAACCGGCGGCCGCCTTGCTGTCCGCCGCGTCGGAGGAGGCCTTGTCGTCGCCGCTCTTCGTCACGGCCCAGGCGCCCACTCCTATGAGAGCGGCCACGACGACCGCGCTCACGGAGACGATCATGATCCGGCCGCGGCGCGCTCGGGCACGCTCGGCACGGCGCATCTCCTCTATACGGTCCCGGCGGTCCTGGTGAGGAGCCGGGGAGGTGTTCTTGGCGGAACCCATGGAATGTCCTTCTGGGAAAAGGATGAGACGGGCGGGCCTGCTGATCGTAGTGGGGAGAACGGGCTGTGCGGGAGGTGCTGTCGTCCGCGTCGCCCAGGGCAGGCACTATGGGCCTGAGGGGTTCAACGGGCACTATGAAGACGACACCGGCCGGTCAAGGACGATCAAGGTCGGCAACGCGTACGAAACCGGCGTGTGGTGGGATGTGAACAGGCCCTTCGACGTCCCCGGAGCAGGCGGCCTGACCAGCAAGGATGGGTGGAATCGGAAGATGGACAAGCAGCAGGAATTCGTGCTCCGGACTCTTGAGGAGCGCGACATCCGGTTCGTACGTCTGTGGTTCACGGACGTGCTGGGCTTCCTCAAGTCCGTGGCCGTGGCCCCTGCCGAGCTGGAGCAGGCCTTCGACGAAGGCATCGGCTTCGACGGCTCGGCCATCGAGGGCTTCGCCCGCGTCTACGAATCCGACATGATCGCCAAGCCGGACCCGGGCACCTTCCAGGTCCTGCCCTGGCGCGCGGAGGCCCCCGGCACGGCCCGCATGTTCTGCGACATCCTCATGCCCGACGGATCGCCGTCGTTCGCGGACCCGCGCTACGTCCTCAAGCGCGCCCTCGCCAAGACCTCCGACCTCGGCTTCACCTTCTACACCCACCCCGAGATCGAGTTCTTCCTCCTCAAGGACAAGCCGCTCGACGGCACGCGGCCCACCCCGGCCGACAACTCGGGCTACTTCGACCACACCCCGCAGAACGTGGGCATGGACTTCCGCCGCCAGGCGATCACCATGCTCGAATCGATGGGGATCTCGGTCGAGTTCAGCCACCACGAGGGCGCGCCCGGCCAGCAGGAGATCGACCTGCGCTACGCCGACGCGCTCTCCACGGCCGACAACATCATGACGTTCCGCCTGGTCATGAAGCAGGTGGCGCTGGAGCAGGGGGTCAACGCGACCTTCATGCCGAAGCCGTTCTCCGACCACCCCGGCTCGGGCATGCACACGCACCTCTCCCTCTTCGAGGGCGACCGGAACGCGTTCTACGAGTCGGGATCCGAGTACCAGCTCTCCAAGGTCGGCCGCTCCTTCATCGCGGGCCTGCTCAAGCACGCCGCCGAGATCTCCGCGGTCACCAACCAGTGGGTCAACTCCTACAAGCGCATCTGGGGCGGCGGCGGCCGCACCGCGGGCGCCGGCGGCGAGGCCCCCTCCTACATCTGCTGGGGCCACAACAACCGCTCGGCCCTCATCCGCGTGCCCATGTACAAGCCCGGCAAGACGGGCTCGGCCCGCGTCGAGGTCCGCTCGATCGACTCCGGCGCCAACCCGTACCTCACCTACGCCGTCCTGCTGGCCGCCGGCCTCAAGGGCATCGAGGAGGGCTACGAACTCCCGCCGGGCGCCGACGACGACGTCTGGGCCCTGTCCGACGCCGAGCGCCGCGCGATGGGCATCGAGCCCCTCCCGCAGAACCTCGGCGAGGCCATCGCCCTGATGGAACGCTCGGAACTGGTCGCGGAGACGCTCGGCGAGCACGTCTACGACTTCTTCCTGCGCAACAAGAAGCAGGAGTGGGAGGAGTACCGCTCCGAGGTCACCGCCTTCGAGCTGCGGAAGAACCTGCCGGTGCTGTAGGCGCAGGTCAGAGCGGGTTCGCACCCGCGTCAGGCTTTCGGGGCCGCCGGTCTGTGACCGGCGGCCCCTTCGCGTGCGGTGGGGGCTGGGCCGTGTGTGGGCCGTGCCTGGGCCGTCTGGCCAGCTCGAGTAATTCGAAGGCAGTGGCGCCGTGCGTGACTCACGTGTCCAATGGAAGTGTTCGAACTACGGTGTCGGAGGGCGTTTTGGGGAGGCGTGCTCATGGTGGACGGTGGACGGGCTGCGGCGTACGGGTTCCAGTACCAGTACCTGCGAACACTTGGTCGGACTGGTAGGTCAGAGTGCGTGTCAGGGGGTCCGTGTAGAGGGAGCTCCGTCGGACAAAACCACGACAGACAAGGTTAACTTTGATGTGGTGGACCGAGACGGAGACATCTCCCTTGTGTGGGATTCCTCATGGCTCGCGTGAAAAGACGAAGCTGGCATCCTTAGCTCAATTGAGTTCTGCGGGCGGGTCTCCCACCGGAAACGGGGTCTACGAAGGCCAGGTAATGCTCATTCTCGTGGAATTTTTGAGAACGTAATTGAGGGCGTTTAGCTCGGCGGTGTCATCGAAAATGGAAGCGGGTAGGTGGTTGCAGGTCAGGGGGCCCACCCTGTGCACGATGTCGTCATACGCGGAGGATATTGCGGACCCTATGCAGAGGTCAGTCGCCTCGTCTATGTCGAGACGGTCGGAGGTCCATTTGAACTCTCCGTGATCTGCTACTTGAAGGGGAGGAAAGAACCACCATGGAAAGTCGCTGTCGGTATGACGCAATAGGCGAATCCCTTCGACGTTAATCCAGAGTGATCCGAAGTGGGAAATTGACCTGATGTCTTGGGTGCGCTCCTCCTGTAGTCGCTCGGAGAAGAGGAGAGTCATGCCCGGTATTCTTTCGGAGAAGTGTTTCGGAGCCAACGCCGTGTCGCGAATGGTGGAGTCGGAAGATAGCTTTGAGTCGATCACTCCCATCCGAATGCTTGTTGCTTCGGTGACAGCGTCAAAAAAAGACTTCACGGTCGCCGCGTCGGGCCGGGTGCTGACTGACTCCTCGTGAGAGTAGTTCCCCTTATCGCCCATGATTGATGCTGCGAAGATAAAACGATAGGGCGGATAAATTTCGCGCCAGTCGACTGATGTGACTCCCTTTTGAAGGCCAGGGAGTGGCGGGTTCAGGGCGAAATCAATCAGTGTGAGGACTTCAGAGTGGGAGAGTTGTCGGCCTGCCATGCGCGAGGCTACGCGATGAGGTTCGCCGTAAGGGCCTGACCAGTTGATCCCCCACATCTTCCGTAGCGAAGGGTCCATTACCTTCACGTAGTCGCGTGATCCTTTAAATTGATAGGCCTCGTCCATCATTCCGGCACATTCGAACAAAAGCCTTGTCGTGATCGGCTCTTCCCCGCCTAGGAGCGATTTGAAGTTATATACATAGGCGAAATCCTCTGGACCTCTAGGTAGTGCCCCGTTCCCCGCCCGCTGGCTCCAGTTTATGTCGAGCGCCATAGACATCAAGTCCTGCTCGAGTGATGAGTGTCCGCCTGCGGGCCAGGTCAGGGGTGTGGTGCCCAACAGGATGCAGTAGGCGTGATGGAGGGATAGCCATTGAGTACAAGCGGCAGAGGTTGCTGAACCGAGTTGGCGGGCTGTGTTATTCGTGGCCCACGAAAATAGTGGCGACCCGGTCGACCGTTCTTCTTCGGCAAACCTCCTATCGGAGTCATCCATTTGATGAAGTGTGTGCGCGGCAAGGCTGTCTCGAGAAGCTCGTAGTAGCGTGAGAAGTACCCCGATGGTCGTTCCGTGGAACCTTACCCAATGACTCAATTCATGCGCGTGGACCTGGTTCCAAGACATAAAGGACATGATTGGATCGCTTGTTTCCAGGGGTGTTTTCTCAAGGAAAAGCAGCTGACTGCGCAAGTTTAGTTGGGCGCCATTTGTGCTCCGGAGGCTTTCGGTGTTCATTTACTGGTCCTGCCCTGCCTGCTCTACCGATTCCACGTTCCCGCGGCTTCGAGCTCGGTCGACAAGTGCCCGAATTGCATCATAGATTGCGTTAGTTGCTACACCTGCGACAATCGATATTGTGATATCTGCCAATTGTCCGTGATTGAGTGAATCGTCATTCGCTCCCCGTGGTGTAACGAGCGCAGTGCAGTGTTCCTTCAGGTATGGATCTTCGTCGATCTCTTCGGCTAGGAGTTGGAGGTTTGCGTTGGCGCCGCTGTAGGTCATTGTGATCATGGCCGGAGCATAGGAGGGGTGGTCGCTGCCGGCATGGGAAACCGGGAAATTTAGATCCACGGATCGAGGGCGACGTCTTCGTTGGGCTGGGACGTCCCGCGAAGCGGTGGGAATCGTCGTACTCCTTCGCGGGCACCATGTGTCCCCCCCCGTGGGGCGCCAGCTAGCCGTAACCCCCAGGTCGGGCGGGAGGAGGCCGACCCCCTATAAAACTGCCGACCATGTAGCCGGGGGGCCTGTTGTCGGGCCGTCGCTGGGCCGTCAGACAGCGGCCGGCAGTGACCACCGGCGACCACCAACAGCCCCCGCGCCGCAGGTCAAAAGGGGGTCAGGTCGGATCGCCGCAGCCCGCCACAGAGCCTCATCAATTCCTGCGCAACAAGAAGCAGGAGTGGGAGGAGTACCGCAGCGAGGTCACCGCGTTCGAGCTGCGCAAGAACCTTCCCGTGCTGTAGGCGCCGTCGGCACGGCCGGGGCGGGTCAGCGCGCGGCCAGCGGTGACGGCGCCTCCTGCACCGTCCACCCGTTGCCGTCCGGGTCCTGGAAGAAGAGGAACGAGTTCCACATGTCGCCCGGGCCGTCCGCCCAGCCCTCGGGGCCCGCGTGCTGCACGGCGCTCACCTGGACGCCGCGCGCGGCCAGCTCCGCATGGGCCGCCGCGATGTCCGTGACGCACACCTGCAGACCGGTGAGCGAGCCGGGCGCCATCGGCCGCTGGCCGGGGGCGCCGGGCATGCCCTCGGTCAGGGCGATCGAGCAGCGGGAGCCGGGCGGCGTCAGCTGCACGATGCGCACGCCGGGCGCCACCTCGCTGTCCAGGTCGACCTTGAAGCCCACCTTGTCCGCGTAGAAGCTCTTCGCGCGGTCCACGTCCGCGACGGGGACGACGACCACTTCCAGGGTCCATTCCATGACGCTTCCTCTCAGCCGGGCCGGCCGGATCGCCGGCGGTCTGTGTGCATTCCTCGCCCTTGCCGAAGCCGAAGACCGTGTGCGGCGCGACCGCGAACACGAGGGACGGGCCCTGCTGCCCCTGGAACGCGCCGTCCGCCCGGACCTCGAAGTGCCACGCCGGGCCTTCTCCTCCCACGCCTCCGCCAGGTCGACGAGCCGGCCGGCGTCCGTGACCCGGACCGCCGCACCCTCGACGGCCACGTCGCACCCGGCGGCCCAGGTGTGCGTACCCGTCGTCAGCACGACCTGCGCGTGGTGCGCGAGATCGAGCGCCTTGCGCTCCCGCGCACCCGTCGTGAAGTGCGGTGCGCCGTCCCGCCGGACGCCGGGCAGCGGGGCGGCGTGCGGGCGGCCGTCCGGTCGTACGGACGACAGCCGGAACACCTCGGCGCCGGTCAGCGGCCGCTCCGCCGCCGACCAGGGGGTGGCCTGCGCGCCGGGCGAGCTGTAGCGCGGATCGAGCGAGGTGTGCGGGGTTTCCTGCGGCATGACGGCGTCCTTCGGCGGGCCCTGGTGAATCCTCTCGTCCAGGGAACGACTCCGCACGCGCTCACAACTCATCGGTGCCGCACGGACCGCAGTACGCTCATGTCCGGCGGGTGATCGAACAGGAGGCCGGGATGTCGGTGCCGGAGCGGGAGGACGGCGCGGAGCGCCCGTCGCAGGGGCGGCGTTGGGAGACGGGCGGGCGGCGCAGCAGTACGTTCACACGGCTCCTGCGGCACGGGTTCACGGACCCCTCCGGCGCCGAGCGGCTCCTCGACAGCCCCGCGCTGGCCTCGGTGCGCTCCGACCCGCTGCTCCTGGACGCGCTCGGCGCCACCGCCGACCCCGATCTGGCACTGCTGGGCCTGGTCCGGCTCGTCGAGGCGCAGGAGCGGGCCGGCGGGGACGAAGGCGACACCGCCCGCCGCGAACTGCTCGACACGCTCGTCACCGCGAAGCCGCTGCGCGACCGCCTGCTCGGTGTCCTCGGCGCCTCCGAGGCCCTCGCCGACCACCTCGCCCGCCACCCCGCCGACTGGCAGGCCCTCGTCACGTACGAGCCGAGCGATCTGCACCCGGGCGTGGCCGAGTTCGAGCAGGGGCTCGCCGACGCCGCCGACCCGGTGGCGCTGCGCGTCTCCTACCGGCGCTGTTTGTTGTCCATCGCGGCCCGCGACGTGTGCGGCACCACCGACCTGGCGCAGACCGCGGCTGAGCTCGCCGACCTGGCGACGGCGACCCTGCGCGCGGCCCTCGCCATAGCGCGCGCGTCCGCGCCCGCCGACGCGGCACTGTGCCGCCTCGCGGTGATCGCCATGGGCAAGTGCGGCGGCCACGAGCTGAACTACGTCTCCGACGTCGACGTCATCTTCGTCGCCGAGGCGGTCGAGGGCGCCGACGAGGGCAAGGCGGTCCAGGCCGCGACCCGGCTCGCCTCGCACATGATGCGGATCTGCTCCGACATGACCGTCGAGGGCACGATCTGGCCGGTCGACGCGAACCTGCGCCCGGAGGGCCGCAACGGCCCCCTCGTGCGCACCCTCTCCTCGCACCTCGTGTACTACGAGCGCTGGGCCAAGACCTGGGAGTTCCAGGCGCTGCTCAAGGCCCGCCCCGTCGCGGGCGACCGCGAGCTGGGGGAGGCGTACCTGGCGGCCGTGTCCCCGATGGTGTGGCAGGTCGCCGAGCGCGAGAACTTCGTGCCCGACGTGCAGAAGATGCGCCGGCGCGTCGTCGACAACATCCCCCCGGGCGAGGTCGAGCGCGAGCTGAAGCTCGGCCCCGGAGGCCTGCGCGACGTCGAATTCGCCGTCCAGCTCCTGCAGTTGGTGCACGGCAGGTCCGACGCGTCCCTGCGCAGCGGCACCACCCTCGACGCCCTGGCGGCGCTCGCCGACGGCGGCTACGTGGGCCGCGTCGACGCCGTGCAGCTCGACGACGCGTACCGCTTCCTGCGCACGATGGAGCACCGGATCCAGCTGTACCGGCTGCGCCGTACGCACCTGGTGCCCGAGGACGACGCGGACCTGCGCCGCATCGGCCGCTCCATGGGCATGCGCACCGAACCGCTCACCGACCTCAACCGCGCCTGGAAACGGCACACTTCGGTCGTCCGGCGGCTGCACGAGAAGCTCTTCTACCGCCCGCTGCTCGACGCCGTCGCCCAACTCGCCCCGGGCGAGACCCGGTTGAGCACCGAAGCCGCACGCGAACGGTTCGTCGCACTCGGCTACGCCGACCCGAGCGCCGCCCTGCGCCACCTGGAGGCGCTCGCCTCGGGCGTCACCCGCAAGGCCGCCATCCAGCGCACCCTGCTGCCGGTGCTGCTCGGCTGGTTCGCGGACTCGGCCGACCCGGACGCCGGTCTGCTGGGCTTTCGCAAGGTGTCCGACGCGCTGGGCAAGACGCCCTGGTACCTGCGGCTGCTGCGCGACGAGGGCGCCGCCGCGGAGAACCTGGCGCGGGTGCTGTCCGCCGGACGCCTCGCCCCCGACCTCCTCATGCGCGCCCCGGAAGCGGTCGCGCTGCTCGGCGACCCGCACGGCCTCGACCCGCGCGGGCTCGCCCAGCTGGAGCAGGAGGTGCTCGCCGCGGTCGG
>NZ_JAAGMG010001443.1 GCF_010548525.1 Streptomyces sp. SID14478
TGCGGCACCGAGCCGGCCGGCGGCGCGGCGTCCGCGCCCGCCGCGCCCGGGGAGGGCAGGCGCATCCCGGCGGCCAGGCTGGCGCACGTGAGTGACGTGCACGAGGCCACCGGCATGACACTGCTCGAAGGCCCGGTCCTGGTCGGGGGCGGCGCGCTGTACGTCGTGGACGTCACCGCGCCGGCCGGCGAGCCCAAGGTCCTCTCCGTGGACGTCGCCACCGGCCGACACGAGGGCGTCTACACCGACGGCACGGGCGCCTACACCTCCGCGCAGGTCAGCCCGTACGACGGCCGCCTGTACCTGAGCGACTTCGCCACGGGCGCCGTGGTCAGCGTCGCGAAGGACGGCTCGCGTCCCCGCACGTTCTTCTCCGGCGAGGTCGACGGGTCGACGATGACTCCGGACGACATCGCCTTCGACGACGACGGCAACCTGTACCTGAGCGACGCGCACGGCACACAGCCGGACGAGAGCGACGGCCGCATCGTGCGCATCGACCGCGACGGCGGGAGGGCGACGGTCCTCGCCGACGGGCTCGCCCAGCCCAACGGGATCATGTTCGACCCCGGGCGGCGCGGTCTGTGGATCAGCGAACTCGCCAAGGACACCGTCTCCTACCTGCTGCTCGACGCCGACAAAACCTCCGTGACCTCCCGGCACGAAGCGATCCACGTCGACGGCGGCCTGGCCCAGACCGACTCGATCGCCGTGGACGCCGACGGCAACCTCTATCAGGCACTGCACGGGCGGCCCGCCATGGCCGTCTACAGCAAGTACGGGGCGCGCCTGGGCACCGTGGAGATCCCGGCCGAGGACGCCGCGGGGCTGCAGTCGGCCACCAATGTCGCGATCACGCCGGGCCGTACGACGGCGTACATGACGGTCAGCGGCGCCGACGGCGGTTACGTCTACGAGTTCACCGCGCTCGGCAGGGGCATCCGCCAGTCCAACGGCGGCTGACGCCTACCCGGCGTCGCTCGTCTCGACGGGCCGCAGCCGTCCCACCTCGATGCCGAGCAGGCGCCAGGCCGCCAGGGCGAGGCGCTCGCGTGCGGCCGGGGTGGGGCCCGCGACCGCCCCGGAGACCATCGCGACGGCGAGCATGACGTCGTCGGCCGAGAGGCGGTGGTCCGCGGGCAGGCAGTGGGCGAGGACGCCGCGGACGCGCGCGGAGAGCAGGCGCCCTTGTTCCTCGTCGCCGCGCACGCGCAGCAGGTCGACGAACGCGGTCGAGCGCGTCAGGTGCCAGGTCACGACGCCGAGGACGCTCTCCAGGTCCGCGCCGGGCTGAGCCGCCGCCCGCTCGATCTGCCGGACGTTCTCGTCCAGGACGGCGGTGGCCAGCGCGACGCGGTCGGCGAAGTGCCGGTAGAGGCTGCCCTGTCCCACCCCGGCGCGGCGCGCGACGGCGGA
>NZ_JAAGMG010001476.1 GCF_010548525.1 Streptomyces sp. SID14478
GTGCGGCGGAGCGCACCAGCTGCCGCGCCGCCACGTCCCTGCGCTCGCCCACCGCCTCCACAGGCTGCCCGCCAGGTGCCACGTCCCACGGCTCGACACAGCCGCCGTCCCGCACATCGACGTGGCCCACGCCCGCCGCGGCGAGGATCGAGGCGACGACCGCGCCCACCCGCCCGACCCCTCTGACCTGCACTCGCATCGCGTGCCGGGCCGCCAGTCTCCGGATTCCGTCCGCCGGCTCGGACGTCGTCACCGTCAGGGCGGCATGGTCGGGGCGGAGCCGGTCCATCACCTGCGTCTTCTTGCGCAGCGCCTCAGCGGAGGGGCCACCGCCTGTCGCGTCGTCCAGCAGGCCCGCCCCGGTCAGCCGCTCCAGAAGGGCGTCCACGTGTCCGTCGGGCAGGCCCATGCGCCGTGCTTCGTCGCGCAGCAGCGGCACTCCGCGCGTCCCGTCGAGCAAGGTCAAAAAGGTGCCTGTCGCCGTGTCGACCGGTCCGAGCACCACCGCGTGGGCCGGTGTCATCCCGAACTGCACCGTGTTCAGGTCGTGCCAGCCGCGCCGGAACGCGGGCTTCAGGATCGGATGCATGACTGTCCCCCGTGCTGTGCCATCTGTGCCGCGAATGCCGCGTATGCCCTGTGCGGCGTGCGCGTCGATCGATGGCCAGCATGCCCGGCCGGTCGGGGGCGTGCGGAAAGTTGTCCACAGGCAGTGGGTGATAGTCGTACCAATCGAGCGGCAGGGGTGGGGGAGCCGCACCGAACAGTTCCGGAGGCGGGACTTCCGCCCTGCGCAGCGGGTAACGTCGGGGCGTGCCCGCCGACCCACTGCACCGTGCCACGAACACGCAGCGCAGCACGACCAGCCCGCCGCCGAGCGGTCCCGGGGTGAGCGCGGTCGAGGTCCGCAGGAGTGCCCGGCGCCGCCGGACGGTCTCCGCGTACCGAGAGGGCGACCGCACCGTGGTCCTGATCCCAGCCCGCATGTCGGAGGCCGAGGAGCAGCGCTGGGTGACGGTCATGCTCGACAAGCTCGCCGCGCAGGAGAGCAAGCGGGTGCTGGGCGACGCGGAGCTGGCGGAGCGGGCCGGCCGGCTCTCGGAGCAGTACCTCGAGGGCAAGGCGCGACCCGCGTCGGTCCGCTGGGTCACGAACCAGAACACCCGATGGGGTTCCTGCACGCCGGCCGAAGGCAGCATCCGCCTGTCCCACCGCCTCCAGGGCATGCCCGAGTACGTCGTCGACTACGTACTCGTCCACGAACTCGCCCACTTGCTGGTGCCGGGCCACGGTCCGCGTTTCTGGCGGCTCTTGGAGGCGTACCCCCGCACCGAGCGGGCGCGCGGCTACCTCGAAGGAGTGGTCGCGGCGGACCGGCTGCCGCACCTGCCGACCGCGCGCGGCGAGTGACGGACCTTACGGGATGGTTCTGTACCAGGGCTGTACCGACATCCTCCGCCCCCAGCGTTTGCAGTTAGCCTGACGCGACGCAATCACCATCGGGATGGGGGACGGTCGTTACGCATGGCCAGGGAATTCCAACGCGGCCACAAGGCCAAGATCAGTGACCTCACCGCGGGTACGGATCTGTACGTAGGCGTACAGATCACCGGCCCCGGACTGACCTTCGACATCAGTTGCTTCGGCCTCGACGCCGAGGAACGGCTGTCCGACGACCGGTACTTCGTCTTCTTCAACCAGCCCAAGACACCCGAGGAGTCCGTCCAGCTGCTCGGCGCCCAGGCCGGAGACACCGAATCCTTCCGCGTCACTCTGGACAAGATCCCCGCGCACATCCACAAGCTGTCGTTCAGCGCGGCACTCGACGGCGCGGGCCAGATGTCGCAGGTGGCGCCCGGCTACATCCGCATCGTCGCGGGCGGCGAGGAAGTCGCCCGGTACGCCTTCCACGGAGGCGAGTTCTCCACCGAGCGCGCGGTGATGCTGGGGGACTTCTACCTGAAGGACGTGTGGCGTTTCGCGGCTGTCGGGCAGGGCTTCGACGGAGGCCTGGACGCGCTGCTGAGGAACTTCGGCGGAGAGGTCGCGGAAGAGGAACCGGCCGCGCAGCCGCAGTCCGCCGCGGCTCCCGGATTCGCACCGCCCGCCCAGGCCTCCGCGCCGCCCGCCTTCGGGGCCCCCGCGGCGCCGGCACCG
>NZ_JAAGMG010000067.1 GCF_010548525.1 Streptomyces sp. SID14478
CGCCTCGCTGCGGGCCGTGCGGGCCGAGGCGGCCGGGGAGGCGGCGCGGCTGCGCGCGTTGACGGAGCGGATCCGGACGCGGGTGCCGCGGCTGCTGGCGGACGTGGAGGTCGTCGGGGATCCGGTGCGGCGCCTTCCGCACCTGCTCACGTTCTCCTGCCTGTACGTCGACGGGGAGAGCGTGCTGCACGAGTTGGACCGGGCCGGTTTCTCGGTGTCGTCCGGGTCGTCGTGCACCAGCAGCACGCTGACGCCCAGCCATGTGCTGCGCGCCATGGGAGTGGTGAGCGAGGGGAACGTGCGGGTCTCGCTGCCGAGGGGCGTGGAGGAGAGCGAGGTCGAGCGGTTCCTGGAGGTGCTGCCGTCGGTCGTGCGGGGGGTCCGGGAGAAGCTGGGGGCGCCGGCCGCGGGCGCGCGGGGGGACGCCGAGGCGGTGACCGTGGACGCGCTGGGGATGAGCTGCCCGCTGCCCGTCATCGAACTCGGCAAGGCCATCGGGGGCGTGCGGGTCGGGGGCACGGTGACCGTCCTCGCCGACGACGAGGTGGCGGCCGTGGACATCCCGGCGTGGTGCTGGACCCAGCAGCAGGAGTACGTGGGAGAGCGGGCGGCGGACCGGGGCGTCGCCTACGTGGTCCGCCGCCTCGTGTGATCAGGCCAGGTGCTGCTGCACCTCGGCCGCGGCCTCGTGGCCGTACGCCTTGGTGAAGCGGTCCATGAACTGCGCCCGGCGCAGCTCGTACTCCTGGGTGCCCAGGGTCTCGATGACCAGCGTGGCGAGCATGCAGCCGACCTGGGCGGCGCGCTCCAGGGAGACGCCCCAGACCAGGCCCGACAGGAAGCCCGCGCGGAACGCGTCGCCGACGCCGGTCGGGTCGACCTTGGCGTCCTCCTCCGGGCAGCCGACCTCGATCGGGTCGTCGCCGACGCGCTCGATGCGGACGCCGCGCGCGCCGAGGGTGGTGACGCGGTGGCCGACCTTGGCGAGGATCTCGGACTCGCTCCAGCCGGTCTTGGACTCGATGAGCCCCTTCTCGTACTCGTTCGAGAAGAGGTAGGTGGCCCCGTCGAGCAGCGTGCGGATCTCCTCGCCGTCCATACGGGCGATCTGCTGCGAGAAGTCGGCGGCGAACGGGATCGCGCGGGAGCGGCACTCCTCCGTGTGGCGGAGCATGCCCTCCGGGTCGTCCGCGCCGATGAGGACCAGGTCGAGGCCGCCCACGCGGTCCGCGACGGTCTTCAGCTCGATGAGCCGGGCCTCGCTCATGGCGCCCGTGTAGAAGGAGCCGATCTGGTTGTGGTCGGCGTCCGTGGTGCACACGAAACGGGCCGTGTGCAGGGTCTCGGAGATGCGGACCGAGGCCGTGTCCACGCCGTGGCGGTCCAGCCAGGCGCGGTACTCGTCGAAGTCCGAGCCCGCGGCACCCACCAGGACCGGGCTCGTGCCGAGCTGTCCCATGCCGAAGGCGATGTTGGCGCCGACACCTCCCCGGCGCACGTCGAGGTTGTCGACGAGGAAGGAGAGGGAGACCGTGTGCAACTGGTCGGCGACGAGCTGGTCGGCGAAGCGGCCGGGGAAGGTCATCAGGTGGTCGGTGGCGATGGAGCCGGTGACTGCGATTCGCACGGCGTGAGCACGCTTCCTGAAGTAAGGGGGAAGGGCGCGCGAAGCGCCCCTTGCAAGGGCGGTGGTGGAACGACGGGAGGGATTGACAGTTCACGCTACCCGGTCGAACCCCGTGCGCTGAAGTGGGGAAACTACCTGATAGTAGGTCTTTTTTGGTACGACCCGGCGTGCCTACTGTGCGGGTATGACCTACGACGTGTCCTTCATGACCCAGGACGGGCTCGCCGCGCTGCGCGGCGACTGTGCGCGGATGGTGCCGCACTGGGTGCTGCCGCGCGCCCCCTGGGAGGTGGAGCGGCCGGTGCACACGGCCGGCGCGGCCGGAATCCACGGGGTCGTCGTGCCCGCCTCGTCGGCCCGGCTCATCGACTCCATGGCTGATTTCTGCGACTGACGGCGCCCGGAAGGGAACCGCGCGCTCCCCCGCCGCGTCCCATCGCTGTCCCCCATGACCGTCCCTCATAAAGGGGATACGGGATACGACGAGGCAGCGAAGGAGCGATGCGGTGAGCACGGAAGAGCAGACGCAGGATCGACACCCGCGGCGGCGCACGCTGGCGGTCGCCTCGGTCGCGGCGGCTGTGCTGCTCGCCGGTGGCGGCGGCGCGTACCTCGCGACGAGTACGTCCGGCAAGGACGCACCGGCCGGCACCGGCGGCGACGGCCCTCCCCCGCCGCTGGCCCTCGACGGGTACTCCGACGGTGGCAACCCGGGCACCACGAACGGGATCGCGCCCGGTGAGCCCGATCCGAACGGCAGCCGCTACCGCGCGGCCGTCGCCCTGCCGGACGACCCCGGCGAGGCGCCCGTCTACCGGGCCCGGGGCGAGGTGAGCGCCGCCGAGGTGGCCGCGCTCGGCAAGGCCCTCGACGTCAACGGCACCCCGCGGCTGGACGGCGGGACCTGGCGACTGGGCCCGGCGAAGGACGGTTCGGGCCCGTCGCTCCAGGTGAACCGGAAGGCGCCGGGGACCTGGACGTATGCGCGCTACGCGCCGTCGAGCGGCCACAAGTGCGCGGCGCTGACCAAGTGCGCGGACCCGGTGGGCGGCGGCAGCGAGGACGACGCGGTGAGCGCGGCCGCGGCGAAGAAGGCCGCCGAGCCCGTCCTCAAGGCCCTGGGGCAGGACGGCGCGAAGCTGGACGCGGCCCAACTCATGGGCGCCACGCGCGTGGTGAACGCCGACCCGACGGTGGGCGGGCTGCCCACGTACGGCTGGTCGACCGGGATCCAGATCGGTGCTGACGGTCAGGTCATCGGTGGCAGTGGCCAGTTGAAGACGCCGGTCAAGGGGGACACGTACCCGACGGTCGGGGCGAAGGAGACCATCGCGCGGCTGAACAGCAGGGCGGCGGGGGGCCGGGTCCCGGCCGACGCGTGCGCCAGTGCGGCGCCGCTGAAGGGCAGTTCGGCAGCGGGGACGGAGCAGGGTGGGACGGAGCAGGGCTCCGGGTGCACCCCTTCGTCGCCGCGGCCGCCGGCGTCCACCACGGTCGCCGTCACCGGGGCCACGTTCGGGCTCGCCTCGCACGTCGTCGCAGGCCAGCAGGCGCTCGTGCCGTCGTGGCTGTTCCAGGTGAAGCCGGCCGGGGCGAAGGCGCCGCTCACCGTGACGCATCCGGCGGTGGACCCGAAGTTCCTCGTGGCGCCGCGGAGTTCGACGGCGTCACCGAGCGAGGTGCCGCCGGTGGAGCCGAGCGGGCGGCCGAGCGCGTCGGCGGGCGACGGGGGCAGCGACACCAAGTCCGTACGGGTGCAGGGGTACCGCGCGGACGGGCGGACACTGACCCTGCACTTCACCGGGGGCGTGTGCGCGACGTACAAGGCGTCCGCGGACGAGCGCGGGGGGCGGGTGACCGTGAAGGTCACGTCCACCCAGAAGAAGGGCACGGCCTGCATCCAGCTCGCGAAGAACTACACGCTGCCCGTCACGCTGGAGAAGCCGCTGAGCGAGCGCAAGGTCGTGGACGCGGGCGGCGCCGAGGTGCCGGCCGCGCAGAAGAACGGCCCCGGCGGGACCAGCCCGGCGCCGCGGAACTGACCGGCCAGGACACCGCACACAGCGGAGCGGCCCCACTCCCGAGGGAGGGGGCCGCTCCGCGTCCTGCCTGGCTCAGCTGAACGAGTCGCCGCAGGCGCAGGAGCCCGTGGCGTTCGGGTTGTCGATCGTGAAGCCCTGCTTCTCGATGGTGTCGACGAAGTCGATGGACGCACCGCCCAGGTACGGGGCGGACATGCGGTCGGTGACGACCTTGACGCCACCGAAGTCCTTGACGACGTCACCGTCGAGCGAGCGCTCGTCGAAGAAGAGCTGGTAGCGCAGGCCGGAGCAGCCGCCGGGCTGAACGGCCACCCGCAGGGCCAGGTCTTCGCGGCCCTCCTGCTCGAGCAGAGCCTTGACCTTGCCGGCGGCGGCGTCGCTCAGGATGATGCCGTCGCTGACGGTGGTGGTCTCGTCCGATACGGACATCTACATCTCTCCCGGGTTGTACGGAGACTGCTTGCCGACCATTGCAACCGGCAAAGGCCCGGATCCATTCCGGATCGGCGGGGCTTTCGCACTTCTCCTTTCATGCTCGCACACCCCCGGCGAACGGGGCACGGGGCGGCCGAGGCGGATTGCGTCACATCGACGAATTACGTGTCGTCAAACTGACGTGAAGCACGTATGATAGATAGCGTCATTTCGACGAGAAGCTTGTTCTGCAGACAAGAAAGGGTGCGTGACGTGACCACGGCCCAGACCCCCCAGGCCCCTGTTGACCTGGACGTTTCGCCTACGCCGCTGGCGCTGCTGCTGCTCGGCCGCGAGGCCGACACCGCGAGCGAGCGCGGAGTCGACTGTCCCGGCGACCTGCCCTCGCCCTCCGACCCGGACCTGGTGGAGCGCGCCCGCGCGGCCAAGGAGAAGCTCGGCGACAAGGTGTTCGTGCTCGGGCACCACTACCAGCGCGACGAGGTCATCCAGTTCGCCGACGTCACCGGCGACTCGTTCAAGCTGGCGCGGGACGCCGCCGCCCGGCCCGAGGCCGAGTACATCGTCTTCTGCGGTGTGCACTTCATGGCCGAGTCCGCGGACATCCTGACCGGCGACGACCAGAAGGTCGTGCTGCCGGACCTCGCCGCCGGCTGCTCCATGGCCGACATGGCCACCGCCGAGCAGGTCGCCGAGTGCTGGGACGTACTGACCGAGGCCGGCATCGCCGAGCAGGTAGTGCCCGTCTCGTACATGAACTCCTCCGCGGACATCAAGGCGTTCACCGGCAAGCACGGCGGCACGATCTGCACGTCGTCGAACGCCGAGCGGGCCCTGAACTGGGCGTTCGAGCAGGGCCCCGATCGCGCGACGACCAAGGTGCTCTTCCTGCCCGACCAGCACCTGGGGCGCAACACCGCGGTGCGCGACCTCGGCATGTCCCTGGACGACTGCGTCGTCTACAACCCGCACAAGCCGAACGGCGGCCTGAGCGTCGAGCAGCTGCGCGCCGCGAAGATGATCCTGTGGCGCGGGCACTGCTCGGTGCACGGGCGGTTCTCGCTGGACTCGGTGAACGACGTGCGCGCGCGCATACCGGGGGTGAACGTCCTCGTGCACCCGGAGTGCAAGCACGAGGTCGTGGCCGCGGCCGACCACGTGGGGTCGACGGAGTACATCATCAAGGCGCTGGAGGCCGCGCCCGCCGGGTCCAAGTGGGCCATCGGGACCGAGCTGAACCTCGTACGGCGGCTGGCGAACCGTTTCGCCCCCGAGGGCAAGGAGATCGTCTTCCTCGACAAGACGGTCTGCTTCTGCTCGACCATGAACCGGATCGACCTGCCGCACCTGGTCTGGACGCTGGAGTCGCTGGCCGACGGGCAGCTCGTGAACCGGATCGAGGTCGACCGGGAGACCGAGCAGTTCGCCAAGATGGCGCTGGAGCGGATGCTGGCGCTGCCGTAGCGCCGGCCTCCTGCGGTACGAAGAGGCCCGGCCCCCACCCTGTACGCGGTGGGGGCCGGGCCTCTTGCGTGCCGTATCCGTCAGACGTGCGCCGTCTCCTGCTCCGGGGACGGGGCCTGGGGCGGGACGTCGGCCTTCTTGTCCCGCTTCGCCGCACGCTTCTTCGCCCGCTTCTCCTTGCGCAGCTCCAGCATCGCGTAGAGCGTCGGGACCAGGAGCAGGGTGAGCAGCGTCGATGTGATCAGACCGCCGATCACGACCACCGCGAGCGGCTGCGCGATGAAGCCGCCCTCGCCGGTGACGCCGAGCGCCATCGGGAGCAGGGCGAAGATCGTGGCCAGGGCCGTCATCAGGATGGGGCGCAGGCGGTGACGGCCGCCCTCGACCACTGCCTCGACGACGCCGAGGCCCTGCTTGCGGTACTGGTTGATCAGGTCGATCAGGACGATCGCGTTCGTCACCACGATGCCGATGAGCATCAGCATGCCGATCATCGCCGGGACACCCATGGGCGTACCGGTGGCGACCAGCAGGCCGATCGCGCCGGTGGCGGCGAACGGGATGGACACCAGCAGGATCAGCGGCTGGGCCAGCGAGCGGAACGTCGCCACCAGGAGCATGAAGACGATCGCGATCGCCGCGAGCATCGCCAGGCCCAGGTTCTTGAAGGCGTCGTCCTGGTCCGAGGTCACGCCGCCGATGGTCGCCGTGGCGCCCTTCGGCAGGTCCAGCTTGTTGATCTTCGACTGGAGGTCGGTGCTGACCGCGCCCGTGTTGTCCCCGGTCGGCTTGGCCGTGATGGTGGCCGCGCGGGCACCGTCGATACGGGTCATGGAGACCGGCCCGTCGACGAGCTTCACCGTGGCGATGTCGCCCAGCTTCACGCCGCCCGCGCCCATCGGGAGCTTCTTCAGCTCGTCCATGGTCGTGGCCGGCTTCGCCGACTTCACGACGACGTCGCGCTCGGTGTCGTCGAGGATCGCCTCGCCGCTCTTGGTGCCGCCGACCGCCTGGGTGACGGCCGCGCCGAGCGTCGTGTCGTTGAAACCGGCCCTGGCCGCCTTGGAGTTGGCCTTGACCGAGATCCGCGGGACGGACTGCGACAGGTCACTGGTGACGTCCGTGACGTCGTCGAGGGACGCGACCGCGTCCCGCACCTGGTCCGCGGCCTTGTCCAGCACGGAACCGTCGGCGGCCTTCACGACCACGCTCAGGTCCTGGCTGCCGAAGCCGTCGCCGGCCGCGAGCGTCGTCGTACCGACCCCGGACAGCTTGCCGAGCTCGCGCTCGATGCGGTCCTGCGTGTCCTCGTACGACGCCTTGTCCTTCAGCGTCACCTGGTACGAGGCCTGGTTCGTGTCCGTGCCGCCGCCGAAGGCCGCCATGAAGCCGGAGCTGCCGATGGTGACCTGGTAGTCCTTGATCTCGTCGATGCCCTGGAGCATCTTCTCGACCTTCTGCGCGGACGCGTCGGTCGCGGCGAGGCTGGTGCCGGGCTTCAACTCCTGCTTGATGGACAGGACTTCCTGCTCGCCCTGGTCGAAGAAGTTGGTCTTCAGCAGGGGGGCCATGCCGAACGTGCCGACGAGGACCACGATCGCGATGAGCACGCTCGTGAGGCGGCGCCGCGTCGCGAACCGGAGCACCGGGACGTAGACGCGCTGCAGCCAGGAGCGGGCCTCCTTCTCCTCGGCCTTGCGGCGGGCCTCCTCCGGGTCGACGCCGCGGATCGCCTTGGGGGCGCGCAGGAACCAGAAGGAGAGGACCGGGACGACCGTGAGCGAGACGAGCAGGGACGCGAGGAGCGCCGCCGTCACCGTGATCGAGAACGAGCCGAACAGCTCGCCGACCATGCCGCCGACCAGACCGATGGGCAGGAAGACGGCCACCGTCGTGAGGGTGGACGAGGTGACCGCGCCCGCGACCTCGCGGACCGCCTTGAGGATCGCCTCGTGGCGTTCCTCGCCGTAGCCGAGATGGCGCTTGATGTTCTCCAGCACGACGATCGAGTCGTCGACGACCCGGCCGATCGCGATGGTCAGGGCGCCCAGCGTCAGCATGTTGAGGGAGAGGTCGCGGGTCCACAGGACGATCAGCGCGAGGACCACCGACAGCGGGATCGAGACCGCCGTCACCAGGGTCGAGCGCAGCGACGCCAGGAAGACCAGGATCACGATGACCGCGAAGAGCAGGCCGAGCGCGCCCTCCGTGGTCAGGCCCGAGATGGACTTGGAGACCGCCGGGCCCTGGTCGCTGACGACCGTGAGCTTCGCGCCGGCGCCGAGGTCCTGGCGCAGGCCGGACAGCTTGTCCTTGACCGCGTTCGAGATGGACACCGCGGAGCCGTCGTGGTCCATGGTGACCGCGACCGCGAGGCTGGGGCGGCCGTCGGTGCGGGTGATCGAGTCAGCGGAGGACTGCTGCTGCTTCACCGTGGCGATGTCGCCGAGGCGTACGGGCTTCTTTACGCCCTCGCCGGTGACCATCAGGTCCTCGATCTGGCGCAGCGAGGTGAAGCCGCCGCCGACCTGGACCGTGCGGTTGTTGCCGTCCTCGTCGAAGGAGCCTGCGGGCAGGGTCGCGCCACCGGCCTGCAGGGACTGGCTCAGCGCCGGGACACCGACGCCGGCCGCGGCCATCTTCCGGTCGTCCGGCGTGACGTTGACCTGGAGGTCGCGGACGCCGTCGACGCTGACCTGGCCGACGCCGTCGATGTCCTTGAGGGACGGGACGACGGTCTTGTCGAGCTGGTCGGCGAGCGCCTGCTGGTCCTTGTCGGACGTGACGGCGAGCACCACGGTGGGGATGTCGTCGGTGGAGCCCGCGACGACCTGCGGGTCGACGTCGTCCGGCAGTTGGGCGCGGGCCCGGTTGACGGCCTGCTGGACGTCGGCGACGAGCTGCTTGGAGTCGCCGCTGCTCCCGTAGTCGAACTGGGCCATCACCACCGCGTTGCCCTCGGAGGCGGTGGAGGTGACGCCGGTGATCCCGTCGACGGCGTCGATGGAGTCTTCCAGCGGCTCGACGACCTGCTTCTCCACCACGTCCGGGGACGCGCCCTGGTACGGGGCCAGCACGGAGACCATGGGCAGTTCGATGGTGGGCAGCAGCTGCTGCTTGAGCTGGGGGATCGCGATCGCGCCGAAGACGAGGGCGATGATCGACACCAGCCCGATCAGGGCGCGTTGAGCGAGGCTGAATCTCGACAGCCAGGACATGGGGTGGGGTACTCCGTGGGGTTGAGCGGTGGATGACGGCTCCTGACGCGGACATGCGCAGAGGCCCGCATACACCCTGTGCCACGGGCAGGAGGGGATTCGTCGCTCCCAGGTCCCGTTCTCGCCCGGCGTCTACTGCGGCCGTAGTACGCGCGGGGTCGAGTTCACTCCACCCTTGGACGGACCAGGCCCGATTCGTAGGCAATTACCACGAGTTGGGCCCGGTCGCGGGCGCCGAGCTTGGCCATCGCCCGGTTCACGTGGGTCTTCACGGTGAGCGGACTGACCTCCAGGCGTTCGGCGATCTCGTCGTTCGAGTGCCCGCCCGCGACCTGGACCAGCACCTCGCGCTCGCGCCCGGTGAGCGCGGCGAGCCGCTCCGCGTGACTGCCCGCGCCGCGCGCCCCGTCCTGCGAACCGTCGCCCTGCGCAAGGAACTTGGCGATCAGGCCCTTGGTCGCCACCGGTGACAGCAGGGCCTCGCCGGCGGCGGCGATGCGCACGGCGCCGAGCAGTTCGTCGGGTTCGGCGCCCTTGCCGAGGAAGCCGGAGGCGCCGGCCCGCAGCGACTGCACCACGTACTCGTCGACCTCGAACGTCGTCAGCATCACGACGCGCACGCCGGCCAGTGCGGGGTCGGCGCTGATCTCGCGGGTCGCGGCCAGGCCGTCGGTGCCGGGCATCCGGATGTCCATGAGCACGACGTCGGGGCGCTCGGAGCGCGCGAGCCGCACGGCCTCCGCGCCGTCGGAGGCCTCCCCCACCACTTCCATGTCGGGTTCGGAGTCGACGAGCACCCGGAACGCGCTGCGCAGCAGGGCCTGGTCGTCGGCGAGCAGTACCCGAATGGTCATCTGGTGGCGTCCCCTGGGGTGTCGGTGCGGGCCTTGACCGGAAGGATCGCATGGACGCGGAAACCGCCGCCGTAGCGAGGTCCCGCGCTGAGGGTGCCGCCGAGCGCGCTGACCCGCTCGCGCATGCCGAGCAGTCCGTGGCCGCCGTTCGCGTCGAGCAGGTCGCTCTGCGCGTCCGCGCCGGGGCCGTCGTCGAGGATCGAGACCTCCACGTTCGGCCCCACGCGCACGACGCTGACCTCGGCCTTCGCGTCGGTACCGGCATGCTTGCGGACGTTCGTGAGCGCTTCCTGCACGACGCGGAACGCGGCCAGGTCGACGGCGGCGGGCAGCGCCGGGGCCTCCTTGGCGCGGGCCACCTCGACGGGCAGGCCCGCGTTGCGGAAGGTGTCGACGAGGTCGTCGAGCCGCTCCAGGCCGGGCGCCGGTTCGGTCGGCGCCTCCGGGTCGCCGGACTGCCGCAGCAGGCCGACGGTGGCGCGGAGTTCGTTGAGCGCGGAGCGGCTGGCCTCGCGCACGTGCGAGAGGGCCTCCTTGGCCTGGTCGGGCCGCTTGTCCATGACGTGTGCGGCGACTCCGGCCTGCACGTTGACCAGCGCGATGTGGTGGGCGACGACGTCGTGCAGGTCGCGGGCGATGCGCAGCCGCTCCTCGGCGACCCGGCGCCGGGCCTCTTCCTCCCGGGTGCGCTCGGCCCGTTCGGCCCGCTCCCTTATGGCGTCGACGAAGGCGCGCCGCGAGCGGACGGCGTCGCCGGCGGCCGCGGCCATGCCGGTCCAGGCGAAGATGCCGAGGTTCTCCTGGGCGTACCAGGGCAGCGGTCCGGCGAGCATGGCGACGGCCGTGAGCAGCGCCATCGTGGCGAAGCCCACGCGCCAGGTGGTGGGGCGGTCGGTGGTGGCGGCGACGGTGTAGAGCGCGACGACCGCGGACATGACGACGGGCGCGCGGGGCTCGCCGGTGACCAGCTCGACGACGGAGACGGTCGAGGTGGCGGCGAGCACGTACAGGGGGGCGATCCGCCGGAAGACGAGCGCGGCGGCGCCGAGCACCATCAGGACGAGGCTGAGGCCGCCCGGTGTGCGGGCGCCCCAGGCGTACGTGCCGTCCGAGCCGTGCGGGTCGACGAACGAGCCGGCGACCATGCACAGCAGGACGCCGAGGGCGACGATGGCGTCCAGGGCCAGGGGATGGGTCCTGGCCCACCGTACGAGGGGGGTCACCGGCGTCACGGTAGCCGCCCCTTTCACCTCACCGCGGATCAGCCCGGGATCAGTCCGTCGTCGGAGAGCATCTCGCGGACCTCGTCCAAGGACGCGTCCGGGGCCGGGAGGATCAGCTCCGAGGGCTCCAGGGCGTCGTCCGGGAGCGGTTCGCCGAGCCGGCGGACCGCGTCGAGGAGGGCGGAGAGCGTACGCCGGAATCCGGACTCGTCGCCGCTCTCCATCTCCGCGAGCAGTTCGTCGTCGAGCTTGTTGAGTTCGGCGAAGTGGCTGTCCGCCAGCTTCACCTGACCCTCCCCCATGATCCGTACGATCATGACGCCCTCCTGTGGGCTGCTACTGCGCTGCCTACTGCTTGTCGAAGCGCGGGGTGTCCTGCGGCTGCTGTGCCTGCTGGCCCTGCCCGGCGCCGCCCTCGATCGCCTGCTTCGAGGAGGAGCCACCGGCCAGCTCTGCCTTCATGCGCTGCAGTTCCAGCTCTACATCCGTACCACCGGAGAGGCGGTCCAGCTCGCTCTGGATGTCGTCCTTGGCCAGACCGGAGGAGTCGTCGAGGGCGCCGGAGGCGAGCAGCTCGTCGATGGCGCCGGCCCGGGCCTGCAGCTGGGCCGTCTTGTCCTCGGCGCGCTGGATCGCCATGCCGACGTCGCCCATCTCCTCGGAGATGCCGGAGAACGCCTCGCCGATCCGGGTCTGCGCCTGCGCCGCGGTGTACGTGGCCTTGATGGTCTCCTTCTTCGTACGGAAGGCGTCGACCTTGGCCTGCAGCCGCTGGGCCGCGAGGGTGAGCTTCTCCTCCTCGCCCTGCAACGTCTGGTGCTGCGTCTCCAGGTCCGTGACCTGCTGCTGGAGCGCGGCGCGGCGCGAGAGCGCCTCGCGGGCCAGGTCCTCGCGGCCGAGCGCGAGCGCCTTGCGGCCCTGGTCCTCCAGCTTGGAGGACTGCGACTGCAGCTGACCGAGCTGCAGCTCCAGGCGCTTGCGGCTCGTGGCGACGTCCGCGACGCCGCGGCGCACCTTCTGCAGCAGTTCCAGCTGCTTCTGGTACGAGTAATCGAGGGTCTCGCGCGGGTCCTCGGCCCGGTCAAGGGCCTTGTTCGCCTTCGCGCGGAAGATCATCCCCATACGCTTCATGACACCGCTCATGGGCTTCGCGCGCCCCCTTCTGACAGATCCGACCGGCTGTTCCAGCTCCAGCACTGCGACAGAATCCACAGTACGGGTCCTGCATCTATTACCGCACTGTTCAGGTGCGGATGCGCTCATCCCCAAGGACGACTGCGTCCCGTCCCGCTCCGGCGTAAGGAGTAGGTGTGCCCCTATGTGCCTCTATGGACGCGCGGCGTTGCCGGATCGTTCCCCACAGGCCCCTGGTCCATGCGCGCCCACCACGTACCCTTGGGTTTTGTGTTCCGTAGCCGATCCAAGGACGACAAGGCCCCGGCTTCGCCGGTAGCCGAGTCCACGCAGACCCGTGACCCTCAGGCGCCCAAGGGCCGCCCCACGCCCAAGCGCAGCGAGGCCCAGTCGCAGCGCCGCAGCGTGGCCAACACCAAGATGTCGCCGAAGGAGGCCCGCGCCCGTACGCGCGACGAGCGGCGCACCGCGATGGAGAAGCAGCGCGCGGCGCTCGCCAGCGGTGACGAGCGCTACCTGCCGGCCCGCGACAAGGGTCCCGTGCGCAAGTACGCACGTGACTTCGTCGACTCGCGGTTCTGCATCGCCGAGTACTTCCTGCCGATGGCGGTGATCATCCTCGTCCTGAGCATGGTCCGCGTCGGCTCGCTGCAGAACATCGCGCTGCTGCTGTGGCTGTTCGTGATCGTCGCGATCGTGATCGACTCGGCCCTGTCCGGCTTCCGTCTGAAGAAGCAGCTGGCGGAGAAGTTCCCGAACGAGCGCCGCAAGGGCGCCGTCGCGTACGCCCTGATGCGCACGCTCCAGATGAAGCGCCTCCGTCTGCCCAAGCCCCAGGTCAAGCGCGGGGAGCGACCCTGAGCACCGAGGCTTTCACGGGGGACGCGCCGGGCGCCTGGCTGGCCAAGCTGGGCGGCCTGCGCAACGTGGTGCGTCAGGAACTGGTGACCCGGCAGCTCGATGAGCAGATAGCCGGGCGGTTCCCCGTCGGGCAGCGGCTGCGGGTGCTCGACGTCGGCATGGGGCAGGGCACGCAGGCACTGCGCCTGGCCCGGGCCGGCCACAAGGTGACCGGGGTCGAGCAGGACACCGCCATGGTCTCCGCGGCGCGCACGGCGCTGGCCGCGGAGCCCGAGGGGGTGCGCGAGCGGGTCCGGATCGTCGAGGGCAACGGCATGGACACCGGCGTCCACTTCCTGCCCGGCAGCTTCGACGTCGTGCTGTGCCACGGCGTCCTGATGTACGTCGAGGACCCGGACGCGCTGCTCGCGGGCCTGGCGCGGATGCTGGCCCCGGGCGGTCTGCTCTCGCTCCTCGTGCGGAACGCGGACGCGCTCGCGATGCGGCCCGGGCTCGCCGGCGACTGGGTCACCGCGCTCGGCGCCTTCGACTCGACGCAGTACCACAACCGGCTCGGCCTCGACGTCCGCGCCGACCGCCTCGACACCCTGACGGCGACGCTCGCCGGCATCGGGGCCCCGCTGCACGCCTGGTACGGGGTGCGGGTCTTCACCGACCAGGCCACGGACGGGGACGGGCCTCCGGAGCGCGGGGAGCTGCAGACGCTGCTCGCCGCCGAGGAGCGGGCCGGACGCACCGAGCCGTACCGGCGGGTGGCGGCGCTGCTGCATCTGTGCGGGGTCCGCGGCTGACGCCTGTTCGGCGGCACAGCGCGGGCGGTCACCCCGTACGAACGTGACAATCCGGGCATGGATGTCTCTCGCGTGCGCGCCCGCCGTTCCCCCCGTCTGCTCCGTGCCGCCCTGCCGCTGACCGCCGCCGTGTGCGCGGCGGCCCTGGTGTCCGGCTGCTCGGACTCCGCCTCCTCCGGTTCGTCGTCCGACACGACCACGCAGGCGGCGCCCGCCGCGGCGGGCAATCTCCAGGACGACTACCAGAAGGTGATCAGGGAAGTCCTGCCCTCGGTCGTCCAGATCCAGGCCTCGTCCGATCTCGGCTCCGGTGTCGTGTACGACAACGAGGGGCACATCGTGACGAACGCGCACGTGGTCGGCGACGAGAAGACGTTCAAGGTCACCACCTCCAACAGCACGGACGAACTCACCGCGCGGCTCGTCTACGCGTATCCGGAGCAGGATCTCGCGGTCATCAAGCTGGAGAAGGTGCCCGACGGGCTGAAGCCGGCGCGGTTCGGGGATTCCTCGAAGGTCGAGGTCGGGCAGATCACGCTGGCCATGGGCTCGCCGCTCGGGCTCTCCTCCAGCGTGACGCAGGGCATCGTCTCGGCGACCGGACGGACCGTGAGCGAGGGCCGGTCCGGCGGCGGCACCGGGGCGACCATCGCGAACATGGTGCAGACGTCCGCCGCGATCAACCCGGGCAACAGCGGTGGGGCGCTGGTGAACCTGGACGGCGACGTCATCGGCATCCCGACGCTCGCGGCGACCGACCCCGACATGGGGGACAGCGCGGCACCTGGCATCGGTTTCGCGATCCCCTCGTCCATGGTCACGAAGGTCGCCGACCAGGTCGTCAAGGACGGCAAGGTGACGGACTCGGGACGGGCGGCGCTCGGCATCACGGCCCGCACGGTGCTGGGTGACGACTACAAGCCGGCCGGGATCGCGGTGGTGTCGGTGACCGACGGCGGCGGGGCGGAGAAGGCCGGGATCAAGGCCGGCGACATCATCACCCGGTTCGGCGACACCGACGTGACGACGATGCAGTCCCTGTCGGAGGCGCTGGCCGAGGAGAAGCCGGGCGACGACGTGTCGGTGACGTACACGCGGGACGGGTCGGAGAAGAAGGCGGACGTCACGCTCGGGGAGATCTAGGACGGTCGCGACAGATCTCCGGGGGCGAAGGCACGGCCCTCGGTGCGGGCTCCCGGCGTGCCGGCTGCCCGCGCGACGGGGCCGCCGGGGCTTTCGCCG
>NZ_JAAGMG010000776.1 GCF_010548525.1 Streptomyces sp. SID14478
GGCCCCTTCACCGCGGCGCTGCTCGACGCGGACGCGGACGCCGAGCGGCCGTGGCTCGTGGGCGAGTACGGCGAGGGCCCCTCGGTCTCGGAGGCGGTGGCCGGGTTCGGCCCGCTCGCGCCCGACGACCTCGCGGCACTCGGCGCGGCCCTCGCCCTGGCGCTGACCGCGATCCACACGACGGGCCTGGTGCACGGCGACCTGAAGCCGTCGAACGTGCTCATCGCCCGGGACGGCCCCCGCGTCATCGACTTCGGCATCACCGCCGCCCTCACCGGCGCCCCCTCGGGCGACGGTGAGCGGGTCGGCTCCCCCGGTTTCCTCGCGCCGGAGCAGCTCACGGGCGCCGCCGAGGCAGGCACCGCCTGTGACGTGTTCGCGCTCGGCGCGCTGCTCGCGCTCACCGCGACCGGCCGCAATCCGCACGGCGCGGGCACGGCCCCCGAGATCGTGCACCGCACGCTGCACGAGGAGCCGGACCTGGTCGGCGTGCCGGACGCCGACTGGGCGGGCTTCCTCGGCCGCTGCCTGGCGAAGGACCCCGGCGCGCGCCCGACCGTCCTGGAGGTCCTCCACTGGTGCGGCGGCCGTGCGGCCGAACACCCGTGGTGGGGACGGCCGGAGATGGCCGAACTGCTCGACGAGCACGAGGAGTCGGTGCGGCTGCGGATCGCGGAGGCCGAGGACGCGGACGCGAGCGGGCACGGGGCCGCGTCGTCATGGGGTTCCCTGCCATGACCCGGGCCCCGCGCCCGTCACCGCGTGCGCGTCAGTACCGGCCCGTCAGCGCTGCCGCTTCCACGGGCCGGTGATCGCCAGCATGATGCCCGGCGTCTGGATGTTGGCGTACAGCGTGTGCCCGTCCGGCGAGAACGTGACGCCGGTGAACTCGCTGTACTCCGGCTCGTCCGCGGAGCCGATGTTGAGTTCGTTGCGCGCGATCGGATAGGTGCGGCCGCGCTCCGTGGCGCCGAAGAGGTGCTGGATGCCCTCGCCGTCCTCGGCGATGACCAGGCCGCCGTACGGGGAGACGGTGATGTTGTCCGGGCCGTCGAAGGCGCCGTCGACCGACGGGTCGGGGTTGACGCCGAGCAGCACCTTCAGGGTGAGGGTGCGGCGCTTGGGGTCGTAGAACCAGACGGCCCCGTCGTGCTGGACCGGGCTCTCCTCACGGGCGTACGAGGAGACGATGTACGTGCCGCCGTCGGCCCACCACATGCCCTCCAGCTTGCGGGCGCGGGTGACCCCGCCGTCCTGGAACTGCTTGCGCGTGGAGACCTTCTTCGCGTCCCGGTCGGGGACGTCGACCCAGTCGACGCCGTAGGTCGTGCCGATCTTCGTGGCGCGGGAGAGGTCGTCGACGAAGCGGCCGCCGGAGTCGAAGCACTTGAACGCCTGCAGCACGCCCGCGTCGTCGGCGAGGGTGCGCAGCTTGCCGCGGCCGTGGTGGAAGCCGTGCGGCGGGACCCAGCGGTAGAGCAGTCCGTTGGGGCCCGAGGCGTCCTCGGTCAGGTACAGGTGGCCGCGCTTGGGGTCGACGACGACGGCCTCGTGGGCGTACCGGCCGAGCGCCTTGATCGGCTTGGGGGCCCGGTTGGCGCGGCGGTCGGAGGGGTCGACCTCGAAGACGTAGCCGTGGTCCTTGGTGAAGCCGTACGCGCCGGCCTTGTCCTCGGTCTCCTCGCAGGTCAGCCAGGTGCCCCACGGGGTGTTGCCGCCCGCGCAGTTGGTGGCGGTGCCGGCGATGCCGACCCACTCGGCGACCTCGCCGCCGCGGCGCACCTCGACGACCGTGCAGCCGCCGGCCGCCATCGGGTCGTAGACGAGGCCGTCGGTGAGCGGTACCGGGTGCGGCCAGTCGGCGCGGGCGCCGGCCAGCTCGTGGTTGTTGACGAGGAGGGTGGTGCCGCGGGGCCCGTCGAAGGTGGAGGTGCCGTCGTGGTTGGAGGGCGTGAACTCGCCCGACTCCAGCTTGGTCCTCCCGCTGTACGTGATGACCTTGTACGAGAATCCGCGGGGCAGCGCCAGCAGGCCCTTGGGGTCGTCGAGCAGCGGGCCGTAGCCGACGCCGTCGTGGTCGTGCCCGTGCCCGTGTCCGTGCTCGCCGTCGTGGTCGTGCCCGTGGTCGGTGGCCGCGAGCGCGCCCGGCGCGGTGGCGAGGGCGCCGACGGACCCGGCGAGGGCGACGCCCGCCCCGGTGGCCGCGGAACGCACGGCGAAGTCTCTGCGAGTGAGCGACATGTGGCTGTCTCCCGTTGGAGTTCGAAGTGAGGTCGTGTGGGGCGGTGGCGGACCCTGTTTCGGCCACACGTTCTCGCTCGCGTATAAACGGCGGTTGAACACCGTCCGACGTCGAGGGGCCCGCTTCCATGACTTCAGTGAACGTGCCGGAGACCGGCCGCCGCGTGCTGGTGAGCGGCGCGTCGCGGGGGCTCGGCCGCGCCCTCGCCCGCGCCTTCGCGGCGAACGGCGACCGGGTCGCCGTGCACTTCGGCTCCCGGGAGGAGGAGGCGCGGGCCACGCTCGGCTCGCTCGACGGCTCGGGGCACGTCCTCGTCGGCGGTGACCTCGGTGATCCGGCGGGCGCGGCGTCGATCGCCGAGCGGGCCGCCGAGGGGCTCGGCGGCCTCGACGTCCTCGTGAACAACGCGGCGGTGAACCTGCCGCACCCGCCCGTGACCACGGCGTACGAGGAGTGGGTGCGGCTGTGGCAGCAGCATGTGGCGGTGAACCTGCTCGGCACGTCGCACCTGAGTCACCTGGCCGCGCACCGCATGATCGCGCAGGGAACGGGTGGCCGGATCGTCAACGTCGGCTCGCGCGGCGCCTTCAAGGGCGAGCCGGACCATCCCGCGTACGGGGCGACGAAGGCCGCCGTGCACGCGCTCGGGCAGTCCCTCGCGGTCGCGCTCGCGCCGCACGGGATCGCGGTGGCGTCGGTGGCTCCCGGGTTCATCGAGACCGAGCGCGTGGCGCACCGGCTGACCGACGAGGTGCGCGCGCAGAGCCCGTTCGGCCGGGTCGCCTCGGCGGACGAGATCGCCGGTGCCGTGCTGTGGCTGGCGTCCCCCGGGGCGCAGTGGGCCTCGGGGACCGTGCTGGACCTCAACGGCGCCTCGTACCTGCGCACCTGACGGGCGGCCGCCGCGCGCACGTGACAGCAAGGCGGCCCGAACTCCCCTGTATCTTCCGGGAGTTCGGGCCGCTGTGTGCCGCGTGCCGCGTCTAGCCCTGCGCCGACCGCGCCTTGAACGCAGCCTTGCGCGCTTCCTTCGCGACCTTCTTGTCCGGGTGGAGGCGGCCCATCGCCTCCAGGACGTCGGGGGTGGCCGGGTGCTCGACGCGCCAGGCCGCCGCGAAGAACCCGCTGTGCTGCGCGGCGAGCCCCTCGACCAGGGCCTGCAGCTCGTCGGAGTTGCCCTCCAGGGAGAGCTGGGCCGCGATCGTGTCGACGGTCAGCCAGAAGACCAGGTCCTCCGAGGGCGCGGGCACGTCCGTCGCGCCGTGCTCGGCGAGCCAGACCCGGGCGAGGCCGCCCAGCTCGGGGTCGGCGAGGACGTCACGCAGCGCCGGCTCGGCCTCCTGGCCGACCAGCGACAGGGCCTGCTGGCAGCGCAGCCGGCGCAGCGGCGCCCCCTCGTCGGCACCGCGGGCCGCGCCCAGCAACTCCCGTGCCGCGTCGAGCGGTTCACGCCGCGAGAGCCACTGCTCGATCTCGGCCTGCGCCGCCGATTCCGGGAAGGCGGAGGTGCTGTCGAGGAGTACGTCGGCGCCCTTGTCCGCGAGGTCGCCGACGGCCGGAGCGTCCACCCCGGCCTCCAGCATCCGCGCCCGGATCCCGTACAGGCCGAGCGGGGTGAGCCGCACCATGCCGTACCGGGAGACGTCGGACTCGTCGACGGGCTCGGCGGCCGCCTCCTCCGAGTCGATGTCGGCCATCAGCGCCTCGTCGACCGGCTGGAACTCCACGAGGCCGATCGGGTCGAGCAGCCGGAACTGGTCGTCGAGCCGCATCATCGCGTCCGACACCTGTTCCAGGACGTCGTCGGTGGGCTCCCCCATGTCGTCGGGCACGATCATCGACGCGGCGAGCGCGGGCAGCGGGACGGGGCCGTCCCCGGCGCCGCCCTCGGTGACGGTCAGCAGATACAGGTTGCCGAGCACGCCCTCCAGGAACTCGGACTCCGCCTCGGGGTCCCAGTCGAGCTCCGAGAAGTCGATCTCGCCGCCCTCCTCCATGGCGTCCACGAGGTCGTCGAGGTCGGGCACGCAGGCATCCGCGAGCACCGTGTCGAGCGCGCCGAGCCACAGGCCGAGCACGTCCGCGGGACCGGCGGAGGTGAGGGCGGCGAGCTCCTCGCCGACGGCGACGGTGCCCTCCTCCTCGTCCACGACCTCCACGAGGCCGATGTCGACGGCGACGTGCCAGGCCTCGCTCGCGTACGCGGCGCCGTCCTCCTGGTCGCTCAGGCCCAGTTCGGCCGCGGCGGCGGGCAGCTGCTCCTCGACGAGTGAGCCGCCGGAGTCGACCCGGGTGTCGGGACCGGCCCAGCGGGCAAGCTGCGCCGCGCGCGACAGGAGGGGGGTGGCAAGGGCGTCCCGCGCCAGCTCCGCTTCGGCGGGCAGCCGCACCGGCGGCAGGGGGGAGCTGTCTGACATCGGCTGGTTCTCCTCAGAGGCGTACGTTGCGACCGCTCAGCCTAGACGGATATGACCCCGTGCCGCCCGGTTCATGTACCCGTCAGGTTTCGGTCGCCCGGGAGACACCCGCGAAACCTTGACAACTCCCGTGCCCAGGAAAGAGATTGACGCGCGTAGAAAGACGCGTCCGCCCCACCGCCGCACCGCCGCGTCCTCTGCGTGACCCCACCCTCGTCCCGGCGCTCGCCACTCGTACGTCCCCGGAGGGATCCCTTGCCGAGCAAGACCGCGCACCTGCCGTTCTCCCGCTCCCGCCTCGCCGCACTGGCCGTCGCCACGGCCTCCTGCGCCACGTACGGCGTCATCGCGACCGCCCCCGCGCACGCGGCGGCCGACGTCGCCGTCCACGACATCCAGGGCACCACCCGCACCTCCCCGTACGCGGGGCAGGCGGTCACCGGCGTGGCCGGCGTGGTGACCGGCGTCAGAACGTACGGCTCGTCCAGGGGCTTCTGGCTCCAGGACACGGCGCCGGACGACGACCCGGCCACCAGCGAGGGCGTCTTCGTCTTCACGAGTGCCACGCCGACCGTGCGGGTGGGCGATGCCGTCAAGGTGTCGGGCACGGTCTCCGAGTACGTGCCCGGCGGCGCCTCGTCCGGCAACCAGTCGCTCACCGAGCTCACCAAGCCGGTGGTGACCGTCGTCTCGTCCGGCAACGCGGTGCCCGTCACGCGGATCGACGCGAAGTCGGTCCCGGCCGCGTACACGCCCGCGGGCGACGGTGCGGCGGGCGGTTCCGTGAACGGGCTGACGCTGCGGCCGAAGAAGTACGCCCTCGACTACTACGAGTCCCTCGAGGGCATGAACGTGAAGATCGGCTCCTCGCGGGTGGTGACCGCCAGCGACGCGTACGCGGAGCTGTGGGTCACGGTGAAGCCGCACGAGAACGCGACGCAGCGGGGCGGCACGCGCTACGGCTCGTACGCGTCCCAGAACACCGGCCGGCTGCAGGTCCAGTCGCTCGGCACGACCGCGGACTTCCCCGTCGCCGATGTCGGCGACACCCTGTCCGGCACCACCGAGGGCCCGCTCGACTACAACTCCTTCGGCGGATACACGCTGGTGGCACGGGAGTTGGGCACGCTGAAGCAGGCGGGGCTCGCGCGCGAGACGACCCGGAAGCAGAAGGCGGACGAGCTGGCCGTGGCGACGTACAACGTCGAGAACCTCGACCCGGCGGACGCCACCTTCGAGGAGCACGCGGCCGCGATCGTCCACAACCTCCGCTCGCCCGACATCGTGTCGCTGGAGGAGATCCAGGACAACAACGGCGCGAAGGACGACGGCACGGTCGCCGCCGACGTGACGGTGAAGAAGCTGATCGACGCGATCGTGGCGGCGGGCGGCCCGGCGTACGCCTGGCGCTCCATCGACCCGGCGAACGACACGGACGGCGGCGAGCCCGGCGGCAACATCCGCCAGGTGTTCCTGTTCAATCCCACGCGGGTGTCGTTCACCGACCGCGCGGGCGGCGACGCGACGACGCCCGTGGGGGTGACCTCCGCGCACGGCAGGGCCGCGCTCACCGCGTCGCCCGGCCGCATCGACCCGGCGAACACCGCGTGGACGACCAGCCGCAAGCCGCTCGCCGGCGAGTTCACCTTCCGCGGCAAGACCCTCTTCGTCATCGCCAACCACTTCGCCTCGAAGGGCGGCGACCAGGGCCTGACCTCGCAGTACCAGCCCCCGGCACGCAGCTCGGAGACCCAGCGCCACGCGCAGGCCCAGTCCGTGAACGCCTTCGTGCAAGACATCCTCAAGGTCCAGCGGAACGCCGACGTCATCACGCTCGGCGACATCAACGACTTCGAGTTCTCGGGGACGGCGCAGCGCCTGGAGAAGGGCGGTGCGCTGTGGTCGGCGATCAAGTCGCTCCCGAAGAAGGAGCGTTACACCTACGACTACCAGGGAAACAGCCAGGTCCTCGACCAGATCCTGATCAGCCCGTCGATCCGCTGGAAGGACGCGTTCGCTTACGACAGCGTCCACATCAACAGCGAGTTCCACGACCAGATCAGCGACCACGACCCGCAGGTGCTGCGCCTGCGTCCGTGACTCAGCCGAACACCGAAGCGAGCCAGCCGCTCCACGCCCGCTCGTTCTCCCCGGCGTCGGCGTCCGCCGCGAAGTCGTGGACGCTGATGCCCACGGGCGCGCCCCACGGCCCCCGGCCGAAGAACCGGTACAGGGCGTCGTCCGTGCGCAGGCCGATGAAGTACGCGTCGCGGTAGTCGAGTACGGCGTCCAGGGTCCGCCCGTCCGGGCCCTGGACCCGTACCCGCGCGCCCTGGGCGGCGTCGTCGGGCAGGCCGAGCGCGCGGCCGGCCACTCCGAGGGCCTCGCGGTTCGCCGACGCGCCGGGGCCGTCGAAGGTGGCGAAGGCGACCGGGCGGCCCGCGAAATGCGTGACGTACTCGCGCAGGGTGTGCAGGTAGAAGTCGGTGTGCTTGTCGGCGCCGTCGTAGTACTCGTCCCAGTTGTCGGTGAAGATGCCGCTGTGGACGTAGCGGACCCAGGCGCGGCTGCCGCCGTCGCGGGCCTCGATCGTGTAGTCGAGCTGGTTGAGCGTCTGGAACGGGGGCAGCGCCGCAGGGTCCTCGGAGCGGACGGTGAGCCGGTGCGGCGGGTCCCAGGTGGTGAGCACGGAGTGGAAGGGGCCCGCGCCGCCCTCCTTGGGTTCGTACTCCATGGGCCACAGCCAGCCGCCCGTGCCGTTGGTGACGGCCTCCCAGACCTGCTCGGGGCTCGCGCCGACCTCGAACTCGCGCGGGATCTCGAATTCCTTGCCGCTGTTGTCAGCCATCACTGTCACTCCGTCACTTCACTTACTGCGGTGGGTAGTTGATCGGCCCCGTCGTGAGCGGGTTCCTTGACCTTGGGGTGCAGCGCGATCACCACACGGTGGTCGCGACCGCCCTCGGCGCCGCCGTCGTGGTACTTGCGCACCAGCGCCTCGACGCCCTGCGTCAGCTCCGCGACGAACGCCGCCCGGTCCGCGGCGGAGGCGAACCGCACCTCGCCGTCGAGCGCGAACGTCGCCAGTCGCTTGCGGGCCTTCGCCGCACCGGTGACCAGCGCGCCCACGTCCCGGACGAGCCGGGCTGCCAGCGCGAGCAGCCAGCGCGCGGAGAGCTGGTCGCGGGCCCGGTCCGGGTCCGGCTGCACGGCGCCGAGCGCGCCGGGCGAGATGACGTACGACGCCGCGGTCGCCCGCATCAGCCGCTCGGTCACATTGCCCTTGCGCCGCTCCCCGGCGAGCTCGACTAGCCCGTGCTTCTCCAGCGCCTTGAGGTGGTAGTTCACCTTCTGCCGCGGCAGCCCGACGCGGGGCGCGAGCATCGCGGCGGAGGCGGGCCCCACGGTCAGCTCGGCCAGCAGCCGGGCCCTTGTCGGGTCGAGCGAGACCGCGGCGGCGGCCGGGTCCTCGATGACGGTGACGTCGAACATGCCTCCACCATCGCACCGACAATTTATTTTGTCCAGGAGAGTGAAGTGTTCGGCCGATGGGCTCGGGCCTACGCGCCGACAGGGAGTAGGAGAAGGGAGTAGGAGAGCAGCCCCGGGTGTGGCCGTTCCCGGCTAGGCCAGACCTCCGCGAGAGCGTCGAGCGCGGCCGACTGCCCGCCGGGCGCGCTCACGTCCCACGCGGACGGGGAGGCGCCTCCGGCGTCGGGGCGGGTCGGGTCGGGTCGGGCGGGACGGTGCTGCGCACGGCGGCCATGGGTTCTCCACTGCGGGACCGGATCGGCGGGGACCACCCTTCGCCCTCGACCTCGACCTCGACCTCGATCTCGATCTCGACCTCGCTTGAGGTCAAGCGCCGCCCGTCGCCGCGCCGGCCCCTCGTGGACCGTCCGCGCCCGGGTCGGCGAGGATCAGCGCGTACTCGTCGGCCACCATCGCCTCGGCCGCGGCGACCGCCCGCTCCCCCGCGAGGCGCAGTCCCGCCTGCGAATACGGCGGCGGCGCCGGATGTCTGCGCCGCCACCACGCCTCGCCCGCCGCGTAGATACCCCCTGCACACATCAGCACGGGCATGGCCAGCGCCATCGCCACGTCTCGCACCACGGACTCCTTGTGAACCGGCCTGCGTCTTCTGTGCAGTTCATCGGATTCCGGGCGCGCAACCTGAAGGGCCCCTCTCGGCCAAAAATCGCGGAAATCGACCGGAAGGAGCCCCCCTGACCCCGTATCCTTCAGCAGCGCTCCGCCTCATCTCGTAGCAGATTTAAGTGGAGCTTCACGATGGGACGGCCGACACTGCACCCATGAGCGAGATGAACCGCGGCGGCTTCGGCCGCGCCCTGTGCGCCATGGTCACGCCCTTCACCGAGACCGGCGCCCTCGATCTGGACGCCGCACAGAAGCTGGCCGACCGGCTCGTCACCGAGGGCTGCGAGGGGCTCGTCCTGTCCGGCACGACCGGCGAGTCCCCGACCACGACGGACGCGGAGAAGGCGGCTCTGGTACGGGCGGTGCGCGAGGCGTCCGACGGCCGGGCCCGGGTCCTCGCGGGGGTCGGTACGTCGGACACGGCACACACCCTGGCGCTGGCACGCCAGGCCCAACAGGCGGGCGCGGACGGCCTGTTGGCGGTCACACCCTCCTACAGCCGGCCGCCGCAGGACGCCGTCCGGGCCCACTTCCTGGACCTGGCGGACGCGACGGACCTCCCGGTGATGCTGTACGACATCCCCGGCCGCACGGGCACCCGCATCGAGGCGGACACGATGATCCGCCTCGCGGAGCACCCCCGGATCGTCGCCGTGAAGGACTGCGCGTACGACCTGCTCGGTACGCAAAAGGTCATGCGGGCAACGGACTTGGCGTACTACACCGGCTGCGACGAGTACGTCCTCGCGCTGTACGCGCTCGGCGGGGCGGGCTACGTCTCGACCGTGGCGAACGTCGTGCCCGCCGCCTTCCGCGCCATCGTCGACGCGTACGACGCGGGCGAGACGGCCGAGGCGGCGCGGCGCCAACAACTCACCCTCCCCCTGACGGAGTTAGTGATGGCCGGAGGCCTGCCGGGCACGGTCACGACGAAGGCACTCCTGGACGCACTCGGCCTGCCGGGCGGCGGCCACGTGCGCCCACCGCTGCGCCCGGCCGACGCCCCCACGACCGACGCCCTGCTCACGGCGTACCGGGAGCTTGCTGCCGCGCGGTGACCGCGCACGAACCCGCGGGGCCGCGCGCTTCGGAGGCTCGTACGACCCTGCACCGCCCGCACGTGTCCTCATGGTGCAGGCGGTGCACCTGAGGCTCGCCGGGACCAGGCGCGAAAGGGAGACATGATCAGGCGAGCCCCGCCCGGCCGGGTGTGTGCGATGGCGGCTGTCATGCTGAGCGGAGGGCTGCTCCTGGGCGCGGCGACGACGCCCGGGCCCGGCCCGGTGGACGTGCCGACGGCGCCCGCGGGGAGCAGTCACGTAGTCCGAGGAGCTGTCGTTCACGACGGAGTACAGCAACTGCCGCTACGGCACCGAGGTGCAGCAGAACCCGGCGAACCAGGCGCACCGCAAAGCGTCGTGCCTGGTCGACATGCGGCTCGAACCCGGCGAGTCCATCGACCTGGCACCCATCGCCGTCGAGGCGGACGAGAAGGGGCTCTGGGAGACCGTGCGCGTGGAGAGCGCCACCGGCGACTGGCGGGGCCCCTGGCGCGACGTCCACCGAGGCCGGGGCACGGCGCTGACCCTCGCGCCCTCGCGCGGCGGACCGGCAGCGTGCCGCCCGCCGCCCGCAAGCCCGCAGTCCTGCAAGGCAGCCGGCTGGGCGTGCACGTGGACAACGCGTGGGACCTCGCGGCGACGGGAGCCGCGCTAAGAGGCAGGAAGGGCGCCACCCTCACGGCCGACCTGGCGCTGGACTACCACGGCGCCAATGTCCCGGCCCTTGGGGACGCCGACAACAGCAGCCCGCTGGCCGAGGTCGAGGTGCGGGTCCCCGAGGGCGTGACCGTGCTCAGCACCTCACCAGACTGCGGCCGTCCCCTCAGCAAGGTCAGAACGCGCTATGTGTGCGACTACGACCGGAGCACCGACGGCTTCAACGTCGTCCCCCTGCTCCGGGACAAGTACCACAAGGACCTTCCCTTCCGTCTGCGGATCGACGACCCGTCCAGGCTCACCGGAGGCACGATCCGCATCGACGCCCCGGCCGATCACCTGCGCGACGACGCCGACCACAGGAACAACACCGCTCCCCTCACCATCGAGGCCGTCGGCGGAACCGACGGTCCGGGCGGTACGTCACGCGCCGCCGTCGCGGGCACCGAAGCGCTTGCCCTGACCGGGCTCCTCGCCCTCGCCCTCGTCGTCCGCCGCCGCAGACGCACCCCCCTGATCCCGGCTCACGCACGAGCGCCCTCCCGGGCCCGCTCGGGGCCGTGGAAGGGCGCTCGTCAGTCTCCGACGCGGCCAACTGCCTGCAGGTTCAGGGCAGTTCGGCCGTCGGCGGGTCAGTTGTGGCTGTGCAGTACCTCGTTGAGGCCGCCCCACACCGCGTTGTTCGGGCGGGCCTCGACGGTGCCGGTGACCGAGTTGCGGCGGAAGAGGATGTTCGAGGCGCCGGAGAGCTCGCGGGCCTTGACGATCTGTCCGTCCGGCATCGTGACGCGGGTGCCCGCGGTGACGTACAGGCCGGCCTCGACGACGCACTCGTCGCCGAGCGCGATGCCGACGCCCGCCTCGGCGCCGACGAGGCAGCGCTCGCCGATGACGATGCGGACGTTGCCGCCGCCGGACAGCGTGCCCATGGTGGAGGCGCCGCCGCCGATGTCGGAGCCGTCGCCGACGACGACGCCCGCGGAGATGCGGCCCTCGACCATCGACGTGCCGAGCGTGCCGGCGTTGAAGTTCACGAAGCCCTCGTGCATGACCGTGGTGCCCTCGGCGAGGTGCGCGCCGAGGCGGACGCGGTCGGCGTCGGCGATGCGCACGCCCTTGGGCGCGACGTAGTCGGTCATGCGCGGGAACTTGTCGATGGACGTCACCTGGAGGTGCAGGCCCTCCGCGCGGGCGTTCAGACGCACCTTCTCGACGTCGTCGACGGCGACCGGGCCGAGCGAGGTCCAGGCGACGTTGGCGAGGAAGCCGAACTGGCCGTCCAGGTTGACGCCGTGCGGCTTGACCAGGCGGTGGCTGAGCAGGTGCAGGCGCAGGTACACGTCATGGGCGTCCAGCGGCTTGTCGTCGAGGGACGCGATGACCGTGCGCACGGCCACGACCTCGACACCGCGCCGGGCGTCGGGACCGATCGCCTTGGCGGCGCCCTCGCCGAGCAGCTCCACGGCCTTGTCGGCGGAGAGCTTCTCGGACCCGGCCGGGCCGGGCTCGGCGACCAGCTCGGGGGCGGGGAACCAGGTGTCGAGAACGGTGCCGTCGGTGGTGACGGTGGCAAGGCCTGCGGCGATGGCGCCGGTGGAACGAGGAGCAGTGGTGTCGGTCATGAGGGCAACCTAACCGGCACGGGGTCGCCGAGGCCAACCAGCCGCGGCGGCATCTCAGGGAGCGGGCCGGTGCACCTTCTCGTCGCCGGGGCCGGATGCCGTCGGCGCGGCGGCCCGGCCGGGCGGATTCACCCGGGAGTCGCGCGCATCGTCCGTCGTTCCCCGCGCGTCGTTCCCGGCGCACGGCTCCACCACTCAACGGCGCCTCCATGCAACGGCGCACGTCAATGGTGCCGCTCCCGCTACGGAATGAGCCGCGCCAGCATCTCCCGGGTGTACGCGACGTCGTACACCCCGTCCGTCAGCAGCACCTGGAGCGAAATGCCGTCCATCAGCGCGACGAGGGCCCGCGCGGTGACCGGGTCGGTGCGCTCGGCGACGGCCTCGGCCAGTTCGTGGCACCATTCGGCGGCGACGGGACGCAGCGCGGGCCTGCGCAGCGCGGCGAGGTACAGCTCGTACTCCAGCTCCACGCCCGTCCGCTCCCCGGCGAGCCATTCGCCGAGCAGTTCGGCGAGTTCCCCGGCGAGGTCGATGTCCGGGTCTCGGAGCGCGCCGTGTGCCTCGACGACCTTGGCGAAGCCTTCGTTGGCCTGCCGCAGCGCGGCCACCATCAGGTCGTCGAGCGTCTTGAAGTGGTACGTCGTCGAGCCCAGCGGCACATCGGCCTCGGCGGCGACGCTGCGATGGCTGAGCCCGGCGATGCCCTTCTCCCCGACGACCCGGATCGCGGCGTCGATGATCCGCTGGCGCCGCTCGGGGTCGTAGCGCCGTGCCATCAGTGCGCCCCGCCGATGTTCAGGAGCACGACGCCGCCGATGACGAGGGCGATCCCGGCGGCCTTAGCGAGGCTGAGTCCCTCCCCCAGGAAGATCATGCCGATCGCCGCGATGACGGCCGTGCCGGTCCCTGCCCAGATGGCATAGGCGGTGCCGATCTGCACGGTCTTGAGCGTCTGCGCGAGCAGCGCGAACGCGATCACGTATCCGGCGACGGTGATCAGCGAGGGCCAGAGCCGGCTGAACCCCTCGCTGTACTTCATGGCCGTGGTGGCGGCCACTTCGGCGGCGATGGCGCCGGCCAGCAGTACGTAACCCATGCGTACGAGTGTACATATCGTTGCGTACACCCGTACACAAACCGGCTGGTCCGGCGGAAACTCAGTCCAGCAGCGTCTTCTTCGGCCGCAGCACGCAGAACTCGTTGCCCTCGGGGTCGGCGAGGGTGACCCAGGTGACGTCGTCGCCCTGACCGACATCGGCGCGGCGGGCGCCGAGCGCGAGGATCCGGTCCACCTCGGCGTCCCGGTCGTCGGGGCTGAGGTCGATGTGCAGCCGGTTCTTCACGGTCTTGGACTCGGGCACCGCGATGAAGCACAGTCCGGGCAGCACCGCGGCGTCCCGCCCGATCACGACCTCTTCGTCGTCCTCGTAGAGGACCTGCCAGTCGAGTACCCGACACCAGAAGCGGGCGAGCTCGCGCGGCTCGTGGGCGTCGACGACGGTTTGGTACCAGGTAACGGTCATGCGGGCCAGTCTCACGTGCCTAGCCCCGGACCGCACGCGACTTGCCTTCACCCGCGCTCACGCCCCGTGCCGTCCGGTCCACGACCCGCCGCCGCTTGAGGCGGGTGGCGTGCCACAGCCCCAACACCGCTTCTCGCCAACCGAACTGATCAGACGTCAGCTATTGCTCTCCGGCTCGGCCCGAGACACGTACCCCTCGCCCGGGTGCGTGGGGAGCCGGGACGCGGATCGGCCCCGGCGGGAAAAACCCACCGGGGCCGATCGACAGCTCTGTGCCCTCAGACGTTGAACCCGAGCGCCCGCAGCTGCTCGCGCCCCTCGTCCGTGATCTTGTCCGGGCCCCACGGCGGCATCCAGACCCAGTTGATCCGCAGCTCGTTGACGATGCCGTCGGTGGCGGACTTGGCCTGGTCCTCGATGACGTCCGTCAGCGGGCAGGCCGCGGACGTCAGCGTCATGTCGATCGTCGCGATGTTCGCGTCGTCGATGTGGATACCGTAGATCAGGCCCAGGTTCACGACGTCGATGCCCAGCTCGGGGTCGACGACGTCGTACAACGCCTCGCGGACCTCCTCCTCGGAGGCCGGCTTCATCTCCACTGCCGTGTTCTCACTCATGCGCTCTTCGTCTCCTCTGCCCGAGGCGACGCCTCTGATGGGCTCAGTGCCTGGGCCGTCGCGTCCTTCCACGCCATCCAGCTCAGGAGGGCGCACTTGACTCGGGCCGGGTACTTGGAGACTCCGGCGAACGCGACCGCGTCCTCCAGGATCTCCTCCATCGAGTCGTCCGGCTCGATCTGTCCCTTGGACTGCATCAGCTCCAGGAAGGTCTCCTGGATCTTCCGCGCGTCGGACAGCTCCTTGCCGACGAGCAGGTCGTTCAGCACGGAGGCCGAGGCCTGGCTGATGGAGCAGCCCTGGCCCTCGTAACTGACGTCCTCAATGGTCTCGCCGTCGTACTTGACGCGCAGCGTGATCTCGTCGCCGCACGTCGGGTTGACGTGGTGCACCTCGGCGTCGCCATCCCGCAAGCCCCGGCCGTGCGGGTGCTTGTAGTGGTCCAGGATGACTTCCTGGTACATCGAATCCAGCTTCACGTTCCCAGCCAGCCCCTCAGCCGAAGAAGTTCCGTACGTGCTCCAGGCCGTCGACCAGAGCGTCGATCTCGCCGGGCGTGGAGTACAGATAGAACGACGCTCGCGTGGTCGCAGGAATTCCGTACCGCAGGCAGACCGGCCGCGCGCAGTGGTGACCGACCCGGACCGCGATGCCCTGCTCGTCGAGGACCTGGCCCACGTCGTGCGGGTGGATGTCGCCGAGCGTGAAGGAGATCGCGGCGCCCCGGTCCTCGGCCGTGGTCGGGCCGATGATCTTCAGGTCCGGGACTTCCTGCAGCCGCTTCACCGCGTACTCGGTGAGCGCCTGCTCGTGCCGGTACACGTTCTCCATGCCGATCGCGTTCAGGTAGTCGATCGCCGCCCCGAGACCGATGGCCTGCGAGATCGGCGGCGTACCCGCCTCGAACTTGTGCGGCGCGGGAGCGTACGTCGACGAGGACATCGACACGGTCTCGATCATCTCGCCGCCACCGAGGAACGGCGGCAGGTCCTCGAGCAGCTCCTGGCGTCCCCACAGGACGCCGATGCCCGTCGGGCCGCACATCTTGTGGCCGGTGAAGGCCACGAAGTCGGCCTGCAGCGCCTGCACGTCCAGCGGCATGTGCGGCGCGGCCTGCGAGGCGTCGATGAGCACGAGCGCGCCCACTTCCTGGGCGCGGCGCACGATGGCCTCGACCGGGTTGTGGGTGCCGAGGATGTTCGACACGAGGACGAACGAGACGATCTTCGTCTTCTCGGTGATGACCTCGTTGATGTTGCTCAGGTCGAGGCGGCCGTCGTCGGACAGGCCGAACCACTTCAGCTTCGCGCCGGTGCGCTGCGAGAGCAGCTGCCACGGAACGATGTTGGAGTGGTGCTCCATCTCCGTGATGACGATCTCGGTCTCGTGATCGACCTTGTACGGCTCGTCGGCCCAACCCAGCATGTTGGCGACGAGGTTGAGCGACTCCGAGGCGTTCTTCGTGAAGATGACCTCGTCGCGGCTCGGCGCGTTGATGAACGCGGCGACCTTGTCGCGCGCGCCCTCGTACAGCGCCGTGGCCTCCTCGGCCAGCACGTGCACGCCGCGGTGGACGTTGGCGTTGTGCTGTTCGTAGTACTCCGTCAGGACGTCGAGGACCTGGCGCGGCGTCTGGCTGGTCGCCGCGTTGTCCAGGTACACGAGCTTCTTGCCGTCGTGGAGCACCCGGTCGAGGATCGGGAAGTCCTTGCGGATCGCCTCTGTATCAAGGAGGCCCGGCAGCTGCGTCACGCAGATACGCCACCCTTCGTGTACTTCTCGTAGCCCTCGGCCTCGAGGGTGTCGGCCAGCTCGGGGCCACCGGACTCGACGATGCGGCCGTTCGAGAAGACGTGCACGAAGTCCGGCTTGATGTAGCGCAGGATGCGCGTGTAGTGCGTGATCAGCAGGGTGCCGACCTCACCGGTCTCACGGACGCGGTTGACGCCGTCGGAGACCTGGCGAAGGGCGTCGACGTCGAGGCCGGAGTCGGTCTCGTCGAGGATCGCGATCTTCGGCTTGAGGAGCTCCATCTGCAGGATCTCGTGGCGCTTCTTCTCACCGCCGGAGAAGCCCTCGTTCACGTTGCGCTCGGCGAAGGCGGGGTCCATCTGGAGCGTCTCCATCGCGGACTTGACCTCCTTCACCCAGGTGCGCAGCTTGGGGGCCTCGCCGCGGATGGCGGTGGCGGAGGAGCGCAGGAAGTTGGAGACGGAGACGCCGGGGACCTCGACCGGGTACTGCATGGCGAGGAACATGCCGGCGCGGGCGCGCTCGTCGACGGACATCTCGAGGACGTCCTCGCCGTCGAGGGTGACGGTGCCCTGCGTGATCGTGTACTTGGGGTGACCCGCGATGGAGTAGGCGAGGGTCGACTTGCCGGAGCCGTTCGGGCCCATGATGGCGTGCGTCTCGCCCTGCTTCACGGTGAGGTCGACGCCCTTGAGGATCTCCTTCGTGGCGTTGTCGGCCTCGACGGTGACGTGCAGGTCTCGGATTTCAAGCGTTGCCATGGGTGCCTCAGGACTCCTGGGTGAGGGAGACGAGCACGTCGTCCCCTTCGATCTGTACGGGGTATACGGGGACGGGGCGCGTCGCGGGAAGGCCGGACGGCTTGCCGGTGCGGAGGTCGAAGGCGGAGCCGTGCAGCCAGCACTCGATCTGGCAGTCCTCCACCTCGCCCTCGGAGAGCGAGACGTTCGCGTGCGAGCAGATGTCGTTGATCGCGAACACCTCGCCCTCGGTGCGGACGACCGAGACCGGCGTGCCGTCGAGTTCCACCCGCTTCGGGGTGTCCTCCTCCAGCTCGCCCAGTCCACAGACGCGTACGAAGGCCGCCATCAGACGGTGGCCTCCAGCTCGGTCGCGATCTTCGCGAGCAGGCGCTCCTCGATGTCGGGGACACCGATCTGCTGGACCAGTTCGGCGAAGAAGCCGCGCACGACGAGGCGGCGCGCCTCGTCCGCGGGGATGCCGCGGGCCATCAGGTAGAAGAGCTGCTCGTCGTCGAAGCGGCCGGTGGCGGAGGCGTGACCGGCGCCGACGATCTCGCCGGTCTCGATCTCCAGGTTCGGCACGGAGTCGACGCGCGCACCATCGGTGAGCACGAGGTTCCGGTTCATCTCGTACGTGTCCGTGCCCTCGGCGGCGGCCTCGATGAGGACGTCTCCGATCCACACGGCGTGCGCGTCGTCGCCCTGGAGCGCGCCCTTGTAGACGACGTTCGACTTGCAGTGCGGGGTGTTGTGGTCGACCAGGAGGCGGTGCTCCTGGTGCTGGCCCGCGTCGGTGAAGTACAGGCCGAAGAGCTCGGCCTCGCCGCCGGTGGACGCGTACGAGACGCGCGGGTGCAGGCGGACGACGTCACCGCCGAAGGTGACGACGACGGACTTGAAGGATGCGTCGCGGCCCACGAGCGCGTTGTGCTGCGCGACGTGCACGGCCTTGTCGTCCCAGTCCTGTACGGAGACGACGGTCAGCTTGGCGCCGTCCCCGATCAGGTAGTCCACGTTGGCGGCGAGCACCGCGTCACCGGTGTGGTCGATGACGACGACGGCCTCGGCGAACGCGCCCAGCTCGATGACCTGGTGGCCGTAGGCCACGGCAGGCTCTCCCGCCGGGGATTCCCCGTGCACGCGGATCCGGATCGGCTCGGTGAGCACCGTCTCCTTGGGCACGGAGACGACGGACGCCTGCTCGAACGCCGAGTACGCCTGGGCGGCGACGCGGTCGACGGGCTTGCCGGCCTTGCCGATGCGGGCGTCGTCCCGGCCGACGGCCTCGACGGTGACGCCCGCCGGGGCCTCCACGTCGACCTTGACGCCGGTGCCGGTGGCGACGGCGGTGCCGTCGTGCAGCCCGCGCAGCCGCTCCAGCGGCGTGAACCGCCACTCCTCCTCACGGCCGTGCGGGACCGGGAAGGCCTCGACGTCGTAGGACGGTGGGGCGCTCATGCGCGTGGCGACGGTCGACTCTGCGGCCACCGCGATGGTTCCGGCGGTGGTCGAACCGGCCGACGGGGGTCCCCCCGCTCGAGCGGATTCGAGGGTGGGGGAGTTCTGAGCCTCAGCCATGGCTGTCGTAGCGCTCGCTTTCTTACGTAAGTGGCTTGACGGGAGGTCGGTGGGCTGGGGTCAGCCGACCGAACCCTCCATCTGCAGCTCGATCAGCCGGTTAAGCTCGAGCGCGTACTCCATGGGCAGTTCCTTGGCGATCGGCTCGACGAAGCCGCGCACGATCATCGCCATGGCCTCGAACTCGCTCATCCCGCGGCTCATCAGGTAGAAGAGCTGGTCGTCGGAGACCTTGGAGACGGTCGCCTCGTGACCCATGGAGACGTCGTCCTCGCGGACGTCGACGTACGGGTACGTGTCGGAGCGGGAGATGGTGTCGACGAGCAGCGCGTCGCACAGCACGTTCGACTTCGATCCGGCGGCGCCCTCGCCGATCTCGACGAGACCGCGGTAGGACGTACGGCCACCGCCGCGCGCCACGGACTTCGACACGATGTTGGACGACGTGTTCGGCGCCATGTGGACCATCTTGGAGCCGGCGTCCTGGTGCTGGCCCTCGCCCGCGAAGGCGATGGACAGCGTCTCGCCCTTGGCGTGCTCGCCCATCAGGTAGACGGCCGGGTACTTCATCGTGACCTTGGAGCCGATGTTGCCGTCGATCCACTCCATGGTCGCGCCCTCGTACGCCACGGCGCGCTTGGTGACCAGGTTGTAGACGTTGTTCGACCAGTTCTGGATGGTCGTGTAGCGGCAGCGGGCGCCCTTCTTGACGATGATCTCGACGACCGCGGAGTGCAGCGAGTCCGACTTGTAGATCGGCGCGGTGCAGCCCTCGACGTAGTGGACGTAGGCGTCCTCGTCGACGATGATCAGCGTCCGCTCGAACTGGCCCATGTTCTCCGTGTTGATACGGAAGTAGGCCTGGAGCGGGATCTCGACGTGCACGCCCTTCGGCACGTAGATGAAGGAGCCACCCGACCACACGGCGGTGTTCAGCGCGGCGAACTTGTTGTCGCCGGCCGGGATGACGGTCCCGAAGTACTCCTTGAAGAGCTCCGGGTGCTCCTTCAGAGCGGTGTCGGTGTCGAGGAAGATGACGCCCTGCTCCTCCAGGTCCTCGCGGATCTGGTGGTAGACGACCTCGGACTCGTACTGGGCCGCGACACCGGCGACGAGGCGCTGCTTCTCCGCCTCGGGGATGCCGAGCTTGTCGTACGTGTTCTTGATGTCCTCGGGCAGGTCCTCCCAGGACTCCGCCTGCTTCTCCGTGGAGCGCACGAAGTACTTGATGTTGTCGAAGTCGATGCCCGACAGATCCGAGCCCCAGTTCGGCATGGGCTTCTTGCCGAAGAGCTTGAGGCCCTTGAGACGGAGCTTGGTCATCCACTCCGGCTCGGACTTCTTGCCGGAGATGTCCTTGACGACGTCTTCGTTGATGCCGCGCTTGGCAGAGGCACCGGCCGCGTCGGAGTCTGCCCAGCCGTATTCGTACTTGCCCAGTCCTTCGAGCTCGGGGTGGGCAGTCTCCTCGATGGGGAGAGTCATGCGGGGTTCCTCCCGGCGGTGCTTGCAGATGCGTTGGTTTGGGTCTTGGGGGCGTTCTCGGGTGCGTCCCTGGGGGCGCTGCTCTTGGGGATGAACGTCGTGCAGACGCCGTCGCCGTGAGCGATGGTGGCCAGCCGCTGCACGTGCGTGCCGAGGAGCTGCGAGAACATTTCCGTCTCGGCCTCGCACAGCTGCGGGAACTGCTCGGCGACGTGCGCGACCGGGCAGTGGTGCTGGCAGAGCTGCTCGCCCTGTTGCGGGAGGGGCGCGCTGCGCGCCGTAGCAGCGTACCCGTCCGCGCTCAGCGCCTTGGCCAGCGCTTCGGTCCGCCCACCGGGCGGGGCCCCCTCCACCGCTTCGCGGTAGGTCTCGGCCTGCGCGGCGATCCGGGCGCGGGCGAAGGCGACGATCGCCTCGTCCCCGCCGGCCTGCTCCTTGATCCAGCGGAGCGCGTCCGCGGCGAGCTTGTCGTAGGACTGGTCGAAGGCGTCACGGCCGCAGTCGGTCAGCGCGAACACCTTGGCGGGGCGACCGCGCGTCCGCGCGCCGTAGACCCGCTGCTCCCTGGGCTCCACCACGTCGTCCCCGACGAGGGCGTCCAGGTGGCGGCGGACGGCGGCCTGCGTGAGGCCGAGGCGCCCGGCGAGATCGGCGACGGTGGACGGGCCGTGGTCCAGGATGGAGCGCGCGACCCGGTTGCGCGTCGAACGCTCCCCGGTCGCGAGCTCTTCCTGAGGGGCCCCCGTGGGTGCCGCCTGAGCCTCGCCGACGTTTTTCACAACGCCATTGTTGCGTAATTCCTCAGACCCTGACAAGCGGCCTGGTGATCGCCCTCGGTGCCGTGCGTCACTTAGGCAGACCTAAGTAGACACCGGTCGTGACCTGCGGAAACGATCTTTGATCGATCAGCCGGAGGGGCCCCGAGCGGTAATGCGGTGGCGCCGCGGGACGCCCTCCGGAAGACTCCGCAACCATGCCCACACCACCTCCGACCGGCCCTTTGTGTACGCGCGAGAGCCTCGCGGCCGACCTGGGCGCGGCAGGCGTCGCACCCGGCGGGACACTCCTCGTGCACTCCTCGCTCAGTGCCCTCGGATGGGTCAGCGGCGGGGCGGTCGCGGTGGTCCAGGCTCTCCTCGACGCCCTTGGGCCGAACGGGACCCTGGTGGTCCCGGCGCACTCCGGTGACAACTCGGATCCCTCGCAGTGGCAGGCGCCGCCCGTACCGGAGCAGTGGTGGCCCGCGGTCCGCGCGTCGATCCCCGCCTACGACCCCCGCACCACCCGTTCCTACGCGATCGGCGTCATCCCGGAGACGGTCCGCACCTGGCCGGGCGCCCTGCGCAGCGCCCATCCCCAGACGTCCTTCGCGGCGCTCGGGCCACGCGCCGCCGCCGTCACGGCCGGGCACGACCTGGACTGCCGCCTCGGCGAGCGCAGCCCGCTCGGCCGCCTGGAGGACGAACGGGCCCGTGTCCTGCTCCTCGGCACGGGCTTCGACCACTGCACCGCCTTCCACCTGGCCGAGTACCGGATCCCGAGCCCCGGCGTGGACGTGTCCTTCGCGGCCATGACACCGCAGGGCCGGCGCTGGACGACGGTGCGGGACACCTCGATCTCCGAGGACCGCTTCGGGGAACTGGGCGAGGCCTTCGAACGGGACACGTCGGCCGTGGCCCGGGGCCGGGTCGGCGCGGCGACGACCCGCCTGTTCCCCTTGGCGGACGCGGTGGCGTACGCCGAGACGTGGCTGCCCCGGAACCGGCCGCGTCCTGTCTGAGAGCCCGCCCCTCATCACGGACGCCCGGAAACAGTCACTGCGGCCCGGGTCCTGCCGACCCGGGGGACCGGGACCCGGGGTCCGCTCCTAGACTTGCCCACCATGCGAACCGAGCCCGTCGTCCACATCACCGGACTGGTGAAGCGGTACGGAAACAAGACCGCGGTCGACGGCCTCGACCTCACGACAGCCCCCGGCATCACGGCCGTCCTCGGCCCGAACGGCGCGGGCAAGACCACCACCGTCGAGACCTGCGAGGGCTACCGCCGGCCCGACTCCGGCACCGTCCGCGTCCTCGGCCTCGACCCGGTCAAGCAGGCCTCGGCGCTGCGCCCCCGCATCGGCGTGATGCTGCAGTCCGGCGGCGTCTACTCGGGCGCCCGCGCCGACGAGATGCTCCGCCACATCGCGAAGCTGCACGCCCACCCGCTCGACGTGGACGCCCTCATCGAGCGCCTGGGCCTGGGCAATTGCGGCCGCACCACGTACCGACGGCTGTCCGGCGGTCAGCAGCAGCGCCTCGCCCTCGCCATGGCCGTGGTCGGCCGGCCCGAGCTGGTCTTCCTCGACGAGCCGACCGCGGGCCTCGACCCGCAGGCCCGCCGCGCCACCTGGGAACTGGTCCGGGACCTGCGCGACGACGGCGTCTCGGTCATCCTCACGACGCACTACATGGACGAGGCCGAAGAGCTCTCCGACGACGTGGCGATCGTCGACGCCGGCAAGGTCATCGCCCACGGCTCCCCGGAACAGCTGTGCCGCGGCGGCGCCGAGAACACCCTGCGCTTCTCGGGCCGCCCCGGCCTGGACGTGGCCTCGCTCCTCAAGGCCCTGCCCGCCGACTCCGCCGCCGCCGAACTCACCCCGGGCTCCTACCGGGTGGCCGGCAAGGTCGATCCCCAGCTCCTCGCGACGGTCACCTCCTGGTGCGCCCAGCACGGCGTGATGCCGGACAAGATCTCCGTCGAACGGCACACCCTCGAAGACGTCTTCCTCGAACTGACCGGCAAGGAGCTGCGCGGATGAGCACGACCGATCCGACCTCACCGGCCGGAGGTCCGGGGATCGCCCCCGGGAAGACATCGCCTCGAACCGACCGGCAAGGAGCTGCGCGGATGAGCGCCGGTACATACGCCCCCGCCCCCGGAGCGGCACCGCTCCCCCGCATGATCGCCGCGCAGGCCGCGCTCGAGACGAAGATGCTGCTGCGCAACGGCGAACAGCTTCTCCTCACCGTGGTCATCCCCACCCTCCTCCTGGTCCTCTTCTCGTCCGTCGACATCGTCGACACAGGGTCCGGCGAGGCCATCGACTTCCTCGCCCCCGGCATCCTCGCGCTCGCCGTGATGTCGACGGCCTTCACCGGGCAGGCCATCGCGACCGGCTTCGAGCGCCGCTACGGCGTCCTCAAGCGGCTCGGCGCCTCACCGCTCCCCCGCTGGGCGCTGATGACGGCCAAGACCCTCTCTGTCCTGGTCACCGAGGTCCTTCAGGTCGTCCTCCTCACGGTCATCGCCTTCGCCCTGGGCTGGTCCCCGCACGGCAACCCCCTCGCCGTCCTCCTGCTCCTGGTCCTCGGTACGGCCGCCTTCTCCGGTCTCGGCCTGCTCATGGCCGGCACGCTCAAGGCGGAGGCAACTCTCGCTGCGGCCAACCTGGTGTTCCTCCTCCTTCTCGTCGGCGGCGGCGTCATCGTGCCGCTCGACAAGTTCCCCGATGCGGCCCAGTCGGTGCTCGGTCTGCTGCCCATCTCCGCACTCTCCGACGGCCTGCGCGACGTCCTGCAGCACGGCGCCTCGATGCCCTGGGGCGACCTCGGCGTCCTCGCCGTCTGGGCGGTCGTCGGGCTCGGCGCGGCGGGCCGCTTCTTCCGCTGGGAGTGAGCGCCGCGGGGCCCGGCGCGGGAGTAACCGGCATCACAATTGGCCCAGTTACGTCCCCCTCGTGAAGCCGTGCACAAGCGGCCCCCTACGATGGGGCGCGTGCCGAACCTGACCCGCGCCGACGCCGTCCAGGCGATCCGCAACCCGCTCGCCTTCATCGCCGAGCGCTGGACCCCCACACAGCGGACCGTCCAGCGAGCGGCCCTCGCCGCCGTCGTCATGACGGTGGTCATCGTCGTGACCGGCGGCGCGGTGCGCCTGACCGGGTCGGGCCTCGGCTGCCCGACCTGGCCCAAGTGCACCGACCAGTCGCTGACCGCGACGAGCGAGATGGGCTTCCACGGCGCCATCGAGTTCGGCAACCGCATGCTCACGTACGTGCTCTGCGCCGCGGTCGGCTGGGCGATCATCGCCGCCCGCTCCCAGAAGCCGTGGCGGCGCTCGCTGACCCGGCTCGGCTGGACCCAGTTCTGGGTCGTCATGGGCAACGCGGTGCTCGGCGGCATCGTCGTCCTGGTCGGTCTCAACCCGTACACGGTCGCGGCCCACTTCATCCTGACCACCGCCCTGCTCACCATCGCCGTCGTGATGTGGCAGCGCACCCGCGAGGGCGATGCCGAGCCGCGCCCGCTGGTCGGCAAGGCGATCAAACAGCTCGTCTGGTTCCTCGTCGTGGCGTCGGCCCTGCTCATCGCCGTCGGCACCGTGGTGACCGGAGCCGGTCCGCACGCCGGTGACTCCAGTGATGTGCACCGGATGCCGCTCGACTGGGAGACGGTCGCCAAGGGGCACGCGGTCCTGGCCTGGATCGTGGTGACCCTGACCTTTGCCCTCTGGTTCGTCCTGAAGGCGGTCGACGCCCCCAAGGGGCCGCTGCACCGCACTCGCGACCTCTTCCTGATCCTCCTCGCCCAGGGCGTCATCGGATACGTCCAGTACTTCACGGACCTGCCCGAGATCCTCGTCGGCCTGCACATGCTCGGATCGGCACTGGTGTGGATCGGCGTCCTGCGCGTCGTCCTGTCCTTGCGCGAGCGGCCGCAGGCCTCGGTGGGCGTCCCGGCCCAGGCGGACCCGGAGCTCTCGACCGTCTGACGACGCGGAGCCCGGTTCACTGCTCCGCCTCGGCATCTCGCAGTACCTCCACCAGCTTGTCCGCGTAGGCGCGCGGGTGCGTCGTGTTCCCGTTGTGCCCGCCGGGGAACACCTGCACCTGCTCGCCGCGTATCCGCCCGAGCTCCAGGGCGCAGTGCCGGTCGAAGACGCCGTCGGCCGTGGCCCGTCCGGTCGCCGGCACGATGCGCACCGGGGACGCCGCGAGCGCGGCGAGGTCCAGCTCCGCATCGACGACCGCGGTGAAGTCCCGCTCGATGAAGAAGGCGAAGTTCGCGGCGCGCTGCGGCGTGAGCGGTATCGGTGTGAGGCCGGGCTCGGTCTCCTGGTGCACGGGGTCGATCCCCAATACCCGCGCCATCTCCGGGAAAGCGGCCCGGAGACCGCCGTCACGGTAGACGTCCTGGAGGTCCGTCAGCTCCCGTACGTGCCGCGCGCGTCGGTCGGCAGGCAGCAGCGCGGGCGACACCGGCTCGTGAGCGACGAGCGTCGACAGTTGAGCGGAGTGCCGCACCGCGAGGTGCAACCCGATCGCGGCACCCATGCTGCAGCCCAGCATCAGCGCCGGCTCGTCGGTCAGCTCGGCCAGCAGGCGGTGCACGTCATCGGCGTGCTGGGTCAGGGTCACGTCCTGCGCGGGCTCGTCGATCACACTGCGGGACAGGCCCCGCCGGTCGTACGTGACCACCGTGAACCGATCGACGAGCCGGTCGACGAGGTCCACGCTGCGCCCTGCGTCTCCCTCTCCGCTCTGCGAGATCAGCAGCAGGGGACCGCGTCCCCGGACCTCGTAGTGCAGGTTGGCCCCGCTGACGGTGAGAAACATCGAAACCCCCAGGTCGATTCGGATCACTACAGGTCGAACAGAGCCCCCCGGCCCTCTTCGATCTCGAGCTGTTCGAGTGACCCGGCCGACTGGGCTGCGCCCGCCCCTCCGATCCCCCGAACACCTTCACCGTACTCCATCTATTTCGATGCATCAAGAGTGATGGATCGAGAATGATGTATCGGCCTCGATGTAATATCCGGCCATGACCGACCCCGGACCCGCTTCCCCCACCGCATCGCCGACCCCTGTCGAGCTCTTCCTCCTCGGCCGCACGCTGATGAAGATCGGCGAGGAGGCACTGCCCGAGCCGGTTGCCGGATCCGTCCAGTTCCGCGGTGGCACCCGCGCCGTCCTGGTGGTCCTGAGCGACATCCACGCACACGAGAACACCTCGGTCGGTGCCATCGCCGCCCGCACCGGCCTGCCGCAGAGCCAGGTCTCCGGCGCCGTGGCCCGGCTGAAGGAGACCGGCTCCCTGCAGACCGCTCCCGACCCGGCCGACGGCCGGCGGCAGCTGATCCGGCCCGCGGACCAGGTCTCCGAGCGGGTCGCCGAGGTGCGCAGGGCCGACATCACCGAGGCCCTGGCGGCCGCGCTCGGCAGTGATGAGCCCGGCCGGATGCGCGAGGTCACCGAGGCCCTCGCCGTCCTGGCCCGGCACCTCACCCCGGAGTCGGTCAGCCGCTTGCGTCCGTGACGTCCAGGCCGTAGACGCGCCGGGCCGTGCCCGCTGCGATCATCGAGGCCACCCGTTGCGCGTCGCCGAGCGACCACGCCCCCTCGGCGACCCAGCCGCCGAGCACCCGGCTCAGCGCCTCGCGGAACAGCCGGGCCCCGACGACATGCAGTTCCGGGATGCCGTGCGCCCCGCTGGAGAACAGGAGTTTGCCGAACGGGGCCAGTTCGAGGATCTCCGCGAGGACCGCCGCCGCCCGGGCGCCGGTACGGGCGAGGGCCGGGCCCAGGTCGGCGTAGACATGGGGGAAGATCCCGGCCAGGTGGGCGGCGTGCCGGTGGTACGGGTACCCGTGCAGCAGGATCAGGTCGGTACCCAGGCCCGCCGTGGCGCGCGCGAAGTCCGTCAGCAGCACCGGATCGGTGCGGTCGATCCGTCCCCACGTCCTCGCCTCGGGCCGGCCGGGGGAGCCCCCGTTCCCCGGTTCGCCGAGACCGGCGTGGAGTTGGAGCGGTCGGCCCGAGGCCACGGCGATCCACAGCAGGTGCCGCAGCAGCACCGGATCCGTCAGGGTGCCGCCCACCTCGCGGTCGGCCAACCAGCGCCCGGCCGCGCCCCGCACCTCCCCGGGCCCCGGCGGCTGCGGGGCGAGCGCGAGCCCCTGGCGTACGCCCGCGACCGAGGTGAAGGCGACCGCTTCCACGGCCGCGGCGTGCACCGACTCGGCGAGGTTGGCGAGGAAGGACTCGACGGTCCCGGACGTGTCCGCGACCTGCTCGGCCAGCAATTCGAGACGGACGATCTCGTGCGCCTGCGCCTCGCCGGCCCGCGCCATCTCGGCGGGCCCCGTCAGATCGCCCGGCAGCCCCGTGTCCACGAGGTACGTGGTGATGCCGCTGCCGCGCAGGAGCCGCCGGCCCGCTTCCATGACGCCGAGTTCGCGGCGTCTGGCCAGATAGCGGGCGGGCAGGCAGTGGGGTTCCAGGCCGAGCAGCGGTGGGCACCAGCGGCGTACCGCGAAGCCGGTCTGGGTGTCGAAGAAGGTGGTGCCGGGAGCGGGCGGCCCCTCGCTCCGGCCGAGGTGGGCCTCGAACGTGCCGAGGCCCAGCTCCGTACGCAGCACCCCGTGGCAGTACTGATCCACCAGGGACGGCGTTTCGATCATCCGGGGCTCCCCGTATATGGACCGTGCTCCTACAGTCCTAACGGGTGAACGGGCCCCTGGTGTTGCTCGACCGCGGGTCGTACACCTGCGCCCATGACGCTACGGGGCCCGGTCCGCCGTGAGCCGGTCTCAGCCGCCGAGCTGGATGCCCGCCATGCGCTTCCACTCGTACGGGCCGGTCTCGACCTTCGCCGCGAACTCGCCGTCGAAGTCCTCGTGGACGGTGATGCCGGCCTGCTCGACCGCCTTCTGCGCGACTTCGTAGGTGCTGGCCACCAGGTCGCCCCAGCCGCCGTCCTCACCGACGAGGACGATGCGGGTGCCGCGCTCGCCGATGTACGCCAGCTGCCCCTCGGCGCCGCCGTGCGCCTTGGCGAACGCACCGATCTCCTTGGCGAGCTTGGTCGCCCGGCGCTCGTCCTTCGCCGCCCGACGGGGCGTCTCAACCGCTTGAGTCTCTGCCATGAGCAGGATGCTACCGACGAGTAGCCAAACAAGCGATGGGTGGGGTGCGTGGCCTGGGCCACGCACCCCACCCATCGGAACGCTCAAGCGGGCGGTCAGCGCAGGAAGGGGTCCACCGCCACCGCGACGAAGAGCAGGGAGACGTAGGTGATGGACCAGTGGAACAGTCGCATCTCCTTGAGCTTCCCGCCCGTGACATCGGCCTTGGCGCGGTTCTGCAGACCGTGCGCCTCCCACAGCCAGAAGCCGCCCGAGAGCAACGCGACCACGGTGTAGAACCAACCCGTGTAGCCGAGCGGCGTCAGCAGCAGCGAGACCGCGACCATCACCCAGCTGTAGAGGACGATCTGCCGTGCGACCACCTTGTTCGAGGCGATCACCGGGAGCATCGGCACGCCCACGCGCGCGTAGTCGTCCTTCACCTTCATGGACAGCGGCCAGTAGTGCGGCGGCGTCCAGAAGAACATGACAAGGAAGAGGATGACCGGCGCCCACGACATGGAGTCGGTGACCGAGGACCAGCCGATGAGCACGGGCAGGCAGCCCGCGATGCCGCCCCACACGATGTTCTGCGACGTACGCCGCTTCAGGATCATCGTGTAGACGACTACATAGAAGAGCAGTGCCCCGAGCGACAACCAGGCCGACAGCCAGTTGACCGCGAAGCCGAACAAGAGCGTGGAGACGACCGCGAGGGAGATGCCGAAGACCAGGCACTCCGTCGGGCTCACCATGCCCGTGACCAGCGGCCGCTGCGACGTGCGCTCCATGAGGGCGTCGATGTCGCGGTCGTACCACATGTTCAGCGCGTTGGCGCCGCCCGCCGACAGGTAACCGCCGAGGCAGGTGATGAGCACCAGCTTCAGGTTCGGCACACCCTGCTCGGCGAGGAACATCACCGGAACCGTGGTGATGAGCAGAAGCTCGATGATCCGCGGCTTGGTCAGCGCCACGAATGCCTTGACTCGGGCTCCGAACGGCCGCTGGCCCCGGCTGCTGCTCGTGCTGCTCGTCCCGAGCGCTCCCGGAGGACGGGATTCGACGGCCGTCACGCACACCCCTGACAGAGACTCCCAGCGAGCCCCCGTTACGGACCACTTCATGTGAAGTCCCGGTAAAGGCTCGCGCGTACCACGCCACTGTAGACGTTGCCTATACCTCGCCCTTCGTGGGGGTGGGGTCGTGTTGAGCGGCATGCCGCGAAGGACGCAACGTGCCCTCCGGGCGGCATCCCGGCGCCCTTCGCGGGCCTCCTCCCGGTGAACTCCAGATGAGCTTCCGCCGCCCCGGATGAGCCCGCAGATGAGCGGCTCCGCATTCACCTGGCGACCGCACCGGATCCCTGTCGGGAGGCGGATTTCGCGGACTCCCGGCAGTCTGGAATGACTCGAAAAAATGCACGTTCCAGCAAGGGTAGGCTCGACAGCGGCTGGTGAGACCGACATCACCGGCATTACCCATGTGGAGAGGAGCCCTGACTCAGGGTGAGCACCAAGCCGACCACCACTGACCTCGAGTGGACCGATGTGGACCAGCGGGCCGTTGACACCGTCCGGGTCCTGGCCGCCGACGCCGTACAGAAGGTCGGCAACGGCCATCCCGGTACGGCGATGAGCCTGGCCCCGGCCGCGTACACCCTCTTCCAGAAGGTGATGCGGCACGACCCTGCCGACGCCGACTGGGTCGGGCGGGACCGCTTCGTCCTGTCCGCGGGCCACTCGTCCCTGACCCTCTACATCCAGCTCTACCTGGCCGGCTTCGGCCTGGAGCTGGACGACCTGAAGGCGTTCCGGACGTGGGGTTCCAAGACCCCCGGCCACCCCGAGTACGGGCACACCACGGGCGTCGAGACCACCACGGGCCCCCTCGGCCAGGGCGTCGCCAACGCCGTGGGCATGGCGATGGCCGCCCGCTACGAGCGCGGCCTGTTCGACCCGGAGGCCGCCCCGGGCACCTCCCCGTTCGACCACTTCATCTACGCGATCGCCGGCGACGGCTGCCTGCAGGAGGGCATCTCCTCCGAGGCCTCCTCCATGGCCGGGCACCAGCAGCTCGGCAACCTGGTCCTGCTGTGGGACGACAACCACATCTCGATCGAGGGCGACACGGAGACCGCGGTCTCCGAGGACACCTGCAAGCGCTACGAGGCGTACGGCTGGCACGTCCAGCGCGTGGCCGCGAAGCCGGACGGCGACCTCGACCACGAGGCGATCTACAACGCCATCGAGGCCGCCAAGAAGGTCACGGACAAGCCGTCCTTCATCGCGATGCGCTCGATCATCGCCTGGCCCGCCCCGAACGCGCAGAACACCGAGGCCGCGCACGGCTCGGCGCTCGGCGACGACGAGGTGGCCGCCACCAAGCGCGTCCTCGGTTTCGACCCGGAGAAGTCCTTCGAGGTCCCCGAGGAGGTCATCGGCCACACCCGTAAGGCCCTCGACCGCGGCGCCCAGGCCAGGGCCGAGTGGGAGAAGTCGTTCCAGGAGTGGCGCACCGCCAACCCCGAGCGCGCCGCCGAGTTCGACCGCATCAACGCGGGCGAGCTGCCGGCCGGCTGGGAGAAGAGCATCCCGGTCTTCGAGACGGGCAAGGGCGTCGCCACCCGCGCCGCGTCCGGCAAGGTGCTCCAGGCCCTCGGCCCGGTCGTCCCCGAGCTGTGGGGCGGCTCCGCCGACCTCGCGGGCTCGAACAACACGACGATCGACAAGACGTCGTCCTTCCTCCCGAAGGGCAACCCCCTGCCGGAGGCGGACCCGTACGGCCGCACGATCCACTTCGGCATCCGCGAGCACTCCATGGCCGCGGAGATGAACGGCATCGCGCTGCACGGGCACACGCGCATCTACGGCGGCACCTTCCTGGTGTTCTCCGACTACATGCGCAACGCCGTGCGTCTGTCGGCCCTGATGCACCTGCCGGTGACGTACGTGTGGACGCACGACTCCGTCGGCCTCGGTGAGGACGGCCCGACGCACCAGCCGGTCGAGCACCTCGCCTCGCTGCGCGCGATCCCCGGCCTGAACGTGATCCGCCCGGCGGACGCCAACGAGACGGCCATCGCCTGGCGCGAGGTCCTCAAGCGCGGCAAGAAGGACTACGGCAAGAGCGCGCCGCACGGCCTGTCCCTCACCCGCCAGGGCGTGCCGACGTACGAGCCCAACGAGGACACCGTCAAGGGCGGCTACGTGCTCGTGGAGGCCTCGAAGGCCACGCCGGACCTCATCCTCATCGCCACCGGTTCCGAGGTGCAGCTCGCCGTCGAGGCGCGCGAGACCCTGGAGGCCGAGGGCGTCGCCACGCGCGTCGTGTCGATGCCTTGTGTCGAGTGGTTCGAGGAGCAGGACCAGGGGTACCGGGACAGCGTCCTGCCGCCCTCGGTCAAGGCGCGTGTCTCGGTCGAGGCCGGGATCGGTCTGACCTGGCACAAGTACGTCGGGGACGCAGGCCGCATCGTTTCGCTGGAGCACTTCGGCGCTTCGGCCGACGGCAAGGTGCTCTTCCAGGAGTTCGGCTTCACTGCCGAGAACGTGGTGGCCAAGGCGCGGGAATCTCTCGCCGCGGCCCAGCGCTGACGCCCGTACACGACACGTAGGAGATGCAATTTCCATGACAGACGCACTGAAGCGCCTCTCCGAGGAGGGCGTCGCGATCTGGCTGGACGACCTGTCGCGCAAGCGGATCACGTCCGGCAACCTCGCCGAACTGATCGACCAGCAGCACGTCGTGGGCGTCACCACCAATCCGTCGATCTTCCAGAAGGCGATCTCGCAGGGCGACGGTTACGACCAGCAGCTCGCCGACCTCTCGGCGCGCAAGGTCACCGTCGAAGAGGCCATCCGCATGATCACGACGGCGGACGTCCGGGACGCCGCCGACATCCTGCGCCCGGTCTTCGACGCGACCGGCGGCCAGGACGGCCGGGTGTCGATCGAGGTCGACCCGCGGCTCGCCCACAACACGCAGGCCACGATCGCCGAGGCCAAGCAGCTGGCGTGGCTGGTGGACCGGCCGAACACGCTCATCAAGATCCCGGCGACCGAGGCGGGCCTGCCCGCGATCACCGAGACCATCGGCAAGGGCATCAGCGTCAACGTCACGCTGATCTTCTCGCTGGAGCGCTACCGCAAGGTGATGGACGCCTACCTGGCCGGTCTGGAGAAGGCCAAGGCCGCCGGCCTGGACCTGTCCAAGATCCACTCGGTGGCGTCCTTCTTCGTGTCCCGCGTGGACACCGAGATCGACAAGCGGATCGACGCCCTCGGCACGGACGACGCCAAGGCCGCCCGCGGCAAGGCCGGCCTCGCCAACGCGCGCCTGGCCTACGAGGCGTTCGAGGAGGTCTTCAGCGGAGACCGCTGGGCCGCGCTCGACAAGGCGCAGGCCAACAAGCAGCGCCCGCTGTGGGCCTCGACCGGCGTGAAGGACAAGGCGTACAAGGACACCCTGTACGTCGACGACCTGGTCGCCCCGGGCACGGTGAACACCATGCCGGAGGCCACGCTGGAGGCGACGGCCGACCACGGCCAGATCACCGGGAACACCATCGCGGGCACGTACGACCAGTCCCGCGCGGAGATCGAGGCCGTCGAGAAGCTCGGGATCTCGTACGACGAGGTCGTGCAGCTCCTGGAGGACGAGGGCGTCGAGAAGTTCGAGGCGGCCTGGAACGACCTGCTCAAGTCGACCGAGGCGGAGCTCAAGCGCCTCGCCCCTTCGGAGGGCTGAAACCTTGACCGCACACGGAGTCAACCCGCTCCGTGACGCCGCAGACCGACGGCTCCCGCGCATCGCGGGGCCGTCGGGCCTGGTGATCTTCGGCGTTACGGGCGATTTGTCACGTAAAAAGCTCATGCCTGCCGTGTACGACCTCGCCAACCGGGGCCTGCTGCCCCCGGGCTTCTCGCTGATCGGCTTCGCCCGCCGCGAGTGGCAGGACGAGGACTTCGCGCAGGAGGTGCACGACGCGGTCAAGCAGCACGCCCGCACGCCCTTCCGTGAAGAGGTCTGGCAGCAGCTCATCCAGGGCATGCGGTTCGTCCAGGGCAACTTCGACGACGACGACGCCTTCGAGACCCTGAAGACGACGATCCAGGACCTCGACAAGTCCCAGGGCACGGGCGGGAACTTCGCCTTCTACCTCTCCGTGCCTCCCAAGTTCTTCCCGCAGGTCGTGCAGCAACTGAAGAAGCACGGACTCGCGGACGCGCCGAACGGCTCGTGGCGGCGGGCGGTCATCGAGAAGCCCTTCGGCCACGACCTCGCGTCGGCCAAGGACCTGAACGCGATCGTGCACGAGGTGTTCGACCCGGACCAGGTGTTCCGGATCGACCACTACCTCGGCAAGGAGACCGTCCAGAACATCCTGGCGCTCCGCTTCGCCAACCAGATGTTCGAGCCGATCTGGAACCGCTCGTACGTGGACCACGTACAGATCACGATGGCCGAGGACATCGGCATCGGCGGGCGCGCCGGCTACTACGACGGCATCGGCGCGGCCCGCGACGTCATCCAGAACCACCTCCTTCAGTTGATGGCGCTCACGGCCATGGAGGAGCCCGCCTCCTTCGACGCGGACGCGCTCGTCGCCGAGAAGGCCAAGGTGCTCGGCGCGATCAAGCTGCCGAAGGACCTCGGCAAGGACACGGTGCGCGGCCAGTACGCGGCCGGGTGGCAGGGCGGCGAGAAGGCCGTCGGCTACCTGCAGGAAGACGGCATCGACCCGAAGTCGAAGACGGACACGTACGCGGCCGTCAAGCTGGAGGTGGACAACCGCCGTTGGGCGGGGGTGCCCTTCTACCTGCGTACGGGCAAGCGGCTCGGGCGGCGGGTGACGGAGATCGCCGTCGTCTTCCAGCGCGCCCCGCACTCCCCCTTCGACCACACGGCGACGGAGGAGCTGGGCCAGAACGCGATCGTGATCCGCGTCCAGCCGGACGAGGGCATCACGGTCCGCTTCGGCTCGAAGGTGCCGGGCACGTCGATGGAGATCCGGGACGTCTCGATGGACTTCGCGTACGGCGAGTCCTTCACCGAGTCGAGCCCGGAGGCGTACGAACGGCTCATCCTGGACGTCCTGTTGGGCGACTCGAACCTCTTCCCGCGCACGGAGGAGGTCGAGCTGTCCTGGAACATCCTCGACCCGATCGAGGACTACTGGGACACGCACGGCAAGCCCGCGCAGTACCCGTCCGGCACGTGGGGGCCCGCCGAGGCGGACGAAATGCTCGCACGAGACGGACGGAGCTGGCGGCGCCCATGAAGATCGACCTTACGGACACCACCTCCAGCAAGATCAACAAGGCGCTGGTCAAGGGCCGCCGGGCCATCGGCACTCCCGCCGTCGGCATGGTGCTCACCCTCGTCATCGTCACCGACGAGGAGAACGCCTACGACTCCCTGAAGGCGGCCAACGAGGCGTCGCGCGAGCACCCTTCGCGCACGCTGGTCGTCATCAAGCGCGTCTCCCGCTCCCCGCGCGACCGCACGAAGTCGCGGCTCGACGCGGAGGTGCGGGTCGGCGCCGAGGCGGGCACCGGCGAGACCGTCGTGCTGCGCCTGTACGGCGAGGTCGTCAACCACGCCCAGTCGGTCGTCCTGCCGCTGCTGCTGCCGGACGCCCCGACGGTGGTGTGGTGGCCCGTGGACGCGCCTCTCGACCCCGCGCAGGACCCGCTGGGCGCACTGGCCCAGCGCCGCGTCACGGACACGTACGCGGCCGAGCAGCCGGTCCACGAGCTGGAGGCCCGCGCGGCGTCGTACTCCCCCGGCGACACGGACCTGTCGTGGACCCGGATCACGCCGTGGCGCTCGATGCTGGCCGCCGCTCTCGACCAGGTCACGACCGACGTCACCTCGGTCGTGGTCGAGGGCGAGGAGTTCAACCCGAGCTGCGAGCTCCTCGCGATGTGGCTCGCGGACCGGCTGGACGTCCCCGTCAAGCGCACGCTCTCCGCGGGCCCCGGCCTGACGGGCGTACGACTGGACTCCACCCAGGGCCCGATCGTGCTCGACCGGGCCGACGGCACCCTGGCCACCCTCTCCATCCAGGGGCAGCCGGACCGCGCGGTCGCGCTCAAGCGCCGCGAGACGTCCGAGCTGATCGCGGAGGAGCTGCGGCGCCTGGACCCGGACGACACGTATGCGGCCGCGCTGAGGTTCGGCGTGGACCGGCTGGGCGAGCCCGCGGAACAGACGACGGTGCCGGAGCCGGTGTCCTTGTCGGCCTCGGCCGCGCCCGCCGCGGCGTCCGCCCAGAAGGCGGCGGCGAAGAAGGCACCCGCCAAAAAGGCACCCGCCAAGAAGGCACCGGCGAAGAAGACCCCGGCCAAGAAGGCGGCAACGAAGTGAGCGCAGACTAGTGAGTGCAGCACCCCAACTCGTCGTCCACCGCGACAAGGAGCTGATGGCGCAGGCGGCCGCGGCCCGGCTGATCACCAAGATCGTCGACGCCCAGGCCGCCCGCGGCTACGCCTCCGTCGTCCTCACGGGCGGCCGCAACGGGAACGGCCTGCTGGCCGCGCTCGCGGCGGCGCCCGCCCGGGACGCGATCGACTGGGGCCGCCTCGACCTGTGGTGGGGCGACGAACGGTTCCTGCCGGACGGCGACCCCGAGCGCAACTACACGCAGGCGAAGGAGGCCCTCCTCGACAGCGTGCCGCTCAACCCCGCGCGCGTGCACCCCATGCCCGCGTCGGACGGCCCCTACGAGCCGGACGCCGCGGCCGAGGTGTACGCGGCCGAACTCGCCACGGCGGCCGGGCCCGAGGACCACGGTCCCGTGCCGACCTTCGACGTCCTGATGCTGGGCGTCGGCCCGGACACGCACGTCGCGTCGCTCTTCCCCGAGCTGCCGGCGGTCCGCGAGACGGAGCGCACGGTGGTCGGCGTGCGCGGCGCTCCCAAGCCCCCGCCCCAGCGCATCACGCTCACGCTCCCGGCGATCCGGGCCGCGCGCGAGGTGTGGCTGCT
>NZ_JAAGMG010000003.1 GCF_010548525.1 Streptomyces sp. SID14478
GCCGGTCCGCGCCGGCCCAGGGGCGGCCGCCGTACTCGATGACGCGACTGCGCACGTTCCACGGGGCGGGCAGGACCGACTGCTCCGTGCCGTCGGGCCTGCGGCGCACCAGGGCGCGGCGGCCCGCCTCGGTGGGCCGTGGCTCGGTCCACCACGCCTCGTCGCCGACGAACCCCACGTACTCCGGCTGCCCGTCGTGCGCCGCGGCCAGCGCGGCGTCGATCGGCGACGGCCAGGAGCCGTGGCCCTGCGTGTGCACCATGTCGTCCCCGCCCCCCATTTACTCCTGGCCCTCCATGTTCACCGTGTCCTCCGCGTTTTCCTAGTGCGTCGCGCCGGTCGGGGGCGCGCCTATGCCGAGCGCAAGAACCGGTCGAGCACCCGCACCCCGAAGTGCAGTGCCTCCACCGGGACCCGCTCGTCGACGCCGTGGAACAGCGCCTGGTAGTCGAAGCCCTCGGGCAGCTTGAGCGGGGCGAAGCCGTAGCCGGTGATGCCGAGGCGGGAGAACTGCTTGGCGTCCGTGCCGCCCGACATGCAGTAGGGGACGGGATGTCCCTCGGGCGCGAACTCCTGGACCGCGGCCCGCATCCTGGCGAACGTCGGCGAATCGACGGGGGCCTGGAGCGCGACCTCGCGGTGGTGGTAGTCCCAGTCGACGTCCGGGCCCGTGAGCTGGTCGAGGGTGGCGCGGAACTCGTCCTCGGTGCCCGGCAGGTAGCGGCCGTCGACGTGGGCGGTGGCCTCGCCCGGAATCACGTTGATCTTGTATCCGGCGGACAGCATCGTCGGGTTGGAGCTGTTGCGCACCGTCGCCTCGACGAGCGACGCGGCCGGGCCGAGCCGGGCGATCAGGCCGTCGACGTCGAAGTCCGCCGCGTGCACGTCGGCCTCGATGCCGTACAGGGCCGCGAGTTCGGACAGGGCCGCGCGCACCGTGGGCGTGAGCCTGATCGGCCACTCGTGCGCGCCGATGCGGGCGACGGCGGCGGCCAGGCGGCTCACCGCGTTGGCCGGGTTCACCTTCGAGCCGTGGCCCGCCTTGCCGCGCGCGGTGAGCTCCAGCCAGCCGGTGCCGCGCTCGCCCGCGCCGATCGGGTAGATCTCCTTGCCGCTGCCGTCATGGAAGGTGAAGGCGCCGGACTCGCTGATGCCCTCCGTGCAGCCTTCGAAGAGGTCGGCGTGCCGGTCGGCGAGGAACCCGGAGCCGTCCTCGGCGCTGGCCTCCTCGTCGGCGGTGAAGGCGATGACGATGTCGCGCCGGGGCCGGAACCCGACGCGGGCCCATTGCCGTACGGTCGCGAGGATCATCGCGTCCATGTTCTTCATGTCGACGGCGCCCCGGCCCCACACGACGCCGTCGCGGATCTCGCCGGAGAACGGGGGCACGCTCCAGTCGGCGGCCTCGGCCGGTACGACGTCCAAGTGGCCGTGGACCAGGAGCGCTTCGGCCGAGGGGTCGGTGCCGGCGATACGGGCCACCACGTTGCCGCGGCCGGGGGTGCGCTCCAGGATCGTCGGTTCGAGTCCGGCCTCGGCGAGCTTCGATGCCGCGTACTCGGCGGCCGGGCGCTCCTTGCAGTCGCCGCCGCCCCGGTTCGTGGTGTCGATCCGGATCAGCTCGGAGGTGAAGGTGACGACTTCGTCGAGCGCCTGCTCGTCGACGGTCGAAACGAGCTGCTCAGCCATACTGTTCCTCCACCGCGGCCGAGGCGATCGTGGTGACCGCCTTGAAGGTGCGGATGCCTTCGTACATGGTCTCGTGCGTGTACGCGATCCTACGCTCGGCGATCCGCGCGACCCCGGGCACGACGGTCGAGGCCATCGCGAGGTGCTCGGCGTCGAACTCGACCTCGACGGTGAACGGGCCCGCCTGCACGGGCGCGTGGCGCCCCGCGAGCGTCATGGCGTCCTTGGCGGCTGCCCGGATGTCGGCGGCCGTGCGCGCGGGGGTGCGGCACACGGCCGCGTACCGGGACACGTGGTCCTTGACGGCGACCTTGCGGGCCTCGGGCGCATAGCCGAGCGCGTCGTCGCAGGCGTGGTCGTCGCCGGTGACGAGGACGACGGGGACGCCGTACTCGGCCACCACGTGGGCGTTCAGCAGGCCTTCGCTCGCCCGCACGTCGTTCACCCAGACACCCGTGATCTGGTTCGCCAGGTACGTGTGCGCGAGGACGCCCTCCATGCCGGCGCCCGCGTGGTAGCCGATGAACGCGATGCCGTCGACGTCACCGTGCTGAACGCCCTCCACCATGGACAGCGCCTTGTGGCGTCCGGTGAGCATCTCCACGCGTTCGTCGAGCTGCTCCAGGAGCAGATTGCGCATCGTCCAGTGCGCCTCGTTGATCAGCACCTCGTCGGCGCCGCCGTCGAGGAAACCGAGCGCCGCCGCGTTCACGTCCGAGGTGAACATCGTGCGGCAGCGCTCCCACTGCGGCGTGCCGGGAAGGACGTCCGCCGGCCAGGTCACACCCGTGGCGCCTTCCATGTCGGCGCTGATGAGGATCTTCATGAGCAGCACCGTACGCGGATTCCGGCGCACCTCACCAGGCCTGTGGATAACTCTCAGGTGTCTAGACCAATGTCGTACCCGTTCGGCATCGTTCCCGCTCGTCAGCGCCCTGTGGACGGCTCCGGCGTCCGCGTCCGTACGAGGGCGTCGACCAGCGCGCCGTGCCGTACCGCCAGGCCGTACCGCCAGGCGCAGTCGTGGCCGCCGTCGCACTCCTCGGCCGTGACCCGGCGCGCGACCGGGCGCAGGATGTCGTCAGCCCCGTCCGAGCCGTCGGCCGTCTCTCAGGACGGCCGCCCCACCACCAGCCAGCGGGACGGCAGCTCGATGCGGTCACCGCCCGCGGTGAACTCGGTCGTGATCAGCGGCAGCTCACCGGAGAGCAGTACCGCGAGGCCCGCCTCGGCGACGTAGCCGGGCACGGCCGCGTCGGAGACCTCGCCGGGGGCGATGCCGTGGGCGAACACCGGGGCGAGCTTGGGCGGCGGCCCCGCCGGGTGCCGGGCGAGTTCCCGCAGGGCGGGCCCGGCCCGCTCCGACAGTTCGACGACGAAGCCGCGCCCGCGCTCCCCCACCAGCGTCGCCACCGCGTCGACGAGCGCCTGCCGGTCGGCGGGTTCGCTCTGATGCAGCACGCCCCGCATGTAGACGTTCGCATCCCCCAACTCGGCGTGCAGCGCGCTTACTTGCTCTGTCCGCGTGGCATCCAGCTGGTGGTAGTCGGCCGCTCGGGCGCCGGCCGCGGCGCGGGCCCGTGCCAGCGCGGCGGCGGACAGATCCGCGCCGACGACCCGCGCGAAGCGGTCGGCGAGGAAGCGGGTCTGCGTGCCGTTGCCACAGCCGAGGTCCACCACGGGCAGCTCCGGTACCGCCAACTGCGGTGCGAACAGGGCGAGATGAAGGCCCACGGCGAGGCCGGGCTCCGCATCCCAGAAGACGCTCCCCGGCTCCTCGGGCGCGTCCTGCCAGAAGCCTTCCCACGCCTCTTTGTAGCGCTCGGTCACACTCATGGACCCTCCCGGGGTGCGGCGACGGACTCGGCCGAGGTGTCTGGTCGGTCTATCGCGCCGGGAGGCACCCGACAAGCGCGCGGCGCACACCTTCACCGCTCGTTCGAGGTGGGTGCGCCGGGTCAGCTGCCCGCGCGCCGGGTGGTGAGTTCGCACCACACCGTCTTGCCGGTCGCCGTGCGGCTCGCGCCCCACTCGCGCGCCAGCCGTGCGACCACGCGCAGCCCGCGCCCGAACTCGTCGCCCGGTCCGGCGCTGAGCAGTGTCGGCAGCGCCTGCGCGGTGTCCTCCACCTCGCACAGCAGCGTTCCCGACCGCACGAGGCGCAGTTGCACCGGTCCGCTGCTCGCGTGCCGCACGGCGTTCGTGACGAGTTCGTCGACCAGGAGCACCGCGGTGTCCTCGACCGACAACAGACCCCATTCCGCCAGCTGTTGACGCACGAGTTCGCGGGCACGGGGCACCTCGGACAGTTCCGTGCCGAGTTCCCACTGCGCGACGTCGGCGCTCTCGATGCCGCCCATGCGGACCATGAGGAGCGCCACGTCGTCCTTGCGGCCGCCGCGACCGCCGAGCGAGCGGATGATGGTGTCGCAGGCGTCATCCATCGAGGCGGCCGGGTGAGCGGCGGACTCGCAGAGCGCGGCGAGCCCCACGCCGATATCCTCGCCGCGCACCTCGACGAGACCGTCGGTGCACATCACGAGGCGGTCGCCGGGCGCCACCGGGACGCGTACCGACTCGAAGGGGACACCGCCCACGCCGATCGGCGCGCCCGTGGGCAGGTCGAGGAGTTCGCTGCGGCCGTCGGCGGCGCGCACGGTCACCGGCGGGATGTGCCCGGCGTTGGCCAGGTGCAGCTCCCCGGCTATGGGGTCGTACACGGCGTACAGGCAGGTGGCGAGGTAGTGCTCGCCCAGGCGCTGCGCCAAGTCGTCAAGATTGCGCAGGAGTTGGGACGGAGGCAGGTCGAGGGCCGCCATGGTCTGTACGGCGGTGCGCAACTGTCCCATCATCGCCGCCGAGTTGAGCCCGTGGCCCATCACGTCGCCGACGACGAGTGCGGTACGCGCACCGGGCAGTTTGACGGAGTCGAACCAGTCCCCGCCGACCCGGCCGAGCAGGGTGCCGGGCAGATAGCGGGTGGCGATGTCACAGCCCGGCATGTGCGCCTCGATGTGCGGCAGCATGCTGTCCTGGAGCGTCTCGGCGACGGACTCCTGGTACGTGTACATGCGGGCGTTGTCGAGCACGAGACCGGCGCGTGCGGCGAGTTCGGCGCCGGTGGCCCGGTCCATGTCGTTGAAGACGGGCCGCTCCTGGTGGCGCAGCAGGATCATGAATCCCAGGACCACGTTCCGCGCCTTCAGCGGGACGACGAGCATGGACCGGTGGGTGATCAGCGGGCGGATGTCGCGCTTCTCGAACTGCGACGCGATGCCGTTGCCCATCTCCTCGGAGATGTAGGGGACGAGCACCGGTTCGCCGCTCGTCATGCACTGGAAGAACGGCGTGTGCACCGGGAAGGGCATGGACTCGCCGACCGGCACCACGTCGTCCCAGCGGCCCGGTTCGTCGGTGTGCTCCAGGGCGACGCGGTGCCACATGGTCCTCGCGTCGGGCGGGCCGTCGGGGAAGCCCTCGCCGGCGACGACCTGTTCGCGCAGGTACGTCCCGGCGACGTCGGTGAAGCGGGGCACGACGGCGCGGCTGACCTCGACGATGGTGCGGGACAGATCGAGGGACGAACCGATGCGCCCGCTCACCTCGTTGAGGAACTCCAGGCGCTCGCGCACGGCCACGTACTCGAGGTCCTCGGCGTCGTCGAGCGGCGCCCGCGGGGCAGGCACCCCCGCCACGGCGTCGCGCGCCGCCCGGGCACGCTGTGCCTTGCGCTCGGTACGCCGGGCGACACCCCAGTCGGCGGTCACGGGGACGCGGTCGTGCTGGCTGAACTCCAGCACGGGATAGCCGAGTTCGAGGACCTGGGCGACGATGCGGGCGCCCTCCCGCACGCTCATGCTGGGCAGGATCTCGGGCAGTGCGCGGGCAAGCTCGTCCGCTGCCGCGAAGTCGGTGTGCAGGGCGAAGCCGGGGACGATGCGCTCGTGCACCGCCTCCTGCGTGCCGTCGCCGAGCCGCCGGGCGTCGGCGGCGAGCACGAGCAGCCGCTCGGGTCCCGGGCCCACCAGGGGGTACGCCCACCACAGGACGTCGATGCGCTCGGGCGGCCCCGCGCCGCTGTCGAGCCGGGCGCGGCCCGCGGCCGGGTAGGAGGTGCGGCCGCCGAGGGACTCCTCCAGGCCGCGGCCGAGCACGTCGTCCCCGGCGTACACGCCGGGCGTCGCGGGATCGTCATCGGCGCTGTCCTGCGGGAGGGCGCCGGAGACGGGAAGCAGGTCGGTGGCGGCCCTGCCCACCGCGTCCTGCCGCGCGGGGCCGAAGAGACGGCGGGCACCGGTGCTCCAGTGCGAGACGCGGCCCGCCTGGTCCACGACGACCACGGCCAGCGGGACGCGGCCCTGCGGGGCTTGATCCGTGCCGTCCATGGCCGCGCTCCTTCCCGCCGGGCCGTCGGCAGTGCCCACGGCCTTCTTCACCGTACGGCCGGGCGTGTGCGCCAGGGGCGCTTACCGGCGAATTGCCGGGAGCGCCTTGACAGGTGGCCCGCGCCGTGGACGGCTGCGGGCCGACGAGGACGGAACCGCGGTCACCCGCGCTCCGGGGGAACCGCGCGCGACGCAGGGGCAGGGGCGCGGGGAACCACACGAGCAGCCCCCCACGCACCCGCGGACGAACCCTCAGTCCTCGTGCCCGAGCTGCAGATCCCGCTCCGTACGACCGCCCCCGGCGACCTGCAGCACCGTGGCCACCGGCGGGTAACCCGCCGCGATCACCGTGTACTCCCCCGACGACAGGTCGACGAAGCGGAACGTGCCGTCGGGGCCCGTCGTCAGGGTGTCCACCACGTTGCCCGCGGCGTCGAGCAGCGTGACCCGGGCGTCCTCCACGGGGCGTCCGCCGCTCGCCCGCACGGTGCCGCGCAGCACCGCCCCGCCCGCCAGTTCCACGTCCTGGCGGGTCTCGCGCGAGGCCATCACGGTCACCGGCAGGGCCGCCGGGCGGAACGCCGGGGCGCTCGCGGCCAGGGTGTACTCACCGGCCACCAACTCCGTGATGACGTATGCCCCTTCACGCGCGCTGCGGGTGGTCGCCACGACCTCGCCGTGCACGTTCGTGAGCGTGACGGTGGCGTCCCGTACGGGGGTGCCGTCCGCCGTGAGCACCGCGCCCGCGAGGCGTCCCGCGCCGCCGAGCACCACGTCGAGGTCGACCGGGCGTTCCCCGACGGTGACGGTGACGGCCTGCGGCTGGTGTCCGCCGGCCGCCGCGATCAGGACGTAGCTGCCGGTGCCCGGCGTCGACAGGGCGTACCGCCCGTCGTCCCCGCTGGCGCCGCGCCCGATCTGGGTGCCGCCGACGTCGATGAGGGTGAGTGCCGCGCTCGGCACGGCGGTGCCGTCGGAGTGCCGCACCGTGCCGCACACCGGAACTCCGGCGGCGTACGAGACACGCTCCTGGGCGGGCACGACGGGCGACGGGACGGGGTTCGCCGCGTTCTCGGAGGGGGCGGTGCTGGACACGAGGGGGGTCTCCTTGAGGAAGAAGGCGAGGAGCAGGCCCAGGACGAGGACCGGCACCAAGTAGAGGAAGATGCGGGGCATCGCATCCGCGTACGCCTGGATGTAGGGGGTGCGCAGCGCCTCGGGCATCGCGTGCACGAGCTGCGGGGTGATGGACTCGGCGTCGGGCAGCCCGCCGGGGCCGGTGGTGGGCACGCGGTCGGCGAGTGCGTCGGAGAGCCGGTCGGCGAAGAGCGTGCCGAAGATGGCGGCGCCGACGCTGCCGCCGATCTGCCGGAAGTAGTTGTTGGCGCTGGTGGCCGTGCCGAGGTCGCCCGGTCGGACCGCGTTCTGCACGGCGAGCACGAGGACGGGCATGATCAGGCCGATGCCGGCGCCCAACACCGCCATGTAGACGCTGTATTCGAGGCGCGGGGTGTCCACCTCCAGACGGGAGAGGAGGTACATCCCGAGGGTGGACAGGGCGCTGCCGAGGATCGGGTAGAGCTTGTAGCGGCCGGTGTGGCTGATGAGCTGGCCCGAGATGATGGAGGCGCCGACGACGCCGCCCATCATGGGGAGCATCAACAGTCCGGACTCGGTGGCGGAGGCGCCGTCGACCATCTGCAGAAAGGTCGGGAGGTAGCTGGCCGCGCCGAAGAGCGCGACGCCCACGACCATGCCGACGAGGCCGCTGAGGTTGAACACCGAGTCGCGGAACAGGCGCAGCGGGATGAGCGGTTCGCTCGCGTACTTCTCGGCGACGACGAAGAGCACGCTCGACACGACCGCCCCGGCGCCCAGGCCGATGATGACCCGGTCGCCCCACGCGTACTCCGTGCCGCCCCAACTGGTCAGCAGGACCAGGCAGGTCGAGGCGGCGGCGAGCAGCAGGGAGCCGAGGATGTCGAGCCGGCCCCGCGTCGTGGGCTTGGGCAGTTTGAGCACGACGGCCGTGACGGCGAAGGTGACCAGGCCGAACGGGACGTTGATGTAGAAGCACCAGCGCCAGGAGAGGTGGTCGGTGAAGTAGCCGCCGAGCAGCGGTCCCGCGACCGAGGCGAGGCCGAACGCGGCGCCGATCAGGCCCATGTAGCGGCCGCGTTCGCGGGGCGGCACGATGTCGCCCATGATCGCCTGTACGCCGATCATGAGGCCGCCGGCGCCGACGCCCTGGATCGCGCGGAACGCGATGAGCTGGTCCATGTTCTGCGCCCGGCCCGCGAGTGCGGAGCCGATGACGAAGACGGCGATGGCGAACTGGAAGACGCCCTTGCGGCCGAAGAGGTCGCCGAGCTTTCCGTAGATCGGCAGGCCGATGGTGGAGGTGAGGAGGTACGCGGTGATCGCCCAGGACATCTTGTCCAGGCCGTGCAGCTCACCGACGATCTTCGGGAGCGCGGTGGCGACGATCATCTGGTCGAGTGCGGCGAGCAGCAGCGCCAGCATCAGGCCGACGAAGACCATCCGGACCCGGCTCGGGCTGAGCCCGTGGGCGGGCAACTGCTCGCGCCCGACGTCCGGTCGGGGCGGCGGTGCGGCGGCGACCGGAACCGACTCCCGCGCCGCCTCCCGCTCCCCCACGGGTTCGGTCACCAGTGTCGTCGTGCCCACCTGCAGCTCCCCTCGTCGCCCTTGCGCCGCCCATTTCTCGCATTACGCGACAACGGGGGGCAAGCGCGACGGGGCGCACGTCAGGCGGGTTCGAGCGGCGTATGCGCCGGTCGGAGCCCTACGGCGTACAACGGAGGCGAAACGAAAACCACTCGAAACGGTGAGCGGCAATTCAGCACGGGAAGCGCCCGTGCGTCACTTCTCCACTTGGGCGGCGAGCTTGGCGAGCACGGCGTCGTAGATCCGGCCGAGGCCCTTGGGCGCGAAGGTCTTCTCGAAGAATCCGCCGATGCCGCCCGCACCGTTCCACACCGTCGAGACGACCACGCGCGAGTGGCCGTCACCGGCGGGCGTGACGCGCCAGGTCGTCACCATCGAGGAGTTGCGGTCCTTCTCGACGAGCTCGCCGTCGGTGGGCTCGGACACGTCGAGCAGGCAGTCGCGGACGCGCTTGCTGGTGGCCTGGAGCTTCCAGTGGACGACGGTGCCCTCGCCGTCGCCGCCCTCGCGGACCTCGTACTCGCTGAAGTGCTCGGGCAGCAGCTTCTGCCGGGTGCCGTTGTAGTCGGCGAGGGCGTCGAAGACGTCGTCCGGCTTCGCGGCTACAACACGTTCCGTGGTGGCCTCGACCTGCGCCATGTCACTTCCTCCAGCATGTCGTTCTTCCCGGGAGCCCTGACGGGCGCCACCAAGCCAACCACCCTCCGCACCGGCCGCCAAAATCGCCCCCTCGTCCACGTCGCACGATCAAGGGAACATGTGTTCTATTCTGTGGTCAGTGCTACCGAGGAGGCGTCATGCGCTGGGAGAACCTCACGGACGACCGGGCCGAACACGGCCGGGCTCCGGACGCCGCGCTGTTCGGCGCGGACGCGGTGACCACCCGTACCGTCGACAGCCCCGAGTTCCGCGGGGTGACCTTCCACGAGATCCGGGCCAGGTCGATCGTGAACCGGGTGCCCGGCGCGTCGCGGATGCCCTTCGAGTGGACGGTCAATCCGTATCGCGGCTGCACCCACGCATGCGTGTACTGCTTCGCCCGCAACACCCACCGCTACCTGGACCTCGACACCGGGCTCGGCTTCGACAGCCAGATCGTGGTGAAGGTGAACGCACCCGAGCTGCTGCGCCGCCATCTCGCCTCGCGGCGCTGGCACGGCGACCACATCGCGATGGGCACGAACGTCGACTGTTATCAACGGGCCGAGGGCCGCTACCGGTTGATGCCCGGCATCATCGAGGCGCTGCGCGACTACGCCAATCCGTTCTCCATCCTGACCAAGGGCACGCTGATCCTGCGCGACCTCGATCTGCTGCGGCAGGCCGCCGAGGTCACCGACGTCGGCATCTCGGTCTCGGTCGGCTTCGTGGACCCGCAGCTGTGGCGCACCGTGGAGCCGGGCACGCCCGCACCCGAGCGACGGCTCGACGCCGTGCGTGCCCTCACCGACGCCGGGATCGGCTGCGGGGTGCTGATGGCGCCGGTGATCCCCTTCCTCGGCGACCGCCCGGAGCAGCTGCGGGCGACGGTGCGGGCCGTCGCGCGGGCCGGCGCGACCTCGGTGACGCCGCTCGTGCTGCATCTGCGGCCGGGCGCCCGCGAGTGGTTCATGGCCTGGCTCGGGCAGCACCACCCGTATCTCGTCCGGCGCTACGAGCGGCTGTACGCGGAGGGGGCCTACGCCCCCAAGTGGTACCAGCGGCGGGTGACGCGGCAGGTGCACGAGCTGGCCGAGGAGTACGGGATCGGGCCCTCGCGCGTGGGGCTGCCACGGCGTGTCCGCGTACCGGAGCAGGGCACGACGCCGGAGGAGGCGGCCGCCCCGACGCAGTTGACCCTCATGTGAGCGCGATCGGGTCAACTTCCGCCGAACCGATTCTTCCGCCCGGGCTTTACGGGAACATGCCGCACGAGCCGTGGACCCGCGGCCCTGACCCCTCCGTCCCGGGAGGCTCCATGAACAAACGCGCAGTCGCTCTGTGCGGCGTCACCGCCCTCGCCGCCTCCGCACTCGTCACCTCGGCCGGCGCCGCGGGGGCGGAGACCGGCTCGGCCCCTTCGACCCCGCGCACCACGGCCGTGACCTGGAAGAAGTGCGCCACGGCGGACTATCCGACGCTGCAGTGCGCATCGCTGAAGGTGCCGCTCGACCACCACCGCCCGCACGGGCGGCAGATCACGCTCGCCCTGTCGCGGGTCCCGCACACGGCGAAGAAGTCCCAGGGCCCGCTCCTGGTGAACCCCGGCGGCCCCGGCGGCAGCGGGCTCACCCTCGCCGGTTTCGTGGCGACGAGCCTGCCCAAGGACGTGGCCGCGCAGTACGACGTCATCGGGTTCGACCCGCGCGGCGTCGGCAAGAGCAAGCCCGCGCTCGACTGCAAGCCCGGCTACTTCAACCCGGTGCGACCGCCGAGCGTGCCGACGACGAAGGCGATCGAGCAGGCCAACCTGAAGCGTGCCGCCTCCTTCGCCCGCGCCTGCGGCGACAAGTACGGCGACATCCTGCCGTTCATCGACACGGTCAGCACCGTCAAGGACATGGACGCGATCCGGGCCGCGCTCGGCGCGAAGAAGCTGAACTACTTCGGCTACTCGTACGGCACCTACCTGGGCGCGGTCTACGCCAAGTACTTCCCCGAGCGGGTGCGGCGACTGGTCCTCGACTCGATCGTCGACCCGACCGGCGTCTGGTACCGGGACAACCTCGGCCAGGACTACGCCTTCCACGCCCGGCACCAGGCGTTCATGGCCTGGGTCGCGAAGTACGACGCGACGTACAAGCTGGGCAAGGACCCCGCGAAGATCGAGGCCAAGTGGTACGCGATGCGCGACGCGCTGGCCAAGAAGCCCGCGGAAGGCAAGGTGGGCGCGGGCGAGCTGGAGGACACGTTCCTGCCGGGCGGCTACTTCAACGGCTACTGGCCCTATCTGGCCGAGGCGTTCGCGGCGTACGTGAACGACAAGGACGCGGACCCGCTGGTCGAGGCGTACGGCAACTTCGCGGCGATCGACGCCTCCGGTGACAACGGCTACAGCGTCTACACCTCCGTGCAGTGCCGGGACGCGTGGTGGCCGCGCGACTACCGCCGCTGGCGCGCCGACAACACGAAGGTGCACGAGAAGGCGCCGTTCTCGACATGGAACAACGCCTGGTACAACGCGCCGTGCCTGTCCTGGCCGACCCCGCCGCTCGGTCCGACCGACGTCACCAACTCCGCTCTGCCGCCGGTGCTGCTGTTCCAGGCGACGGACGACGCGGCGACGCCGTACGAGGGCGGTGCGACGGTCCATCGGCTGCTGCGCGGTTCGAGCCTGGTCGTCGAGCAGGGCGGCGGCAACCACGGCATCACGCTCAGCGGCAACGCCTGCCTCGACAAGCACCTCGCGACGTACCTCGCGTCGGGGAAGGTACCGCGTAGCGGTGGCGAGGTCGACGCGGTCTGCAAGAAGCTGCCCGATCCGGCGCCGCTGACGACGAAGGCGGCGTCGCCGTCCGCCACGTCGAGCGGCACCGCGCTGCACGGACTGCTCGGCTTCCGGGGTTAGGAACTCCGTGCGGGGGTGGGCGAGGATAGGTCCATGACCTTGCTCGCCCGCCCCTCGGTGCGCCCGATGACGCCGGACGACTGCGACGCCGTGGCCGAAGTGCGGGTGCGCGGCTGGCAGTTCGCGTACGCCGGACTGATGCCGCAGGCGTACCTCGACGGGATGAGCGTGGCGCAGGACGCCGCGCGGCGGCGGGAGCGGTTCCGCCGGCGCGGGCAGTTCGTCGCCGAGCGGGCCGGGGCCGTGGTCGGCTGGGGCTGTCACGGTCCCGGCCGGGATCACGACGTGCCGCCCGGGGAGGCCGAGCTGTACGCCCTGTACGCCCGGCCCGCACAGGTGTCGACGGGCGTGGGGCGGGCCCTGCTGGATGCCTGCGCGGCCGAC
>NZ_JAAGMG010000021.1 GCF_010548525.1 Streptomyces sp. SID14478
GCCGACCCGCACCCCGGGCTTGTCCGCTCCGCCGAGCCGGCGCGCTGCGCCCCCGGCGAGGACCAACGCGTCGTACTCGGGGGCATGGTCGACGGGCCCGGCTGCGGTCATCCCCCGAGTATGGGCGTACGGGCGATCATTGCCACCCTTGGGGAACGGCGAGTGTCACGGGCTGCGGGGCGCGGGCCCGGAGCCCGGGGTGGGCGCGGGCGCGCGTCACAGGGGTGCGGGTGGACAGGTGGCGGCCGGACGGCCCGGGGTGCGGGCAGGTGTCACAGCGTGCGCAGCAGCACCGCCGGCTGCTCGACGCAGTCCGCGACGTACCGCAGGAAGCCTCCTGCCGTACCGCCGTCGCACACCCGGTGGTCGAAGGTGAGCGAGAGCTGGACGACCTGGCGGACCGCCAACTCCCCTTCGTGCACCCACGGCTTCGGGGTGATCCGGCCGACGCCGAGCATCGCCGCCTCGGGGTGGTTGATGATCGGCGTGGAGCCGTCGACCCCGAACACCCCGTAGTTGTTCAACGTGAAGGTACCGCCGGTGAGTTCCCCGGGTGTCAGCGTCCCGGCGCGGGCCGCCTCGGTGAGCCTGGCGAACTCGGCGCTCAGCGACTCCGCGCCGCGCGCGTGGGCGTCGCGGACGACGGGCACGACGAGCCCGCGCTCGGTCTGCGCGGCGAACCCGAGATGCACCCCGTCGAGCCGCACGATCTCGCGGCGCTCCGTGTCCACCGTGGCGTTGAGCTCCGGGTAGCGGGCCAGGGCCGCCGTGCAGATGCGGGCGAGCAGCGCCAGGACGGAGATCTTGGGGCCCGCGGACGGTCCGGCCGCGGAGTTCATCGCCACGCGCGCGTGCATGAGTTCCGTGGCGTCGGCGTCCACCCAGCAGGTCGCGTCGGGTATCTCGCGGCGGCTGCGGGAGAGCTTGTCGGCGACGGCGCCACGAATGCCGCGCAAGGCGGTGCGGTGGCCCTGCGGCGCGGCTGAACCGGTCTCCGGAGCTGGCATCGGCGCGGGGGCTGCGGGGGTGGGCGCGGATACCGGCGCGGGTGCTTGCGCGGTGCGGGCCGCCTTGGCGCGCTCCACGTCGGAGCGCAGGATGAGCCCGTCGGGGCCCGATCCCGTCAACTCCCGCAGATCCAGGCCGCATTCCCGCGCGAGCTTGCGGACGAGCGGCGAGATGACCGGG
>NZ_JAAGMG010000053.1 GCF_010548525.1 Streptomyces sp. SID14478
CCCGCGCCTCGGCCCCGACACGCAGTGGTCCGCGATCGGTCCGTACCGCCTGCTGACCGCCCTGCCCGTGGAGGCCGCCCACGACCCGGTGGTGGCCCCCCTCCTCGCCCCCGCGCACCGCCAACTCGCCCGCACGGCCGAGGTGTTCCTCGACTGCGCCGGCCAGGCGGGCCGCACGGCGGCGGCCCTCGGCATCCACCGCCAGACGCTCTACTACCGCCTGTCCCGGGTGGAACAGCTCACCGGCCTCGACCTGGACGAGGGCGAGGACCGGCTGCTGCTGCACATGGGGCTGAAGGCGGCGCGGCTCTAGAGCCGTTCCGCTGAAGGCGGCGCAACCTCGGATCCTGTCCGTGAGGTCGTCGTCGGTGCCGTACGCCCGCAGGAAGGTGTCGACGGCCGCGCTCGCGATCTCCCCGCGACTCGGCCGCACCGACCTCGCGCGTACCGAGCCGGGATCTGGGCGACCCCGGGACGGACACCGGCGGCTCCCTAGCGGGCCGTTTCCATCAACATCCGCAGCCCCTCGGTGAGTTGGTCGGCGCTGGGCGAGTAGTCCGCGTCGAAGGTGTGCTGCGCGATGAGGCCGAGGACCAGTACGGAGAAGAACTTGCCGAGGGTGTCGACGCTCGGGTCGTCGGCCGGCGGCTCCTCCCCCATGACCATGCCGATGAAGCCGCGCCCGGCCTCGTTCTGGGCCCGCGCCAGGTGCTCCTGCACGATCGGCATCTTGTCGCCCATGGTCACGAGCTCGATGCTCAGGTGCCAGATGGACCCGGGCTTGCCGAGGCTGTCCGTGATCCCGGCCATCACGGCCCGGAACCGCTCCAACGAGCCCGGCGCGCCCGGCAGTTCGCCCACGTCCCCCCAGCTGTCGGAGCCCCTCTCCGCCAGCGCCACGTAGGCCTGCGCGAGAAGGGCGTCCTTCGAGCCGTAGTGGTAGCCGATGGACGCCAGGTTCGTCCCCGACTCCTTGACGATGTCGCGCGCCGTCGTGCGCGCGAACCCCTTCTCCAGAAGTACGCGCTCGGCGCCTTCGAGCAGATCCTCGCGATGTCCCATACCCTCACCCTACCCAGGATCCAGACGAGCGTCTTACACACAAGTACTAAACAATCGTCCTATACAAGCGTACTAGACAAGCGTTTAAGACAGTCGTATGGTTCCTGTCATGGCGAACTCGACGGGCACCACCACATCTCCCGACTCCCTTGCCGGACGCCGCGAATGGACCGCGCTGGGCGTCCTGATGCTGCCGCTCCTGCTGGTCTCCATGGACGTCTCGGTCCTCTACTTCGCGATCCCGGCGATCAGCGCGGACCTGGCGCCGAGCGGCACCCAGCAGCTGTGGATCTTCGACATCTACGCGTTCGTGCTCGCCGGCCTGCTGATGACGATGGGCTCGCTGGGCGACCGGATCGGCCGCCGCAAGCTGCTCCTGATCGGCGCCGCCGCCTTCGGCACCGCCTCCGTCCTCGCCGCCTACGCGAACAGCGCCGAGACCCTCATCGCCGCCCGCGCGCTCCTCGGGGTCGGCGGCGCGACCCTCATGCCGTCCACCATGGCGATCATCCGCACGATGTTCACCGACCCCGGCCAGCGGGCGAAGGCGATCGGCCTGTGGTCCGGCGTCATGACCGGCGGCGTCGCGCTCGGCTCGGTGATGAGCGGCGTCCTCGTCGAGTACTTCTGGTGGGGCTCGGTCTTCCTCGTCAACCTGCCCGCGATGGTGCTGCTCCTGGTCCTCGGCCCGTTCCTGCTGCCGGAGTCCAAGAACCCCGAGCCCGGCCGCTTCGACCTGCTCAGCGTGCCCCTGTCGATGGCCGCCGTGCTGCCCGTCATCTACGGCGTCAAGGAGATCCCGTCCGAGGGCTGGAACGTGCGCTACGTCGTCTCGATCACCGTGGGGCTGCTCTTCGCCGCCCTCTTCGTGCACCGCCAGCGCACCGCGAAGTCCCCGCTGATCTCCCCCGCCCTGTTCCGCGGCCGTGGCTTCGCCCCCGCCGTCGTCCTGAACCTGGTCTCCTCCTTCGGCATGATGGGCTCGGCGTTGTTCACCACGCAGTACCTGCAGTCCGTGCTCGGCAAGAGCTCCATGGCCGCCGCGCTCTGGTCGCTGGTCCCCACGGTCCTGGTCGGCGTGGCGGCGCCCGTCGCCGCGCAGCTCGTCGACAAGGGCGTGCACCGCGCCCACGTCGTCGCCGGCGGCTTCGCCGTCGCGGCCTGCGGATACGGGCTGCTGGCCCTCGCCGGCACCGACTCCCTGTGGCTGGTCCTGGCCGGGGCGGGCGTCCTCGCCTCCGGGATCGTCACCGTGATGTCCCAGATGATGGACCTGGCGCTCGGCACCGTCCCGACCGCCAACGCGGGCTCCGCCGCCTCCCTCCTGGAGACCGGCGCCGAGTTCGGCGGCGCCCTGGGCATGGCAGTCCTCGGCTCCATCGGCACCGCGGTCTACCGCCACGACATCCCGGCCGGCGCCCCGGCCGCGGCCCAGGAGACCCTGGGCGGCGCCCTCGCGGTCGCCGGACAGCTGCCGGGCGACGCGGGCCGGGCCCTGACGACCGCCGCACGCGAGGCCTTCACCAGCGGCATGCAGGCCGCGGCGATCGCGGGCGCGGCCCTGCTCCTCGCCGCCGCCGTCCTCGCCGCGCTCACCC
>NZ_JAAGMG010000087.1 GCF_010548525.1 Streptomyces sp. SID14478
CCTGATCGACTGGCTGCGGGCGCACGCGCCCCGCGCCGAGCGGATCGTCTCGGTGTGCACGGGCGCGATCCTGCTCGCCCGGGCCGGCCTCCTCGACGGCCGCCGGGCCACGACCCACTGGGCGTACTGCGACAAGCTCGCCCGCGACCACCCGGCGGTCGAGATCGACCCCGACCCCATCTACGTACGCGACGGGAACGTGGCGACCTCGGCAGGTGTCACCGCCGGCATCGACCTCGCCCTCGCGCTCGTCGAGGAGGACCACGGCAGGGACGTGGCCCTCACGATCGCCCGCCATCTGGTCGTCTTCCTGCGACGGCCGGGGAACCAGGCCCAGTTCAGCGCCCAGCTCACCGCCCAGACGGCCCGCCGCGAACCGCTGCGCGAGGTCCAGCAGTGGATCACCGAGCACCCGGACGACGACCTGTCCGTGGAGTCGATGGCGGCCCGCGCCCGCCTCTCGCCCCGCCACTTCGCCCGCGCCTTCCGGACGGAGACGGGCCTGACCCCCGGCGCCTACGTGGAACGCGTCCGCGTCGAGCACGCCCGCCGGCTCCTGGAGGACACGTCCCACGGCGTCGAGGAGGTCTCCCGCGCCAGCGGTTACGGCACGCCCGAGGCGATGCGCCGCGCCTTCCTCAAGACCCTCGGCACACCACCGGCGGAGTACCGCCGCCGCTTCCACGCGCCCCATCCCGCGCGCTGACCGAAAGGAACCCCGTGAAGATCGCCGTCGTCCTCTTCGACCGCTTCACCGCGCTCGACGCCATCGGCCCCTACGAGACCCTCGGCCGCCTGCCCGACGCCGACCTCGTCTTCGTCGCCGAGGAGCGCGGCCCGGTCCGCACCGACACGGGCACCCTGGCCCTGGTCGCCGACAAGACCCTCGCCGAGGTCCCGCACCCGGACATCGTCGTGGTCCCCGGCGGCCCCGGACAGACTCCCCAGATGGAGAACGAGACCCTGCTCGCCTGGCTGCGCACGGCCGACGGGGCCAGCACGTGGACCACGTCCGTGTGCACCGGCTCCCTGCTGCTCGCCGCGGCGGGCCTGCTGGACGGGCGGCGCGCCACCTCGCACTGGCTGGCCCTCGACTTCCTGAAGCAGTTCGGGGCCCGGCCCACGGGGGAGCGCGTCGTCGTCGACGGCAAGTACGTCACCGCGGCCGGCGTCTCCTCCGGCATCGACATGGGACTCACCCTGCTCGGGAGGATCGCGGGCGACGAGCACGCCCAGGCCGTGCAACTGCTGACCGAGTACGACCCGCAGCCGCCCTACGACGCGGGCTCGCCGCAGAAGGCCCCCGCGCACCTCGTCGAGGAGTTCCGCTCCAAGAGCCGCTTCATCCTGACGTAGTCCAGGTGAAGCGCGGCGCCCGGCGCTCCAGGAACGCGGCGACGCCCTCGGCGGTGTCGCCGCTGCCGCGCGCCTGCTCGGCCCAGTACGCGTCCCGGTCGGTGCGGCCCGCGGTGAACTCCTTCGCCGCCGCCTGCGTCAGCTGGGAGCGCCCGGCGAGCACGCGGGTGAACTCCGCGACGCGCTTGTCCAGCGCGGCGTCCGGCAGGACCTCGTCCACGAGCCCGGACCGCAGCGCCCGCTCGGTGCCGATCAACTCGCCCGAGAACAACAGGTACTTGGCGCTCGCCGGGCCCACCAGCGCCGCGAGGCGCCGCGTCGACGACGCCGGGTAGACGATCCCGAGCTTCGCCGGAGTCACCCCGAACACCGCGCTCCCGGCGGCGAACCGCAGATCGCACGCGGCCGCCAGCTGGCAGCCGCCGCCCACACAGAACCC
>NZ_JAAGMG010000121.1 GCF_010548525.1 Streptomyces sp. SID14478
CGCCCCGCTCCCGCCCCGCGGCGCCGTGCAGCAGCACGAAGTCGACCTCCCCGAGCTCCGGCATCCCCACCCGGTCGGGGACCCGGACGAGACCCGGCGGGATGAGCCCGCGCGCGTGCGCCATCACGCCGAGACCGGCGCGGGCCGCCGCGATCAGCCCGTTCAGCGATCCGCTCGTGCAGGCGATGCGCCAGTCCCGCCCGTGCCGCTCCAGCGCCTCCAGGGCCAGCGCCCGCGAGATCCCCGGCGGCGGGTAGACGATCAGCGGCACCGGCCGCTCGGGATCGATCCGCAGCCGCTCCGCGCCGATCCACACCAGCCGGTCGTGCCACACCGACTCCCCGCGCGGATCCTCCGGCCGGCGCTTGGCGAGGACGAGGTCGAGCTTCCCGGCGTCCAGCTGCTCGTGCAGCGTCCCCGACAGCTCGACCGTCAACTCCAGGTCCACCTCGGGATGTTCGTGCCGGAACGACTCCAGGATCTCGGTGAGCCGGGTCAGCACGAAGTCCTCGGACGCCCCGAACCGCAGGCGCCCGCGCAGCCGGGTCCCGGTGAAGAAGGCGGCCGCCTGCTCGTGCACGGCCAGGATCCGCCGCGCGAAGCCGAGCATCGCCTCCCCGTCCTCCGTCAGCTCCACGGAGTGCGTGTCCCGGGTGAAGAGCGTGCGCCCCGTCGCGTCCTCCAGGCGGCGCACGTGCTGGCTGACCGTCGACTGCCGCAGGCCGAGCCGCCGCGCGGCCTGCGTGAAGCTCAGCGTCTGCGCGACGGCGAGGAACGTCCTCAGCTGCCCGGGGTCGTACATGCCCCGACCCTACCGCCGCTCATCACGTATCACGATCACAGTCAGAACGGTATGCAGGATTCCCGATCAAGACCAAGGGGAGGACCATGAAGAGGGCACGACCTGAACCGAGAGCAAGGAACCAATGAAACGCCTGACCTGGCCGAGCTGGATGCCGATCGACCCGTACATCCTGGCGTTGATCGGCACCGTCGGCCTCGCCGCACTCCTGCCGGCCCGCGGAGCCGCCGCCGACGTCGCCTCCGACGCCTCGACCGCGGCGGTCGCCTTCCTCTTCTTCCTCTACGGGGCCAGACTCTCGACCCGTGAGGCGATGGACGGCGTACGGCACTGGCGGCTGCACGTCACGGTCCTCGCGGCCACGTTCGTCGTGTTCCCGCTGCTCGGCCTGGCCGCCCGCGGCCTCGTCCCGGTCCTGCTGCCGCAGAACCTCTACGAGGGGCTGCTCTTCCTCACGCTCGTCCCGTCCACGATCCAGTCGTCGATCGCGTTCACCTCGATCGCGCGCGGCAACGTCCCGGCGGCGATCTGCGCGGGCTCCTTCTCCTCCCTCGCCGGCATCGTCGTGACCCCCCTGCTCGCCGCGGCGCTGCTCGGCAACAGCGGCGGCGGCTTCTCCGCGGACTCGCTCGTCAAGATCGTGCTGCAGCTCCTCGTGCCGTTCCTCGCGGGGCAGTTGCTGCGCCGCTGGGTCGGCGGCTTCATCGCCCGGCACAAGAAGATCCTCGGATACGTGGACCGCGGCTCGATCCTGCTCGTCGTCTACACGGCGTTCAGCGAGGGCATGGTGCAGGGCATCTGGCACCAGGTGAGCGCCGTGCGCCTGGCGGGCCTGATCGCGGTCGAGGCCGCGGTCCTCGCCGTGATGCTGGCCGCCACCTGGTACGGCGCCAAGGCCCTCGGCTTCCACCGCGGCGACCGGATCGCCATCCAGTTCGCCGGTTCGAAGAAGTCGCTGGCCGCCGGACTGCCCATGGCCAGCGTCCTGTTCGGCGCGCACGCCTCGCTGGCCGTGCTGCCGCTCATGCTCTTCCACCAGATGCAGCTGATGGTCTGCGCGGTGATCGCCAAGCGCCGCGCGAAGGACCCCGACGAGCCGGAGGAGCAGGCGCTCACCGCAGCCGCAGGGACACGAACCGCGGTCGGTACAGCGACACGTTCCGGTTGAGCCGGTCCTGCGCGGCGGCGGGCGCCGCGTCCAGCCAGTTGACGTCGTAGCTCAGCACCAGACGTCCGCCGCCGCTCAGTTCGGGGTGCGGCTGCGGGTTGTACGCGGCGACCTCGCCCTGCGGCAGCGGCGGCGCGAACCCCTTCGCCGGGCCGTGCCAGGGCCCGGTGGGGGAGCACGCCCAGTAAGTGGTCAGCGTCGTCAGGCCCGCCGTCCCGGCCGCGTTCGTGAACAGGACGTACGTCCCCGCGTCCCGGACGACACCGAACGCGCTGCCCACGCCGCGCCGCGCCCCGTCGCCGAGCACCGGCGCCGCCCG
>NZ_JAAGMG010000162.1 GCF_010548525.1 Streptomyces sp. SID14478
CCCGGACCCCGCTCCTCGATCGCCGGAGGGGCTCAGAAGCCGTAGCCGGGGCCGCTGTCCGCCGTGTCCGAAAGGCCGAAGTGGGCACGGACCAAGGTGCCCACCGCGTCCAGGTCCCGCTCCTCCAGGGCGTCCAGCAGCGCGACGTGCTGTGCGGCGTCCGCCGTCAGGTCGCAGCCGGTCCACACGATCCTGCGCCGCAGGTCGTCGGCGACCCGCACGAGCTGTTCGTTCCCGGCGAGGCGGAGCACGGCGCGGTGGAAGGCCCGGTCGGCCTCCGCGTAGCGGGCGAGGTCGCCCGAGGCGGCCGCGGTGAGGGTGTCGTCGGCGCAGGGCCGCAGCACCTCCCAGCGCCCCACCGGCAGGGTCCGGGCGAGGCGCAGCACCACCGGGGCCTCGATGAGCCCGCGCACCTCGGTCAGCTCCGCCCGCTCCCGGGCGGTCCGCTCGGCGACC
>NZ_JAAGMG010000190.1 GCF_010548525.1 Streptomyces sp. SID14478
GCGCGCCTGGCCCGGGACGTGCGTGCGGGGCGGATCTACGCGGCCGGGGGCGAAGAGCTCGCCCGTCGGCTGGAGGCGCTGCCGCGGCAGGAGACCCCGCGCCCCGAGCCCACCTACACGGTGCTGGCCTTCGAGACCCGGGACTAACGGAGCAGCGGCCCGTGCCGCCGGCCGGGCCTGACGGAGCAGCGGCCCGTGCCGCCGCCCGGGCCGGGCGGATCACGCCTCGTTCAGGCGGGCCCGCTCCTCCTCGGTCAGCTCCAGGTCCACCGCGGCCAGGCTCTCCTCCAACTGGGCCACCGAGGACGCGCCGACCAGGGGGATCGCCGGGACGTCCGCGCCCAGCATCCAGGCGAGGACGACCTGGTTGACCGTGGCGCCGCTGGACGCGGCGACCTCGCGCAGCGCGGTGAGCCGCGCCTCGCGGCTGCCGTGGTCGTGCCCGGGACCGAGCGGCTTGTCCTCGCGCATGTAGGCGCCGCCGATCAGCGGCGAGTAGGCCACCAACGCGAGGTCGCGCTCGGCGCGCACCATGCTGAGGAGGTTTCCGTCGGCGGTGGCGCACACGCCGTCCGGCGACAGTTCGGTGGACAGATCGGTCCGGTGCCGCAGATAGCTGTGCTGGTACTGGAGCACCTCGTACCCGGCGATCCCCTCGGCCCGCGCGATCGCCCGCGCCCGCTCGACCTGCCACGCCCAATGGTTGGAGACACCGAGCAGCCCGACCGCCCCCTCATGCACGAGCGCCCCGAACTCCCTCACCGTCTCGGCGAGTTCCACCTTCGGGTCCGGGATGTGCGCGTACAGGAGGTCGAGGCTCTCGACGCCGAGCCGCGCCTTGCTGCCCTCCACGGCCGAGCGGATCGCGGCCGCCGACAGGCCCTCCGGGTTGTCGATGTACCCAGTGCCCGGCGCGAGTGGCGCGGCGCCGAGCTTGGTGGCGATGAAGACCTCGTCGCCGATGCCGCGGCTGCGCCGCCAGTTGCCGAGCAGCGTCTCGCTCTCGCCGCCGACGGTCCCGTCGACCCAGAACGCGTAGTTGTCGGACGTGTCGACGAACGTGCCGCCCGCCTCCACGTACCGGTCGAGGATCGCGAACGACGTCTTCTCGTCGGTGATCGTGCCGAACAGCATGGCGCCGAGGCTCAGGACGCTGACCTCGCGACGCCGCGCCGGGTCGCCGCCGATGGTGCGGTACTTCATGGGATTCCCCCTGTCGGGCCGCCCGGCTGCGGGTGCGCTCCGGGCTACGAACAGGGAGTCAACATGTTCAAGTGCACGCGAAGTCAAGGAAGTTCTCCGGCTCCATCGACCGCGCGGCGGGTGAAGTCCATCGACCAGTTCGCCAGCCACGTCCGGCCTTCGTCGACCGAGAACGCCTGCTCCCAGCGGGCCGTCGTCGCACTGATCCCGGACCACACGAACCGCACCCGTACGCTTTTCGCTTCGTGCGTGTCGTCGCCGGTGAACTCCCCGCGTCCGCCCGTGAATCGGCCGGTCACCGGCGGGAAGAGCCGTCCCGCCCGGTCGGTGGACCAGTGCAGCGACCACAGTCCGGTCGCCGGGTCGAACAGGCGCAGGGTCAGACCGGTCCAGCCCTGCGCAGGCACCGGCATCTCATCGATGTTCGCAGCCCCGTCGAACAGGCTCCAGCACCGGTTGCGCGCACCGAACTCCTCCCAGCCGCTGGCCGGATCGAGGAAGTCGAGCCTTCGCCGATGCACGACGTCCCACTCGCCGAAGAAGAAGTCGAAGTCGTGCGCGCTGCTCATGAACGTCCTCCGGTCGTGCCCGCGGGCAGGGTGTCGCGTACGTACGCGTCGAGGTCGGGGCGGTCGGGCGTCAGCATGTGCCGGACCCAGGCGTCCCGTTCGTGCAGGATCGGCGGGAGTTCCCACACGCAACCGATCCAGGGCCGGTCCGGCAGGACGAAGCGGGCCGGATCGCGGTCCGGGCAGCCGAGGGCCGGCTGACCCGCGGCGGCACCCCTGAAATGCAGGACGTTGTCCCACACCCAGCTGTACGCGTTCAGGTAGGCGCCGTCGTCGCCGCCCCGGTGCAGCACGGTGAACGTGGCGGCCGGGGTGCCGTCCGGCTCCGGCAGCAGCGCGGGCAGCAGCGCGTACGCCGCCTCGGCGACGTCGGATGCGATGCCCGCCGGGTCGGTGGTCACGTGGTAGCGCTTGATGCGACGGCCCGCTACGTCGAGGGGCGGGGGCACGGTCAGCAGTTTCTCCGCGAAGGTCATGGCGGGACGCTAAGCCCGCTTCACTGACATCCTGTGGCAGTGAAGTCCAGCCGTCTCGTCTCGATCCTGCTCCTGCTGCAGACCGGCGGGCCGATGACCGCCGCCCGCCTCGCCGCCGAACTGGAGGTGTCCGTCCGTACCGTCTACCGGGACGTCGAGGCGCTGCAGGCCGCAGGGGTCCCGCTGTACGGCGATTCCGGCCACGCCGGGGGATACCGGCTGCTCGACGGCTACCGCACCCGGCTCACCGGCCTGACCGCCGGCGAGGCCGAGGCGCTCTTCCTCGCCGGAGCGCCCGCAGTCGCCGGTGACCTCGGGCTCGGACCGGTCCTCGCCGCCGCCCAGTTGAAGGTGCGGGCCGCACTGCCGGCCGAGCTGCGTGCGGGCGCCGACCGGATCAGCGCCCGCTTCCACCTGGACGCGCCAGGCTGGTACGCACAGGAGGAGACAGCCGCACACCTGCTTGCGGTGGCGACCGCCGTGTGGGAGCGCCGCGCGCTGCACGTCACGTACCGCCGCTGGCGCGAACCCACCGACGTGGAGCGGAGGTTGGAGCCGTACGGGCTCGTCCTCAAGGCAGGCCGCTGGTACGTCGTCGCGTCGGCCGGGGCAGGCGCCCCGCGCTGCTACCGCGTCGACCAGATCCTCGAACTCCGCTCCACCGCAGAGGTGTTCACACCGCCCGACGACTTCGACCTCGCCGCGTACTGGACGGCGTATCAGAAGGACTTCCACCGGCGCCTGCACACCTGCGAAGCCCTCGTGCGGCTCGCGCCCGGCGCCGGCGAGCGGCTCACCGGCGCCGCCGCCCGCGCCGCGCGCGACAC
>NZ_JAAGMG010000229.1 GCF_010548525.1 Streptomyces sp. SID14478
GACCGGGGGCGGGGCGACCGGCGCGGCGGACGGGCCCGCGGCCTCCGTCGGACCGGACGGACAGCGGTACGGCGAGCGGGACGGTGACGCCGACCACCGCTCCACGTTCGCCCTCGACGTCGACACCGCCTCCTACGGCTACGCCCGCCGCACCCTGGCGCAGGGCGCCCTGCCCGACCCGGCGTCGGTGCGGCCCGAGGAGTTCGTCAACAGCTTCCGCCAGGGCTACCCGCGCCCCGAGGGCAACGGCTTCTCGGTCACCGTGGACGGCGCCCGCACCGGCGACGACGGCTGGCGCTTGATGCGGGTGGGCCTGGCCACGGCACAGGCGCCCGCGGACGGCGAACGCCCGCCCGCGGCCCTCACCTTCGTCGTCGACATCTCCGGTTCGATGGCCGAGCCCGGCCGCCTGGACCTGGTCAAGAGCTCCCTTGCCACGCTCACCGACCAGCTCCGCGCCGACGACTCGATCGCCCTGGTCACCTTCAGCGACGAGGCGAGGACGGTGCTGCCGATGACGCGGCTCGGCGAGCGGGACGGCGAGGTTCGCCACCACGTCCGGGAAGCCGTCGACACCCTGGAGCCCACCGACTCCACCAACCTCGACGCGGGCATCACCACCGGCTACGCCACCGCGGTCGAGGGGGCCAGGGCCGGCGCCACCAACCGCGTCGTCCTCCTGTCCGACGCGCTCGCCAACACCGGCGAGACCACCGCGGACGGCATCCTCGAACGCATCGGGGACGCCCGCCGCACCCACGGCATCACGCTCTTCGGCGTCGGAGTCGGCAGCGACTACGGCGACGCGCTGATGGAGAAGCTCGTCGACAAGGGCGACGGCCACACCACGTACGTCTCCTCACCGGCCGACGCCCGCAAGGTCTTCGTCCAACAGCTCCCGGAGAACGTCCAGTTGCGGGCGCGCGACGCGAAGGCCCAGGTCGTCTTCGACTCGGACACGGTCGCCGACTTCCGTCTCCTCGGCTACGACGACCGGCGCGTCGCCGACGACGACTTCCGCGACGACCGCGTCGACGGCGGCGAGGTCGGCCCCGGCCACACGGTGACGGCGCTGTACGCGGTGAAGCTGCGCGAGGGAGCCGGGGGCCGGGTGGCGACGGCGACGGTCCGCTGGCTCGACCCGGAGAGCCGGGCACCCCGCGAGGCCTCCGGCACGGTCACCGCGTCGGCGCTCGCCCGCGACCTGTGGTCGCAGGAGACCCCGCCCCGCCTGCGCCTCGCCGCGTCCGCCGCGTACTTCGCCCACCGCTTGGGCAACGGATCCGAGGAGGCGTTCCCCGCCGAGCCCTCGCTGGAGCGGATCGCCTCCTACGTACGGGAGTTGGGGGCGGCGACGGAGGAAGCGGATGTCCGGCAGCTGGGGGACGCGGTGCGGGACGCGGAGAGGTTGAAGCGGCGGGCGGCCCGGTCCTGAGTACCGCTGCTCAGGACCGGGCGGCCGACGTGCTCAGCGCGAGGCGCTACCTGATCTGACGCCCCGAGATGGCCCGCGCGATCACCAGCCGCTGGATCTCGCTCGTCCCCTCGAAGATCGTGTAGATCTTGGCGTCCCGGTACATCCGCTCCACCGGATGCTCCCGGCTGTACCCGGCGCCGCCGAGCACCTGGATCGCCTTCTCGGTCGAGGCGACCGCGAGTTCGCCGGCCCGCAGCTTCGACATCGAGCCCTGGCCCGCGTCGAAGACCTTGTCGTTGCGGGCCATCCAGGAGGCCTGCCAGATCAGCAGCCGGCACGCCTCGATCTCGGTGCGCAGATCGGCGAGGGCGAACGCGATCGCCTGGTTCTCGATGATCGGGCGGCCGAACGCCTCCCGGTCCCCGGCGTACTCCAGCGCGTACTCGTACGCCGCCCGCGCGATGCCCAACGCCTGTGCGCCGACGGTCGGGCGGCTCACCTCGAAGGTGGACATGGCGGCCTGCCCCTTGGCGCGAGTCCCCTCGCGGGCCCGCGCGAGGCGTCGGTCCAGCCGCTCCTTGCCGCCGAGCAGGCAGTGCCCGGGGACACGGACGTCGTCCAGGAAGACATCGGCGGTGTGCGAGGCCCGCAACCCCAACTTCCTTATTTTGCGGGCCCCTTCGAGGCCGGGTGTGCCCGGCGGCACGAGGAACGCCGCCTGCCCGCGCGAGCCGAGGTCCGGGTCCACGGAGGCGACCACTACATGGACGTTCGCGATGCCGCCGTTGGTGATCCACGCCTTCTGCCCGTTGATCACCCACTCGTCCTTCGCCTCGTCGTACCGGGCGCGGGTGCGCATCGCCGCCACGTCCGAGCCGGCCTGCGGCTCCGAGACGCAGAACGCCGCGACCTTCGGGTCCGTCTCGTCACCGAAGCACTGCGGCACCCACTCGGCCAACTGGTCGGGCGTGCCCGAGGAGAAGATCCCGGCCACCGCCAGCGACGTACCGAACAGCGCCATGCCGATGCCCGCGTCGCCCCAGAAGAGCTCCTCGTTGGCGATCTGCAAGGAGATCCCGCTCGGGTCGCCGAAGAGGTCCGCCAGCGACTCGAACCCGTACAGGCCGATCTTCGCGGCCTCCCGGATCACCGGCCAGGGGGTCTCCTCGCGCTCGTCCCACTCGGCGGCCGCGGGGCGCACCACGTCGACGGCGAATCCGTGCACCCAGTCGCGCAGGTCCCGCTGCTCTTCGCTCAGTTCGAGGGAGAAAGCCATGATGGAGTCGGTCCCCCTACGCCTTGGGAATGTCGAAGTAGCGGGTCAGGCCGGCGGCGAGCGCGACATCGCCCGCGATCTTCACCTTGCGCATCATGAACATCGTGACGGGCGAGGAGTTGCCCGAGACCAGCTTGAGGAAGTCGGCGTCGCCCATGACGAGCGTGACGCGCGGGTCCGCGTGCGAGCGGCCCTCGGTGACCGTGCACGTGCCGCCGGTGATCTTCGTCTCGTAGACGGCCTCGGGGCTCTCGCCCTGGGGCGTGATCTTCCAGCGGATGAGCGCCTCCAGCGTCCCGGCGACCTCCGGCTTGAACTGCCGCTCCATGCGCCCGAAGACCTCCTTCAGGACGCGGGCGCGCAGGGTGCTGTCCCGTGCGATCTCGTCGATCTCCTTCGCGGACATGCCCTTCACGATCCGCGCGAACTCCTCGGGCGTGACGCTCGCGAAGTCGAGCGCCGCGATGTCGTCGGCACCGCTCATGGACTCACTCTCCTTACTAAGCAGTAAACTTACCGATTGGTAAGGTTACGGCGAGGTAGGTAGGCTGACAAGGGTGACGGGGACATCGGGAGCGGCTCAAGGGCGCACGGCAGGCCACCGCAAGCGCGTACCGCGGCAGGTGCGCGAGCAGCAGATCATCGACGTGGCCGTACGGGTCTTCGCCAAGCGTGGCTATCACGCGGCCTCCGTGGACGAGATCGCCGAACTCGCCGGAATCTCCAAACCGATGGTGTATCTGTACCTGGATTCGAAGGAAGGGCTGTTCCTGGCGTGCCTGCGCCGGGAGGCCGAGCGGCTCGTCGCCGCGTTCCAGGAGGCCGCGCGCGGGGCCGGCACGGCGCCCGAACTGCGCCTGTACGCGGGCCTGTCCGCGTTCTTCGCGTTCGTCGCCGAGCACCGGGACAGCTGGGTCGTGCTGCACCGGCAGGCATCGGAACTGAGCGAGGCGATCGCCGCCGCCGTCGGCGAGGCCCGGCGCGCGGTCATGGCCGAGGTCGCGGGCCTGGTCAGGGACGGCATCACGGACAGCGGGCGCGGCGCCCGACTGGGCTCCCAGGACGCCGACTTCGTGGCCCACGCCCTGGTCGGCGCCGCCGACTCCCTGACCGACTGGATGGAGCGCAACCCCGGGCAGTCGCCCGAGGGCATCGCGTTGCAGTTGATGAACATGGTGTGGGTGGGGATGCGCGACGTATTGGAGGGGGAGGCCTGGGTGCCGGAGGCGCCGGACCGGGGTTGAGGCCCCGCTCGGGGATGCGTCCCGGCTGCCGCTGCCGCTGCCGCTGCCGCTGGTGCTGGTGCTTCTGCCGTGCGAGCGGGGCCGGTCAGGGGCGGACCGCGGCCTGCGGCACTGCCTCCGCCGTCACTTCCGACTCCGGCGTCGCCGGCGACGTGGCTTCCGGCGCCCCCGTGTCGGTCGGCGGCGCCCCCGGCGTCCGGTAGCGCCGCAACGGCCCGTTCACCGCCGCGACCACCCCGACCGCCAGCGCCGCAGCCAGGCCCCCGGTCACCAGCGAGAACGACGCCGACGTCGCCGATGCCACCAACCCGCCCCGGAAATTACCCAGTTCGGGGCCCGCGACCCCGATGACGTGTTCCATCGACGAGACACGGCCCCGGTACGCGTCCGGCGTCTCCCACTGCACCAGCGCACTGCGCGTCACCACGGACACGGTGTCGGCGGCACCGGCCACCGCCAGGCAGGCGAGGGCCGCCCACAGGGGTCCGGCCGTGCCGAATCCCGCCAGGCCCAGGCCCCAGATGACCCCCGCCGCCAGCTGGACCAGGCCGCCGCGCCGTGCCCGGGTCACCGTGCCGGAGAGCAGCCCGGCGGTGATCCCGCCGACCGCGACCGCCGAGAGGAACAGGCCGAGGGTCCGCGGATCGCCGCCGAAACGAGCCTCGTTGACGAGCGGGAACAGTGCGATCGGCATGGCCAGCAACGTCGCGGACAGGTCGGTCGCCATCGAGCCCCACAGCGTGGGGCGGCGCAGGACGACCCGCCAACTGCCCCGCCGGGCCCGGCGCCGGGTGCTGCCCTCGGGGCGGGTCGCGGGCAGCCGGACCACGCCGAGCAGGGCC
>NZ_JAAGMG010000272.1 GCF_010548525.1 Streptomyces sp. SID14478
CAGCGCGCCTTCGGTGCGGCCGAGCGGCCGTAGGTCCCGGCTCCCGTTCGCCCTTCCGTTCGGGGTCGGCGGGCGCCGGGTGTTCGGCGCCCTGACCACGCTCGTCGCCCTGACCGCGACGCTCGGCGCGGCCGACGCGTTCTCCGGTACGTCCGCACCCTCGACGCCCCCGGCGCCGCACCCGTGCCGCGGCTACGCCTGCGAGGGGCGCTTCCCGCAGCACGCGGGGTGCACGGCGGACGCCCGTACGACGAATCTCACGAAGGACGCGACGTACATCGTGCGGTTGCGCTTCAGTCCCGGCTGCCGTGCCGTGTGGTCGGAGGTGGAGCCGCTGACGGGCACCGCCCGCAAGGTGTCGATCCGGCTCGGCCCCGACGAGGTGCTCACCACGCACCCGAAGGGCCGCAAGGGCCGCAGCGTCAGCCCGATGCTGGACGCCGACGACCCGAAGCGGGCGGTGGCCTGCGCGCAGGTGGCGGACCGCGTGGCCTGCGCGGGCGCGATCGAACTCCGCGCACAGGCCCGGCCGGATCCGGCATCCGAGACCGAGCTGCCGTGATGCCCAGGAGTACTGCGACCCGAGACGATCACCGGGACTTCGGGGCGACGGGAAGGAGGGGCGGCTCCTCTGGCTCCTGGCCGAACCAGAGGTGCCTGGGCGTGCCAGCCCCCACGGGGGTACGCGCTGCTGGTCCACACCGTGCAGGCCGGGTCTCCCGCCGGGAGCAAGCCATACCCGAACGACGCGATGTTCTGCCCTGGCGTCGCCCCGCGTCGACAGGTAACCCTTTCCCACGGGACGCCGTGCGCGGTGGTGGGGGGAGTTGACTGCGGTGACGAGACGCAGAGGGCCCGGTCGCTGTCCGGCGCCGGAGTGGGTACGGCGGCTCCCGGCGGCGCAATCCCTGCGTGCTCGGCGACGGGTCGTGGCCGAGCTGCGCGCCCAGGGCCGGTACGGCCCCGGACTGCGCGACGTGCTGCCCGCCTTCGTCGGCCTCGGTCTGGCGGTGCTCCTCGCACCGCTCGCTCTCGTGACGGTGCACCGCAGGTTCGGCCTCGCCGCCCTGGCGCTCGCCCTCGCCCTGCTCGCCGTGCTCGGCTGCGCAGGCCTGTGGGGGCGTCGCGCCTTCGTCCACCGCCGTCTGGGCCTGTACACCCCTGCCGAACTGTCCCGGCTCGACCGGCGCGGCCTCGCCCGAGCGATCGAACGGATGTTGCGCCGCGAGGGTTGGCAGGTCACCGATCTCACCGACGGGAGCAGCGTGCGGCTCTACGCGCGCGATGCCCACGGCAGGGAACTCGACGTCGCGGTCCGCGCCACGATCGACGTCCCTCCCGAAGAGAACGTCGTCGGAGCCGGCTCCCCCGACACGGCCTCCCGGCCCGACGGCTCCCGCCACCAACTCTTCGTCCACAGCAGTGCGTTCAGCCGCACCGACGTCCAGTGGGCCTCCCACCAGCCCCGCGTGCAGCTGGTCGACGGCGTCCGGCTGCATCGCTGGGCGAGCGGTACGCCGCTCCACGAGCTGGACCCACCCGTCTGATCTGCGCCGCTTCGGACGAAGGCCTTGCGCCTCCGGCTATACTGGGCATAGGCGGTCGGTTCTCGACCACCTTCTGTCCCCAGCCCCGGACAGCTCATTCGTTCCGGCGACACGGCTTGCGGGAATCCCGTACGCAACGGCTACCGGGCCGCGCGACCCCTCCTCTCCGATGCCTCCGAGGCGTGCATTTCCGGAGTCGCACGCGACCTCCCCCACTCTTCGCCGGGCAGGGACAGTTCCGAAGGGCCGGCCCCATGGCAAGTTCCGCACTCGCACCTTCAAAAGCCGATCACGGGAGCGATTTCACCCTCCTGTCGAAGAAGATCAAGGCCGCAGGGCTGCTCGGGCGACGACCCGGGTACTACGCGGCACGCATCGCCCTCGTCTCGGCCGGCTATGTGCTGACCTGGTTCGCCTTCGTACTGGTCGGCGACAGCTGGTGGACACTGGCGCTGGCGGCATCGATGGCGTTCGTCTTCGGGCAAATGGCCCTGCTGGCACATGATGTGGCGCACCGTCAGGTGTTCCTGCTACGGGCCGCCAGCGCCCGGGCCGGTCGCGCGCTGGGCAACCTCGGCATCGGTATGGGATACGGCTGGTGGCAGGACAAGCACTCCCGCCACCACGCGAACCCCAACCACGAAGACCTCGATCCGGACGTGCGCCCCGACATCCTGGTGTGGAACTCCGGCCAGGCCGCGCAGGCGAAGGGGCTGCCCCGGCTGCTCGGCGGTCGGCAGGCGTACCTCTTCTTCCCCTTGCTGGCGCTGGAGGGCTTCAACCTGCACGTCTCCGGGCTGCGGTCGCTCAACGACCCCGCGCTGAAGCAACGCCGGACGGAAGCCCTTCTCCTCATCGGCCACTTCGTCCTGTACCTCGGCGCGCTGTTCCTCGTGCTGCCGGCGGGCAAGGCCCTGCTGTTCCTCCTCGTCCACCAGTGCCTCTTCGGCCTGTACCTGGGCTCGATCTTCGCGCCCAACCACAAGGGAATGCCGATGCTCTCCGGAGAGGACCGGCCCGACTTCCTGCGACGTCAGGTCGTGACCTCCCGCAACGTACGCGGCGGGCGCTTCGTCGATCTGCTCCTGGGCGGGCTCAACTACCAGATCGAGCACCACCTGTTCCCCCACATGCCCACCCCCCACCTGCGCAAGGCGCAACTGATCGTCCGCGCCTACTGCCAGGAACGCCACGTGCCCTACGCCGAGACGGGGTTGATCGACTCCTACCGACTGGCGCTCAAAAGCCTCCATGCCGCAGGCGCGCCGCTGCGCCGCAGCCGGGCGAGCGCCTGACGGCTCCGGCGAAGGCATGCCGAGGGCCATCCCTTCGCGTGCACCGAACTCCCGCCTCTGAACGAGGAGTTGACCGGTGAGATGCCGCATCGCACGACCGCCCCCTGAACGGCGGAACAGAGCAGCACAGAAGCTCCTGGCGGAGCGGGTGATCTTGGTCGATCACCCGTCCACCAGGAGCTTCATCGTTGTGCGGACATGCCCGACCCGCGGTCATCGCCGCCAGTCGGGAAGGATTCAGCGCCTGCGCATGAACAGGACGATGAGCACAATGATCAGGATGATAACGACAGTTCCGATGCCGATGTACATTTCGAGCCCCCTCTTACGGTTCCCCGCACATCTCGACCGGACCGGCGTGCGCCGGTCGGTTGGTCCCTCTGTGGTGCTCGATCACTCTTCCGGCGACCGAGTACCCGGCACACCGATATGAAACGGCCGGAACCGGCGGGGGCAGGGCCGGGGAGCTGGACGCTATGACGCCGGGTTGTCCAGGCGGGCGTAGACGACGGTGTTGTCGCTGTAGCGGTGACCGCTGTAGGTGCCCGAGCACGTGATCAACCGCAGGCCGGCGTGATCGATGTTGCGGTAGACCTCGAGAGAGGGGAACCGATCCTTGGCGTACTGCTCGACGCGCGTGATCGTGAACCGCGCGGTCGAGCCGTCCTTGCGGTCCACGTACACGTGATCGCCACGACCCAGACGGGCCAGGTCGAAGAAGACGGCCTTGGACCCGTTCCAGGTGACGTGACCGGCGAGTACCGCCGGGCCTTGCGCACCGGGGTCGGGGCCCGGGGTGAACCAGCCCGCGCGGGCCGGGTCACGGGGTGTCTGCATCGCTCGCTCACCGTCCAGCCCGAGGCGCTCCAGGGACGTGTCGACCCCGATGGCCGGGATGGACAGGCGGGTCGGGTCGGAGGCCTCCATCACCTCCGCCTCTGCGGGCGGCTGCCCGGTTGCGCTGCCCGTCGGGGCCGGCGGCGCGGGTGCGGCGTCCGCCGTACGCTGCGCGGACCGCACCTCCGGCGGGGCGGGCTGCTGGCGCGACAGCCCCAGGACGAGGGCTGCGACTCCCACGACGAGAAGGACCGCGGCCGCGACGACCGACAACCGGTGCCGTCGGACGACGCGCAGCATGCTCAGCGGTGTTCGGGCCGGCATGACGGCCGGTCAGCCGTCGAGGGCGTCGGCCTGGGTGCGACGCCGCCGCACGAGCATCAGACCCGCCGCCGCGGCGATCGCGGCGCCGCCGCCGGCGATCAGGCCGGGTGATTCGATGCCTGCCGTGCTGCCGGAGCCGGTCTCGACGCCGCCCGAGGGCATGGAACCCACCGACGCGCCCTGCAGCATGCCGCAGTCCGCGGGAGCGGTGGCTTCCTGGGGCAGCTTGGGGTCGAGTTCGCTCTTGCCCTTGCCGAAGTCGTACTTGCCGTTGCGGTTGGGGTCGATGCCGTGCTGGACCACGTGGAGGTCCTTGATGTGGTCGACGACCTTCTGCGACACGGTCAGCGTGCGCTCGTAGGAGAGCTTGCCGTCCTTGTCTGCGGTCGGCATCCGGTCAACGGCCAGCCCGCTGTTCTTGGACGTGTCTCCCTTGGTGGTCAGGGAGATGTTGATGTCGCCGTAGGCCGGGATGCCCTCCGCCGTGGTGACGATGCCGTCCTGGTTCTTGTCCGCGGAGGCGTCCGGGCAGTGGAAGTCGTGCCCGCTGGTGGAGCCGTGGATGTGCTGCGCGTGCGGCTGACCGGGCACGAGGCCGGAGACCTCGATCTTCACCGTGAGCCGGGTGCCGTCCAGGCTGAGCATCGCCGTGCCCTTGGCACCGGACTCGTTCAGCGACGTCAGGTCGACCTGGTAGCTGTCGCCGGACGCGCTCGCCGGATGGCCGGTGTGCGC
>NZ_JAAGMG010000319.1 GCF_010548525.1 Streptomyces sp. SID14478
CCGGGCGGGTCAGGCGGCGCGTCACGATGCCGGTGCCGCAGGCCAGGTCGAGCAGGGTGCGTGCGGTGCCCGGGACGAGGGGGAGGAGCGCGTCGGCCGCGGCCCGCGCGCGGGGTTCCCCGCCGCGGGTCGCGTCGTAGCGGACGGCTTCCAGGTCGTAGTCGAGCAAGGCCCCACCCTACGACCGGGTCAGGACGCGCCGTGGGCGGGAGCCAACTCCTCCACGCGGTGGGCGAGTTCGAAGTCCTTGGCCGTCACGGCGCCGCCCGCGTCGTGCGTGTGCACCGCCAGGGCGACCGTGTTGTAGCCGAGGGTGAGGTCGGAGTGGTGGTTCAGCTCCTCCTGGGCCTGGGCGACGTGCACGACGAGGGCGGCCGCCGCGAAGTGCGTGGCCAGCCGGTAGGTGCGGGTGATCCGGTCGCCGTCGAGTGACCAGCCGGGGAGTTCGGCGAGGCGGTCCTCGATCTCCTTTTGCGAGAGCGGTTGTGTAGGCATGCCTCCAGCGTGCCACCGCCGTCGCGTTACGGTCTCCCCATGACACCTGCGGCGCGCAAGAACACTTCGGAAGTGGGCCGTCTGCTGCGTGGCTGGCGGGAGCAGCGGCGGGTCAGCCAGCTGGAGCTGGCGCTGCGCGCGGACTCCTCGGCGCGGCACATCAGCTTCGTGGAGACGGGCCGTTCGCGCCCCAGCGAGGAGCTCGTCCTGCGGCTCGCCGAGCACCTCGACGTACCCGTGCGCGAGCGCAACGCCCTGTTGCTGGCGGCGGGTTACGCACCCCGGTTCACGCAGACGGCGCTCGACGATCCGGCGCTGGGCTCGCTGCGCGAGGGGCTGGAGCGGCTGCTGCGCGGGTACGAGCCGTATCCGGCGCTGGTCGTCGACGCGACGTACGACGTGGTCGCGGTGAACCGCGGCCTCGCGGCGCTGATGGACTCGCTGCCCGAGGACCTGCTCGCGCAGCAGCCGCTGAACGCGATGCGGCTCACGCTGCACCCGCGCGGTCTCGCGCCGCGCATCCGCAATCTGCGGGAGTGGCGCGGGCACCTGCTGGCGCAGATGGAGCGGCAGATCGGGCTCGCGCGTTCGCAGGCGCTGCGGGAGCTGTACGAGGAGGTCGCCGCGTACCCGGTCCCCGAGGACGCGGCGCGGGCCGAACCGGCCGAGGCCGTGCCGTACTTCGCGCTGCCGATGGTGATCGAGCACGACGGGCACGTGCTGTCGTTCGTGTCGTCGATCGCGACGTTCAACACGCCGATGGACGTGACGGTCGCCGAGCTGGCCATCGAGACGCTCCTGCCGGCCGACCCGGCGACGGTCAAGTATTTTCAGTCCGAAGTGAGTTGAACCCTCACCGCGCGCAGGAGCACGTGCTGCGCGGCGGCGAACCCGGCGACGACCACGGCCTGCAACAGCCCGTACGTCATGCCCGCGGTGCTGGGTTCCAGCCAGACGAACAGGGCGAGCGCGCTGATCACCGTCCAGGCAAGGTTGGCCTCGACGACGACGCGCACGCCGAACGCGGGCGGGCCGCC
>NZ_JAAGMG010000360.1 GCF_010548525.1 Streptomyces sp. SID14478
CGCGCCGTGCTCACCGAGTACGCCAGCCGTGTCGGCGGCGCCGTTTCCCAGCGCGACCGCGACGGGCTCACCGATACGGCGGGCCAGCGTCAGCAGTTCGAGGGTGGGCTTGCGGACGGCACCGTCCACGTGGTCGACGTAGACCAGAACTTCAGCCATGGGACTTCAATCTCCTGCGGTTACGAGAAGTGGGGCGGATGTCAGGGGCGACCGAGGCTCAGATGAACTTCTGGCCCGCGAGGAACTCGGCGAGCTGCTTGCCGCCCTCACCCTCGTCCTTCACGATCGTGCCCGCGGTGCGCGCGGGACGCTCGGTGGCGGAGTCGACCTTCGTCCAGGCACCCTCAAGGCCCACCTGCCCCGCCTCCAGCTCCAGGTCGGAAAGGTCCCAGGCCTCCACCGGCTTCTTCTTGGCGGCCATGATCCCCTTGAACGACGGGTAACGCGCCTCGCCCGACTGGTCGGTCACCGACACCACCGCCGGCAGCGAAGCCTCCAACTGCTCCGAAGCAGTGTCACCGTCCCGGCGGCCCGAGACCGTACCGCCCTCGACAGACACCTCAGACAACAGCGTCACCTGCGGCACACCCAAACGCTCCGCGACCAGCGCCGGAACGATGCCCATCGTGCCGTCCGTGGACGCCATGCCCGAGACCACCAGATCGAAGCCGGCCTTCTCGACCGCCTTCGCCAGCACCAGCGACGTCCCCATCGCATCCGTACCGTGCAGATCGTCGTCCTCGACGTGGATCGCCTTGTCCGCGCCCATCGACAACGCCTTGCGCAGCGCGTCCTTCGCGTCCTCGGGACCCACCGTCAACACGGTGACCTCCACCTCGTCATCCGAGTTCTCCGAGATCTGCAGCGCCTGCTCGACCGCGTACTCGTCCAGCTCCGACAGCAGCCCGTCGACGTCATCACGATCGACGGTCAGATCCTCGGCGAAATGCCGATCACCCGTCGCGTCCGGCACGTACTTCACGGTGACAACGATCCTCAAGCTCACGCCGGCTCTCCTCGCTCTGAACGGTGTGTCCGTCCACAATATGGCACTCAGTACCCTCCGTAAAGGTACGTAGTGCCAAAGCGGCCCGCGCGGTGTTACGTTCCCGGCATGAGCGAGGCGCGCGAGGTCGACGGGGCACAGAAGAAGGTACCCATGAGGGAGGTGCTGGCCGAGGCGGCGTTCCAGCTGTTCATGGAGCGCGGGTTCGAGCGGACGACCGTGGACGACATCGTGGCGAGGGCCGGGGTGGGGCGGCGGTCCTTCTTCCGGTACTTCCCCTCCAAGGAGGACGCCGTCTTCCCGGACCACGAGAGCTGCCTGGCGGACATGACCGCGTTCCTCGACGCCGCGGGCGACGAGCGCGACGCCGTGGACGTGGTGTGCGACGGCGCTCGGCTCGTCCTGCGGATGTACGCCGCGAACCCCGAATTCTCCGTCCAGCGCTACCGGTTGACCCGCGAGGTGCCGGGCCTTCGGACCTATGAGCTCTCCGTCGTGCGGCGCTACGAGCGCACGCTCGCCGGCTATCTGCGGCGGCGCTGGGACGATGCCGCTGACGGGTCGTTGCGCGCCGAGGTCGTGGCGGCGTCCGTGGTGGCCGCGCACAACAACGGGCTGCGCACCTGGCTGCGTTCGGGCGGCGAGGGGGATGCCGCGGTGGCCGTGGACCGCGCCCTCGACCTCGTACGGCAGGTCTGGGGCGGGGCGGCGGCCGGGGCGCCCGCCGCCCCGGCCGACGAGGTCGTCGTCATGGTCGCCGCCAAGGGGGCTCCCATGTGGCGCGTCATCCAGCAGGTGGAATCCGCGCTGCGTGACGAGTGAGGGTACTCAGTGTCCTAAGCGTCTTTACCGCGCGGCACTGAGTGTCATACGCTGCGGGAGTGCCGAGGCCGCAGCCCGGCGCACAGCGGGCGAGCGCGGGAGGCCGAGCGATGTCAGTGATCTCGGAGATCTCAGGGACACCGGTGATGTTCCGGGGCGGGATCGGCGGCACGGCGCCGACGACGGAGACCGAACCGGGATTCGCCCACCAGCGGTGCCGATGGTGCGGCACGGCATCGTTCCGCCGGCTGCTGTGTCCGGTCTGCGCCTCCAGCGACCTGGAGACGGAGCGCAGCGCGGGACCGGGCGTCGTGGTGCAGTCCCGCGTCGTCCACCGGGGCACCGGCGTGGCCCGCAACGAGTCGATGGTCCGTTTCCCCGAGGACTTCGTCGTGCCCTGCCGGATCGTGGGCACGGCCCCGCACCTGGTGTGGGTGGGGGCCACCGTGCGGCCCGTGCGCGGCGGCAACGCCGACTCCGGGGAAGTCGTCTTCGAACTGTGCGAGGTCACGGGCGACGACGACCCGCGGTGAGCCGGCCGCCGCAGGTCGTCGTGGCGGTCCGGGGCCGGATCAGCCCAGCTTCTTGAGCAGTTCGTCGGCGAGCGGCGCGGACGAGGCCGGGTTCTGCCCGGTGACCAGGTTGCGGTCGACGATCACGTGCGGCGCCCAGGGCTCGCCGACCTTCACGTGCACGCCGGCCTCGGTGAGGCGGTCCTGGAGCAGCCACTTGGCCCGCTCGGCGAGACCGGCCTGGGTCTCCTCGGCGTTCGTGAACGCGGCGATCTCGTAGCCCTTGAAGGTGCTGGTCCCGTCGGGCCCCGTCGCGGCGAGCATCGCGGCCGGACCGTGGCAGACGACGCCGAGCGGCTTGCCGCTCTCCAGCGCCCGCGTGAGCACCTCGCCCGAGTCCGCGTTCACCGCGAGGTCCTCCATCGGGCCGTGGCCGCCCGGGTAGAAGACGGCGGCGTAGTCGTCGAGGTCGACGTCCTCGATCGCGACGGGGGACTGCAGTTCCGTCATCGCGGCCAGTGCGCGGGCGGTCTGCTCCGCGCCCTCGGGGCCACCGTTGAATTCGGGCGCGAGGCTGCCCCGGTCGACGGTCGGGACGACGCCGCCGGGGGTGGCGACGACGATGTCGTGGCCCGCCGCCTTGAAGGCCTGGTACGGCGCCACGGCCTCCTCGGCCCAGAAGCCGGTGGGGTGCTCGGTGCCGTCGGCGAGCGTCCAGTGGTCGGCGCCGGTCAGAACGAAAAGGATCGTGGACATGAGTGAGGCTCCCAAGGTGCGGATCCGCCGCTGCGTACGCGGGTCTTCGGTGCGGTGACGCCTTCGACCGTAGGCCCGCCCACCCATCGGATTCCAATAGGCTCGGCCATATGAGAGATAGGGAAGTCAATGGACTGCCCGACCTGAACCTGCTGCGCACGTTCCTCGCGGTGTACCGGTCGGGGGCCTTCACCGCCGGTGCCCGGCTGCTGGGTCTGTCGCAGCCCACCGTCACCACGCAGATCCGCACGCTGGAGACACAGCTCGGCCGCGAGCTGTTCGAGCGGCTCCCGCGCGGCGTCGCGCCCACCCCGTTCGCCGACGAGCTCGCGGCACGCGTCGTGGCGCCGCTGGACGAGCTCGGCGCGGTCAGCGGCGCCGGCGGCCTG
>NZ_JAAGMG010000035.1 GCF_010548525.1 Streptomyces sp. SID14478
GCGGAGGTCGCCGCCGCGGCGGCCGACGGCGGGCCCGTGGTGGTGCAGCGGGAGTCGTCCGTGTGACCGCTCCCGCCCGCCCGGCCGGTGCCTGGTGGCCGGCGTCTGACGCGCGGGCCGCGCAAGAGCCGGACAGGGCCGCGCCCGACGTCCTATAACTGGGCCATGACCTTCGACTGGAAGCTCGTCATGGACGCCGCCGACCCGCATGCGCAGGCCGAGTTCTGGTCCTCCGCGCTCGGCTACGAGATCGAGGACAACGCCGCGCTGATCGAGCAGCTGCTCGGGCTCGGCGCGGTCACGGAGGCGGAGACCGTCGAGCGCTGGGGGCGGCGGGCCTTCCGGGACCTGGTCGCGGTGCGGCACCCGGACGACCCGGTCGACGGGCGGACCGGTTCGGGGCAGGGCCGGCGCATCCTCTTCCAGCGCGTGCCCGAGCCGAAGAGCGGCAAGAACCGGCTGCACATCGACGTCCACGCCGGGCCGGAGCGCCGCGAGGCCGAGGCCGCACGGCTGACCGGTCTCGGCGCGAAGGTGCTGCGGACCGTGGACACCCAGGGGAGCCAGTGGGTGACCATGGCCGACCCGGAGGGCAACGAGTTCGACGTCCAGTAGCCCCCTGCCCGCGGCCTGCGGCCGGCTGTACGGAATGCGAACACCCCTGACCGGATTGCGCTCTTGACGACGCGTCAGCGCTTCAGGACCATCGGGCCACCTCAATCCCCGCAACAGCCGAGGAACCAGGAGCCCCCCACATGCCCCTGCACCCCATACGCGCGCGGCTCGCAGCCGCCGCCCTCTTGGCCGCCGCCGGACTCGTCGCTTCCGGCACCACGAGTGCCGGCGCGGCGCCCACCGCCGCCGCGCCCGACATCCCCGTGGCCTCCGTCAAGGCCCACCTCGCCCGCTTCCAGTCCATCGCGACGGCCAACGGCGGCAACCGCGCCCACGGCCGGCCCGGCTACAAGGCCTCCCTCGACTACGTGAAGGGCAAGCTCGACGCGGCCGGGTTCACCACCGCCGTCAAGCAGTTCACGTCCGGCGGCGCCACCGGCTACAACCTGATCGCCGACTGGCCCGGCGGCGACACCAACCAGGTCGTCATGGCCGGCGCCCACCTCGACAGCGTCACCGCTGGGCCCGGCATCAACGACAACGGCTCGGGCTCCGCCGCCGTCCTGGAGACCGCGCTCGCCGTCTCCCGCGCCCAGCTCAAGCCCGCCAAGCACCTGCGGTTCGCCTGGTGGGGTGCCGAGGAGCTGGGCATGGTCGGCTCCCGGAACTACGTCAACTCCCTCGCCACCGGCGACCGTTCGAAGATCTCCGGGTATCTGAACTTCGACATGATCGGCTCGCCGAACCCCGGCTACTTCGTGTACGACGACGATCCGGCCCTGGAGAAGGTCTTCAAGGACTACTTCACGGGGCTGGGCATCCCCACCGAGATCGAGACCGAGGGGGACGGCCGCTCGGACCACGCGCCCTTCAAGAGCGCGGGCATCCCGGTCGGCGGCCTGTTCAGCGGCGCCGACTACAAGAAGACCGCCGCGCAGGCCGCGGCGTGGGGCGGCACGGCGGGCAAGCCCTTCGACGCCTGCTACCACTCCTCGTGCGACAAGGCGTCGAACATCGACGACACGGCCCTCGACCACAACAGCGACGCGATCGCCCATGCGGTGTGGGAGCTGGCGGCTTCCTAGCTTCGCCGGTCCACCGGCCGGACGCGGTGCGGCGGGGCCGGGCGCACCACCCGCCGCACCACTGGAGGCCTGCGGTTTCACCGCCTGCTCCAGGAACCCCTACCGCGATGTACTTGCGCATGCATATACTGCACGCGCAAGTACATCGCGTCCGTCTCCAGGGGGAACCATGACCGCCCGCAATTTCCTCTTCGTCCTCGGCAGCAGCCGGCCCGACGGCAACTCCGAGATCCTGGCCCGCGCCGCGGCCGACCAGCTGCCCGCCGGCGTCGGACAGACCTGGATCGACCTCGCGGAGCACCCGCTCCCCGACTTCGAGGACCTGCGCCACGACACGGACCACGTCCGCCCCGAGGGCGACGACGTCGCGCTGCTGCTCGACGCGACCCTCGCCGCCACCGACATCGTGATCGTCTCGCCGCTGTACTGGTACTCGGTCTCCGCCTCCACCAAGCGCTACCTGGACTACTGGTCGGGCTGGCTGCGCACCCCGGGCGTCGACTTCAAGGCGACCCTGACCGGGCGCACCCTGTGGGGCGTCACCGTGCTCGCGCACGAGGAGCAGGAGGTCGCCGACCCGCTGGTGGGCACCCTGAGCAACTCGGCCGCGTACATGGGCATGCGCTTCGGCGGCGTCCTGCTCGGCAACGGCAGCAAGCCCGGCGACGTGCACAAGGACGAGGAGGCGCTGCGCCGCGCTAAGACGTTCTTCGCCCAGGAGGCGCCGCTCGCCCGCTTCCCCTACGACCGGGCGTAGTCACGCGGTGATGTCCTTCGCCGTGAAGCGCGCCCAGGCCGCCGAGCCGAACACCGCCGCGTACAGCGCCTGCAGTTCGAGGTTCTTGACCAGGTCGTCCCAGTAGACCGGTTCGCGCATCAGGTCGGCGAAGGACAGCCAGTGGTGCGAGAAGAAGTACGGCTGCAGCGCGTGCAGCTGCGGGATCTGGTCGAGGATCTGGACCGTGATCAGCAGCCCGACGGTGGTGGCCATCGCCGCGATGCCGCTGTTGGTGAGCGTGGACACGAACAGGCCTAGCGCCGCGATGCCCACGAGGGACGCGGCGACGACCAGCGCGATCAGGAACGCCCGCCACAGCCCCTCCCCGAACCCGATCCGGACCCCGGAGATGGTGACCACGTCACCGAGCGGGAAGAGGATCGCCCCGGTGGCCAGCGCCGAGACCGCCACGACGAGGGTCGCCACGAGGCAGAAGGCCATCGTCGCCGCGTACTTGGTGAGCAGCAGGCGGGTGCGGCCCGCCGGGGCGACCAGGAGGTAGCGCAGGGTTCCCGCGTTCGCCTCGCCCGCCACCGCGTCGCCCGCGACGACGCCGACGGCCATCGGCAGGAAGAAGGGCAGCGTCGCCGCGAGGGCGGTGAACACCAGGAACAGGCCGTTGTTCGTGATCTGCGCGATGAACGCCGGACCGCCGCCGCCCTCGGGCCCGCCCCCGCCGAGCGTCGAGCCACCGCTCGTCTCGATCTTCACCGCCACGCCGATCAGGATCGGTACGCCCGTGAGGACCCCGAGCAGGGCCAGGGTGCGCCAGCGGCGGAAGGTGAGGGACAGCTCGCTGCGCAGCAGGCCCAGGGTCCACAAGGGGTTCGCCCGGGGCGCGGCGACCGCTTCAGCCCGCGACATCGAAGCCCTCTCCCGTCAGGGCGACGAACGCGTCCTCCAGGGAGGCCCGTTCCACGCCGAAGCCGCGGACGCGGACGCCCGCGGTGACCAGTGCCGTGTTCAGGTCCGCCAAGTCCGTTCCGGCGGGCGGGGGTTCGGCCGTCACCAGGTCGCCCGTCAGGTCGAGGACCGTGATGCCGTGCTCCTTGAGCACGCGGGCCGCGTCCGCCGGATCGGGAGTGGTGACGGTGAGTCTGCCGCGGGTGCCCGCGGCCAGTTCGGCGACCGGCCCCTGGGTGAGCAGGCGGCCCTGCGCCATCACCGCGGCGTGCGTGCAGACCTGCTCGATCTCGTCGAGCAGGTGCGAGGAGAGGAAGACGGTCGTGCCGTCGGCCGCCAACTCCCGTACCAGGGTCCTGATCTCGCGCATGCCCTGCGGGTCGAGGCCGTTCGTCGGCTCGTCGAGGACGAGCAGGCGCCGCGGTTGCAGCAGCGCGGCCGCGAGGCCCAGGCGCTGCTTCATGCCGAGCGAGTACGCCTTCGCCTTCTTGCCGGCGGCTGCGGTCAGGCCCACCCGGTCGAGGGCGTCGGACACCCGCGCCTTGCGGGTGCGCGGGTCGGCGGCCGGGTCCGCGGAGTCGTAGCGGATCAGGTTGTCCCGGCCGTTCAGGAAGCCGTACAGCGCCGGGCCCTCGATGAGCGCGCCCACCTGCGGCAGGACCGCGCGGGTCGCGCGGGGCATGGGCCGCCCGAGCACCCGGGCGGCGCCGGAGGTCGGTTCGATGAGGCCCATCAGCATCCGGATGGTGGTCGTCTTGCCCGAGCCGTTCGGCCCGAGGAAGCCGAAGACCGCGCCTTCGGGGACGGTCAGGCTCAGCCCGTCGACCGCGAGCTGGCCGCCCCGGTACCGCTTGGTGAGCTCCCGGGTCTCGATGACCGGCTCCCGCTCCATGCCCCTCCTCGTACGGGTCCCCGCGCGGCGGTGAGGGGCGGTGCGCACCGCCCCTCACCCCGTCGGCTTCCCTTGCGTCAGCTCGCGTCGGCCGCCTTCACGAGTGCGTCCTTGGTGACCGCACCGGCGTACACCTTCCCGTCCTCGGTGATCAGTACGTTGATCAGGCGGGTCGAGTACACGGTGCCGCTGCCGAACTTCCCGGTGACCTTGTCGCCCAGGGAGTTCAGGAACTGCTGCGCGTCGGCCGGCATGTCGCCGGACGCGGAGCCCGACGCGAGGCCGGACGCCTGTGAGCCGCCCGGCAGCTTGAGCTCGGCGACCGAGGCCCAGCCCTTGCCGATGACGTTCATGCCGTCGAGCCCGCCGAGGCCCTCTGCGCCCTTGGGCGCGCGGCCTCGGTGGTCCTGCGCGGGCAGCTCGTCGGCCTCGGTGACCTTGGTGCCCTTCGACGGCTTGAAGTCGAAGGTGGACGCGGCCGGCTTGCCGAAGTCGACCTTGGTGAAGCCCGCGTCGATGACGGCCGCGCCGCCGCTCGCCGGGCTCAGCGTGACCTTCAGCGGCGTACCGGTCTTCGCGTCCACGGAGACCGTGACCGCGCCGACCGTCGAGCCGGACTGCTTGGGCTTGATCTGCAACCGGTACGCGTCCCGGCCCGCGACCTGCGCCGTGCCGTCGACGGTGAACGACGTGGTGTCGCCGGACGCCTTGAGGATCTCGTCCGTCAACTCCTTGGGCGTGACGGGCACTTTGCCGGAGTGCTCGCCCGTCGCCGCGGAGCCCTTCGCCGCGGAGCCCTTCTTGCCGGTGTCCTTGGCGTGGTACGCCTCGTCCGACTTGCTGTCGTACGCCCACACGTCGGCGCCGTTGTGGATCACGCTGTACTCGGACGCGTCGTCCAGGACCGACAGCTTCTGCCGGTCCGGCCCGTCCGCCGCGACGCGCAGCGTGTGCGTGCCGGAGGCGAGTTCGGTCAGCTTCGCCTTCGGGTCGGCCGACGAGGAGCCCTTGTCGCCGCCGGTGAGTCCGCCGGTGGCCGCGCCACCGAGCGACGGCAGGCCCAGATCCGTGTGGATCTTGACGGTGCCGGACAGCCGCTCGGTGTCCGACGTGGCGATCTTGTCGATGAGTTGCCGGGCGGTGATCTTCGGGAGATCCGGGTCGCCGGAGTCGGCGAGCGCCGGGACGAGCCCGATCGTCGCCGCGGCCACCCCCACGACGGCCACCGGGACCGCGTAGCGGGTCACCTTCCGGCGCCCGGTGCTCTGGCTGTCTTCGGATTCGTACGGTGCCATGTCTGTTGCCCTACCTCCGTGTTCGGCGGCGGCTTACCGTCCTGTGCACTCGTCGCTGCTCACTGCTCTGCGTCCACCCCAAGCCGCCATTCTCACCCGAATTGGTCAGGAGTGGTGTACTCAATCTGACCAAACCGGCCCCTCTGAAGCGTCAGACCGCGGGATCAACTCCGCGTACACCCACGGGATGACATCGAGGGGCGGCGTCTCCCCCGACCCGTAGGGGTGCCGGGCGACGCGGCCCACGGGCGACGCGGCCCGGATCCACACCCGGGCCGCGCTGGTGATCTGCATCACAGGCGCGGCCCGGGGTGGCTCGTTCTCGTGGGCGGCCCTAACCGGCCCGGTGCACCACCGCGTCGCAGAGCTCCAGCAGCGCCGCCTTGGCCTCGCACTCCGGGAGCGGGGCGAGCGCCGCCCGGGCGTCCTGTGCGTAGCGCACGGTGTCGCGGCGGGCCTGCTCCAGGGCCGGGTGCGCGCGCAGCCGGGAGATCGCCTCGGCGAGTCGCGCGTCGTCCGCGAGGTCGGAGTCGAGCAGCTCGACCAGGGCCTGGTCCTCGGGCAGGGCGAGCAGCCGGGCCCGCTCGCGCAGCCGCAGGACCGGCAGCGTCGGGATGCCCTCGCGCAGGTCGGTGCCCGGCGTCTTGCCGGACTCGTGCGAGTCGGAGGCGATGTCGAGGACGTCGTCGGCGAGCTGGAAGGCGACGCCGAGCCGCTCCCCGTACTGCGTGAGGACGTCCACGACGGTCTCGTCGGCGCCGGACATCATGGCGCCGAACCGGCACGCCACGGCGATCAGCGAGCCGGTCTTGCCGCTGAGCACGTCCAGGTAGTGGTCGACCGGGTCGCGGCCGTCGGCCGGGCCCGCGGTCTCCAGGATCTGGCCGGTGACCAGGCGCTCGAACGCCTCCGCCTGGATGCGCACGGCGTCCGGGCCGAGGTCGGCGAGGATGTGCGAGGCGCGGGCGAAGAGGAAGTCGCCGGTCAGGACGGCCACGGAATTGCCCCAGCGCTGGTTGGCGCTCTCCACGCCCCGGCGCACGTCCGCCTCGTCCATCACGTCGTCGTGGTAGAGCGTCGCGAGGTGGGTGAGCTCGACGACGACGGCGGAGGGCACGATGCCCGGCGCGTACGGGTCGCCGAACTGGGCGGCGAGCGTCACGAGCAGCGGCCTGAAGCGTTTCCCGCCGGCCCGCACCAGATGCTGGGCGGCCTCCGTGATGAAGGGAACCTCGCTCTTGGTGGCTTCGAGGAGTCCCTCCTCGACAGCCACCAATCCGGCCTGGACATCGGCTTCCAGAGCCTGGTCCCGCACGCTAAGACCGAAAGTCCCGACGACGGTCACGAGTGGGTCTCCTGTCTGCTGACGATCACATGGCGAACTCGGTCGATCATTCGGTCGATGACACGGTTTGTCGATGTGTCGCTGCCATCACTCAAGTCAGCGTATCCGGTCCCGTTTCGATCACAGGGGGCACCTGCCCGGACAACCCAGACCGGGCGGGCCTCAGCCACCCCCGGTATGTTCTTGATCAGCCGATACGACCGGGAGTACGCACTTTGTCCCCCACAGCGAGCGACACCGACACCGAGGCCGAGCCGCCACCGGGCGACGACACGGCCTTCTTCGGGCAGCCGCGCGGGCTGCTCACGCTGTCGGGCCTGGAGGTCTGGGAACGCTTCTCGTTCCTCGGCATGCAGGCCATTCTCGTCCTGTACTTCGCCGACACGGTCGCACACGGTGGCATGGGCATGGACCCGGGCACCGCGGCATCGGTCTCCGCGGCGTACGGCACCCTCGTCTACCTGGTCTCCGTCGCCGGCGGCTGGCTCGCCGACCGTATCCTGGGCTCCTACCGCGCCGTCCTGTGGGGCGGCATCCTCATCGCCTGCGGCCACTACTCGATGGCGGTGCCCACCCCCACGATGACCTGGGTCGGTCTCGGCCTGATCAGCGCCGGCACCGGGCTGCTCAAGCCGAACGTGGCCTCCATGGTCGGCAAGCTCTACCGCACCGACGACGAGCGCCGCGACGCCGGCTTCGCGCTGTACTACATGGGCATCAACATCGGCGCGTTCGCCGGACCGCTCATCACCGGCTGGCTCGGCGACCACAAGGGCTGGCACTGGGGCTTCTCCGCGGCCGCGATCGGCATGACCTTCGGCCTGATCCAGTACGTCGCCGGGCGGCGTCACCTGGCCGGGCGCAAGCGCACCGCGGAGTACGCGCTGCCGCCCGAGGGGCTGCGCCGCGCGGTGCGACTGATGATCATCGGCGCGCTCGTCGTGGCGGCCCTCGCCGTGCTGCTCGCCCTGGTGGGCTGGCTGACGATGGACCGCTTCGTCGATTGCCTCACCGTGATCTCGGTGATCGCGCCGATCGTGTACTTCGCGGTGATGTTCAGGAGCCCGCGCGTCACGGCCGAGGAACGCGGGCGGCTGCGCCCCTACCTGGTCCTGTTCGTCGCGTCCGTGGCCTTCAACTTCATCCTCTTCCAGGCGTACTCGACGATGATGCTGCTGGCCTCGACGAACGCCGAGACGACCATCCTCGGCTTCCACTTCCCGGCCAGCTGGTACGCCTCCGCGCTCGGCGCCTTCGAGGTCGCCCTGGCCCCCGTCGTGGCGGGCCTGTGGGCGCGGATGGGCCCGCGCCAGCCGCACGCCTCGAACAAGATCGCCATCGGCGTGATCCTCGGCGGTCTGTCGTTCCTGCTGATGGTCCTGCCGACCTCCGGGCACGGCGACGACACGTACAAGATGGCCGTCTGGTGGATCGTCGGCTCGTACCTGCTGCTCGGCCTCGGCGACATCCTCGTGGAGACCTCGGGCATGTCCGCGACCACGAAGCTCGCCCCGAAGGCCTTCGCCAGCCAGACGATGTCGCTGTGGTTCCTCTCGCTCGCGCTCGCGAACGGCATCCAGGCACAGACCGTGAAGCTCTACGGCGAGGTCTCGAACCCCGCCTACTTCGGCGTCAACGGCGCCATCGCCATCGCGGTCGGTGTCGCCGTGATCGCCCTCGCGCCGTGGCTGCGGCGCACCATGCACCCCGTTCACTGACGCCACCAAAGGCACAGAGGTCCCTTCATGAGCACTCCGAAGATCCGGTCCGAGTTCCCCTACGGAACGACCCGCGAGGACATCCGCGTACCCCTCGCGGACGGGACGACACTGTTCGCGCGCGTGTGGCGACCGGTCACGGACGAGCCGGTCCCGGTCCTGCTCGAATACCTCCCCTACCGCCTCTCCGACTGGACGGCGCCGCGCGACTGGCAGCGTCATCCCTGGTACGCGGGTCACGGCTACGCCTCCGTACGCGTGGACGTGCGCGGGCACGGCAACTCCGAGGGCATGCCGGGCGACGAGTACGACGCGCAGGAGCTCAGCGACGGCGTCGAGGTCGTCAACTGGCTCGCCGCCCAGCCCTGGTCGTCCGGCAAGGTCGGCATGTTCGGCATCTCCTGGGGCGGTTTCAACTCCCTCCAGATCGCGGCCCTCGCGCCCGAGCCGCTCAAGGCGATCGTGACCGTCTGCTCCGCGGACGACCGCTACGACAACGACGTGCACTACATGGGTGGTTCCGTCCTCGCCGTCGACATGCACGCGTGGGCGGCGACGATGCTCGCGTTCGTCTCCCGCCCGCCGGACCCGCAGTTCGTCGGCGACCGCTGGAAGGAGATGTGGACGACGCGCCTGGAGGCCGTCGACCCCTTCATCCACACCTGGCTGAAGCACCAGACCCGCGACGACTACTGGCGCCACGGCAGCGTCTGCGAGGACTACTCGGCGATCAAGGCGGGAGTCCTCGCGGTGGGCGGCTGGCACGACCCGTACCGGGACACGGTGCTGCGGCTGGTGGAGAACCTTCCGGACGACCAGGTGCGCGGCATCATCGGGCCGTGGTCCCACCAGTACCCGGACCGCGGTCTGCCGCCCGGCCCCGCGATCGGCTTCCTCCAGGAGACGCTGCGCTGGTGGGACCACTGGCTCAAGGGAGAGACCGCGCCCGATGACGCCGCCGGCGCGGGCGGCGTCATGGCGGAGCCCAAGCTCCGCTCCTGGATCAGCGACTCGCACCCGCCGGCCACGGTCTACGCCGAGCTGCCCGGCCGCTGGGTCGGCGAGCCGTCCTGGCCCTCCCCGAACGTCTCCCCCGTCTCGTACGCGCTCCAGGGCGCCCCGGTGCTCGTCCGCTCCCCGCAGCAGACGGGCCTGGACGCGGGCCGCTTCTTCCCGTTCGGCAACGACGGCGACCTGCCGCCCGACCAGCGCGACGAGGACGCGAAGTCGGCCTGCTTCGAGTTCGAAGTCCCGTCCGAAGTACGCGTGTTGGGCCGGGCCAAGGTGACCCTGCGGCTCACGTCGGCGGTCCCCCGCGGCCAGGCCGTGGCCCGCCTGTGCGACATCGCCCCGGACGGCTCCTCCACCCTGGTCACCCGGGGCGTGCTCAACCTCTCCTCCCGCCACGGCCGGGCCGCCGCGGTCCCCTGGCTGCCGGGCACCACCGAGGACGTCACGTTCGAGCTGAACGGCATCGGCCACACCTTCCCGGCCGGCCACCGCATCCGCCTCGCGGTCTCCTCGGCGTACTGGCCCTGGATCTGGCCGCAGCCCGGCTCCGAGGCGGGCTTCACACTCGACCCGGTGGGCAGCATGCTCGAACTCCCGGTCCGCTCCGGCGACCTGGGCGGCGCGGTCACCTTCGGCGAGCCGGAGCAGTCCGAGCCGCTCGGCGTCGTCTACCCGGCCTCCCTGGACGAACAGCGCCCCGAGCGCCTCGTCGTGCGCGACGTCGCGAAGGGCGAGTGGCGCCTGGAGGTCGACCCGCGCTACGGCGGCACGCGCGTCTACCCGGACGGCCTGGAGTTCACCGAGGACGCCCTGGAGACGTACGTCATCGACGAGAAGGACCCGCTGTCGGCCCGCACCAGGTCGGACTGGTCGATCCGGCTGCACCGGCCCGAACTGGCGTGGGACGCGACGGTGGAGACCCGCTCCGAGATCTCCTGCACGGAGCGGGAGTTCGTCACGTCCAGCGAGGTCGTGTGCCGGGACGGGGGCGAAGTGGTGTTCCACCGGACGTGGGAGGAACGGATTCCTCGGACCGCGGGGTAACGGGGTAAGGGGGGTAGCGGGGCCGTGTGTGTTGGGGGTGTGTTGGGGGGCGTCGCGTTTCCGCGTGCGGAGTTTCCGTCGGGGAGCGGGTGCGCGTTTCGTCGTGGCTGATCGCGCGGTTCCCCGCGCCGCCCCTGGAGCGGCGACTTCGTCCCGTTTGTCCAGGGGGCGTGGGGAGTCGCGCACACACGCGGCGCCGGCGGGACGGATCAGCCCCCGAACAGCCTCTCCAGCACCACGGCGACCCCGTCGTCCTCGTTCGAGACGGTGACGTCGTCGGCGACGGCCTTCAGCTCGGGGTGCGCGTTGGCCATGGCCACCCCGCGCGCCGCCCAGCCGAACATCGGAACGTCGTTCGGCATGTCGCCGAAGGCGAGGGTGTCCGCGGGCCCCGCACACAGGCGCTCGGCGGCAAGGCCGAGGCCGGTCGCCTTGGTCACCCCGCGTGGCTGGAGTTCGACGGTGCCGGGGCCCGACATGGTGACCGTCGCCAGCGGACCGACCGCCGCGCGCGCCACCGCCGCCAGCTCGTCGTCCGTCAGGGACGGATGGCGCAGCAGCACCTTGCTGATCGGCTGCGCCCACAGTTCGGCGCGGCGGGTGACGCGGACCGCGGGGAGCGTGGGGTGCGGCATGAGGTAGCCCGGCTCGATGAGCGTGAGCCCGTCGACGCCGTCCTGGTCGACGGCCGCGTGGACCTGCCCGACCTCCGCCTCGATCTTGCCGATGGCCTGTTCGGCCAGCTCCCGGTCCAGGGTCAGGGACCACAGCAGGCGGTCGGCCGCCGCGTCGTAGAGCTGGGCTCCCTGGGCGCAGACGGCGAGCCCGGCGCCGCCGAGGTCGTCCAGGAGCGGTTTCACCCGGGGTGCGGGCCGGCCCGTCACCACGATGTGCCGGGCCCCACCGGCCAGGGCTGTCGCCAGGGCGGCGCGGGTCCGGTCCGAGACGGTGTCGTCGCCGCGCAGCAGCGTTCCGTCCAGGTCAGTCGCGATGAGGGCATATGCGGGTGCGGCCATGATCCGAAGAATACGGACCAACCGCCCCGGGAGTCCGACGAGTACCGGCCGTGTGGCGGGTTGTGGTAAGTCGGCAGCGAGGCGGTCGGAGCCGGGTGCTCGCGCAGCTCTCGAAGTGGTACTCGGCCTCGCTCACGACAACCAGCCGCTCCAGGTCCGCCGACAGCAGCCAGGGCTCCTCGACCGCCTCGCGGGGCCTACCCGAGCGCGCCCAGCCTCTCCTCGATGACCTCAAGCGCCACCTGCTCCCGACGCTCACGAAGCTCTCGCCGCAACCTGCCGTCCACCGCCTCGCTCCCGCGCGTAGGCGGTGTGCTGCTTCGGCATGACCTCTTCGTACGTCCTGCGGCTGCAGGCCGTGGACGCGCGCGACCGGATTCCCGCACCGGTCCGTCCCGGTTCTGTCCCGCGTTGTCCCGGCTGCGCGGGCGCCGGGGTGGGTACAGGTGGGCCTCGGAGGTGGGAGGCGTGAACGAGGTTGCGGACGAGGCGGGTTGGGACGTCGAACCCGGGGACGAGATCGAACCGGTCGTGCAGGCCGTGGGCCGCTTGCTCCGGGTGTGCCGGGAGGCGGCGGGCATGCGGGCGGGGGAACTGGGCGAGGCGCTCGGTTACGGGGAGGACCTGATCCGCAAGATCGAGCGCAGGGCACGCATCCCGCGCCCCGAACTCCTCGACCGCGCCGACCAGTTACTGAACGCGCAGGGGCATCTGCGGGCCTTCATGGAGGACATGAGGAAGGCGCGGTACCCGAAGAAGGTGCGGCAGCTGGCGCAGATGGAGGAGCGGGCGGTGGAGATGCTGTTGTACAGCTGTCACAACATTCATGGGTTGCTGCAGACGCCGGAGTACATGGCAGCTTTGTACGACGTCCGGCAACCTCCTCTGCCTGCATACGTGATCGAGCGTGAGGTTACGGCCCGCGTGGCGCGCAAGGCGGTCTTCGACCGGGATCCCGTGCCTGCTCTCAGCTTCATCCAGGAACAGGTGACACTCGACCGTCCGATCGGCGGTAGGGCCGTACTACGCCGCCAGCTCGAACACCTCATGGAACTGGCGCAGTTGCGCCATGTGACTCTCCAGGTCATGCCGACCGACCGTGAGGATCACGCCGGAATGCACGGTCTGATCGAAGTGCTGAAGTTTCCGGACGGCACAGCGATCGGCCGGTCCGAAGGCGCCTTCAACGGTCGCCCGGTTTCAACCCCCAGGGATCTTCGGATCCTTGAACTGCGCTATGGGATGATCCGGGCCCAAGCTCTCTCCCCGAGAGAGTCACTGGAATTCATCGAGCACGCGCTGGGGAGACTATGAGCACAGCAGAACTCCACTGGTTCAAAAGCAGCTACAGCAGCAGTAACGAACCCGGCGACTGCGTAGAAGTGGCCCTGGAATGGGTCAAGAGCAGCTACAGCAGCGGCCCTGAGTCCGACGACTGCGTCGAGGTCGCCACCACCCCCACCACCATCCACCTCCGCGACTCCAAGAACCCCACCGGTCCCCGGTTCACCACGTCCCCGGAGGCCTGGCGGAGCTTCACCGCCTACGCGGCCGAGGGCGCCGTCACCGCCGCCAACTAGCTGTGCGCGGCAGCCAGATGACGGGCCAGCCGCGGTGACGCGAACTCTGTGCCGCACACGAACCGCATCACCGGCCCGTAGGATGACCCGCCCAGCATCCCCGTGAAGTACAGCCCGGGGACGGACGAGACGTACCCGGCGCCGAGACGGGGCGTACCCCGGCTGACGGACAGTCTCGCCCGCAGGCCGTCGCCCAGGAACGGCATCGCGGCGAGGTCCACCCGATAGCCCGTCGCCGCGATGACGTGGTCGGCACCGATGTCGTCGAGGCGGCCCCCGTGCGTGCGGGCCGTGAGCACGGGCGCGCCGTCCGACACGGCGACCCGCTCGATCCCGGCGACGTCCCGCACCGCCACCTTGCCCTCGAACCGCTCCCGCAGCCACCACGCGCCGAGCGGCCCGAGCACCCGCCGCACCAGGAAATGGCGTGCCTGCGGGGGCAGTTGACGGTACTGGTGCGGGTAGTACGTGAGCGCGTACAACGACCACGCCTTGCCGAACGGCGTGTCCGGCCGCAACCGGGGCTGCTCCCACGGCGGCGAGCCGAACCGCACGCTGCCCTTGCCCCGCGCGACGACCTTGACGCTCGCCCCGGCCTCCGCCGCGAGCGCCGCCGTCTCCAGGGCGGACTGGCCCGCGCCGACCACGACGAGTTCCTTCCCGGCGAACCGGGACAGGTCGTGGTGCTGGGCGCTGTGCGAGAACGGGCCCGTGGGGGTGGGCCCGTCGGGCACGGCCTCGGCGAACTCGCGCGGCAGGTGCTCCAGGCCGGACAGCCCGGTGGCGACGACCACGGCCCGCGCCGTGAACTGCTCGCCCGAGTCCAGCTTCAGCTCGAAGCCCGCGGTGCCGCGCCGGTCGACGGAGACGACGCGGACCCGCTCCAGTTCGGGCACCAGCTTCTGCTGGAACCAGTCGCCGTACGCGACGAACGTCTCGGCGGGGATCAGGTCCTCGTCGGTGACGAGGCGCTTGATCCCGGCAGCGTCGCAGTAGTCGACCAGATGGTGGCCGCGCTGCGGGGCGTCGATGTTCGACGCGGAAGGGACGGACTTGAGGATCATGCCTTCGGGCATGTGCGAGCGCCAGCTCACCATGGGCTCGCCGAAGACTCTGACGGGAATGCCGCGGGCCCGCAGATGGGCGGCGGTGGACAGGCCGTAGGGCCCGGCCCCGATGACAACTACCGGATGGATCACGAAGTCCCCTCCCCGGGACGACAACTGCGTCTCTTACTTCGCGTGATGCCTGTTCTCTTGTGGGTCTACGGGTCTTGGGTCTACGGGTTTTGCGCCTTCGGGCTTTGGGTCTACGGGTCTTCGGGTCTTGGGGTCTTGGGGTCTTGGGTCTACGAGTCTTGGGTCTTCGGGCCTTGGGTCTACGGGTCTTGGGTCTACGGCGCTGCGTGGCCCGGGGTGCGGGTCAACGACCGCCGCCGGGTTCCTGGGCGTACGGGCCGACCGGCATACGTGCGAACCGGCGCGCGGGCCGAGCAGCGCGCAGGTCAACCGGCGCTGCTGACGCGCCGGTTCGCGCGCCACAGCTGGTACAGGTGCTTCGCCCCGGGCCGGACGAAGCGGGCGAGCATCGTGAAGAACGGCCGCGGGTCGTCGGCCGCCCACCACGCCAGCTCCGTGCCGCTCGCGCGGGACGGGGCGTGCGGGGTCGTGTAGCCGCTGCGCCGGTAGGCGAGCAGGGCCGGCAGGTCGATGTTCTCCACGACGTACCGGTGTCCCGCCCGCTGTTCCCCCTCCGGGACGCCGCGGCCGGTCAGGTGCAGGTGCATGGCGCGAATGACGTCGACGCCCGCCTCGTTCTCGAACAGCCGGAACTGGGCGCCCATCCGCGGATTGAAGTCGAGGAGCTTGTACTGGCCGTCGCGCCGGTCGAAGCGCAGGTCGAGGTCGATGATGCCGGTGAAGCCGATCTGCTTGATGAAACGTGCGGCGATGTCCGCGAGTTCCGGATTGTCGACGACGTATGCGTGCGCCGTCATTCCGGCGTGCGGCGGCCAGGAGCGGACCTTGACCCCGGTGAACAGCGCGCGGGGCGTCGAGTCCTGGTCGAAGTAGGCGTGCACGATCCAGTCCTCCGCGTCCTCGCGCGGCAGGTACTCCTGGAGGATCACCCCGGGTCGCTCGCCCCAGTGCCGGGCGAGCGCGCACAGCGCTTCGGCGGTGGCGATCCTCGTCGTCCCGTTGACCGCCGGGCTGCTGCGCCGGGTGAACGCCTCCCGGTTCTTCGCGACGACGGGAAAGCGCGCCTTCTCGGCGAACTCCTCGACGTCCGCGTAACTGTCCGGGAACGCGGCCGCCGGCGACGGAATGCCGTGCTCCCCGCACAGTTCGTGCAGTCCCTGCTTGCTGGCCAGGCTGCGCGGCAACTCCCGCTCCACCCGCGGAAAGAGATAGCCCGCCTCGGCGAGCGGCTCCTGGTGCTCGGCGATGAGGACGGCCGCTTCCTCGTCCGTCGGGATCATCACCGTGGGCCGGCCGATGCGGCGGGCGACACGCAGCAGCCCGTCGACGAGCCGCCACGGGTCCTCCGCGCCGGTGGTCCGCCAGGGAAAGGCCCGGGTCAGATAGCGGGAGGCCGCCGCGGGCGTGTAACGGTCCTCGGTGATCGCGTACATGGGCACGCCGAGGCGGCCCAGGCTGCGGACGGCGCCCACTCCTCCGTGGTGCAGCGGATAGTCGCCGAACTTGACGATGAGCCCCGGCACGTCCCGGTCCACGGCGCATGGCACGCCCGCGGCACCGCTGCGAGCCCAACCGGCACTCCTGGCCACGGGTCCCCCCACGTGTCCTGTCCCCCTCAGGACACGGACCCACCCCGTCCGCGCCCACCGGACATAGACGCTAAGCCGGAACTGACCACTCCATCAACGGGTCATTCGGACATTGCTAACTCTTTAGACACTGCCCGAACGGGCGCCTCCCACGTAACGTGAGCCGCACCCAACGGAAGTGAGGCAGGTAGGCATGGCTGGCATGTCCGACACGACTGGCACGACCGGCACCACCGGGCACACCCCGCTCGACCTCCCCGAGGGCGACCCCTTCGGCCCGCACAACCTCCCTTACGGCGTCTTCTCGTACGCGGACCAGGCGCCCCGCGTCGGCGTCCGCATCGGCGACCACGTCCTGGACGCGGGCGGCGCGGCCGCGGCGCTCGGCTCCCCGTACGTCTCGCTCCTGGCCCGGCCGACGCTCAACTCCCTGATGGCGGCGGGCCCGACGGCCTGGTCCGACGTGCGCCGCGCCCTGACGGCCTGGGTGACGGTCCCGGCCCACCGCGACACCGTCCTGCCCCACCTGCACCCCCTGTCCTCGGTGACGCTGCACCTGCCCTTCGAGGTCGCGGACTACGTCGACTTCTACGCCTCCGAGAACCACGCCTCGAACCTCGGCCGTCTCTTCCGCCCCGACGAGGAGCCGCTGAAGCCCAACTGGAAGCACCTGCCCGTGGGTTACCACGGCCGCTCCGGCACCGTCGTGGTCTCCGGCACGGACGTGGTGCGCCCCTCGGGCCAGCGCAAGGGCCCGGGCGACCCGTCCCCGGTCTTCGGCCCGTCGGTCCGCCTCGACATCGAGACGGAGGTCGGGTACGTCGTCGGCGCCCCGTCGCCGCAGGGCTCGTCCGTGCCGCTGTCGTCCTACCGCGACCACGTCTTCGGCCTCTGCCTGCTCAACGACTGGTCGGCCCGCGACATCCAGGCCTGGGAGACGGTGCCGCTGGGCCCGCACCTCGGCAAGTCCTTCGCGACGTCGATCTCCGCATGGATCACCCCACTTGAAGCCCTGGACGCGGCGCGGGTGGCCCCGCCCGAGCGCACGGTGCCGCTGCTGCCCTACCTCGACGACGCCTCCCCGGACGTCGACCCGGCGGGCTACGACCTGCGCATCACGGTCTCCCTGAACGGCCACGTCATCTCCGAGCCCCCCTTCTCCGGCATGTACTGGACCGGCGCCCAGATGCTGGCCCACATGACGGTGAACGGCGCCTGCCTGCGCACCGGCGACCTCTACGGCTCCGGCACGATCAGCGGCACCGAGGACGACGAGCGCGGCTCCCTCATCGAGATCACCTGGAACGGCCGCGACCCCCTCGAACTCCCCGACGGCAAGCGGGGCTTCCTGGAGGACGGCGACGTGGTGACCCTGTCCGCCTGGGCCCCCGGACCGGACGGACTGCGGGTGGGCCTGGGCGAGGTGACGGGCCGGATCGTGCCCACGACGCACTGAGCCCCTGCCCCTGAATCGCCGAACCCGCCGAACCCGCGCTACGCGGCCGGTGCGGGCCGCCCCCGGGCGTCGTCGCCGGTCGCGGCGACGACGCCCGCCGTCATGCCGACGGCCGCGTCGATCCTGCTCACCGCATCCGTCATGCGCTCCCCCTCATCGGTTCACCAGTCCACGTCCTCCATGTCGGGCTCGGGGCCGAAGTCCGGCTCCGGTTCCGCCTCCTGCTCGCCCCCGGTGGCCTGCGGGCCGGACCCGTCGTGTCCGGCCAGCACCGCGAGCACGCCCTCCCCGTACGTCGCCAGCTTCTTCTCGCCGACGCCGCCGATCGTCCCCAACTGGGCCAAAGACGTGGGTCGTTGAAGGACGATCTCGCGCAGCGTCGCGTCATGGAAGATGACGTACGCGGGCACCCCGTTCTCCTTCGCCTGCGCGCCTCGCCAGGACCGTAGCGCCTCGAAGGCGGGCACCAGCTCCTCGGGCAGCTCGGCCGCGACGGTCTTGGCCTTGCGCTCCCCGCGCGCGGCGCGCGCCGCGGCCGGCTTCGGCGCCTCCTTGCGCAGCAGTACCTCACGCTGACGCCCGAGCACGCTCGCACTGTCCTCGGTGAGCACGAGTGTCCCGTACTCGCCCTCCACGGCGATGAGCGACTGGGCCAGCAACTGGCGGACCACGCCCCGCCATTCGTTCTCCGACAGCTCGTCGCCGATGCCGAAGACGGAGAGCTGGTCGTGGTCGAACTGGATGACCTTGGCGGTGCGCTTGCCCAGCAGGATGTCGATGATCTGGCCCGCGCCGAACTTCTGTCGCCGCTCGCGGTCGAGCCGCACCACGGTCGACAGGATCTTCTGCGCGGCGACCGTGCCGTCCCAGGTCTCGGGCGGGGTGAGGCACGTGTCGCAGTTGCCGCAGGCCTGCGCCCCCTCCTGGCCGAAGTACGTGAGCAGCTGCGCCCGGCGGCACTGCACCGTCTCGCACAGCGCCAGCATCGAGTCGAGGTGGGAGGCGGCCCGGCGGCGGAACGCCTCGTCGCCCTCCCCCATGTTGATCAGCTTCCGCTGCTGTACGACGTCCTGCAGTCCGTACGCCATCCAGGCCGTGGACGGCAGGCCGTCGCGGCCGGCGCGGCCGGTCTCCTGGTAGTACCCCTCGACGGACTTGGGCAGGTCCAGGTGCGCGACGAAGCGGACGTCCGGCTTGTCGATGCCCATGCCGAACGCGATGGTCGCGCAGACGACGAGCCCCTCCTCGCGCAGGAACCGGGACTGGTGCCTGGCGCGCGTGCCCGCGTCCAGGCCCGCGTGGTACGGCACCGCCTCGATCCCGTTCCGGCAGAGGAACTCGGCCGTGGCCTCCACCGACTTGCGCGACAGGCAGTACACGATGCCCGCGTCGCCCTCGTGCTCCTGCTTCAGGAAGGTCAGCAGCTGCTTCTTCGGGTCGGACTTGCCGACGATCCGGTACTGGATGTTGGGCCGGTCGAAGCTCGCCACGAAGTGCCGGGCGTCCGGCATGCCCAGGCGCTGGGTGATCTCCTGGTGCGTGGCGTGCGTCGCCGTCGCGGTGAGGGCGATGCGCGGCACGTCGGGCCAGCGCTGGCCGAGGACGGACAGCGACAGGTAGTCCGGCCGGAAGTCGTGCCCCCACTGGGCGACACAGTGCGCCTCGTCGATGGCGAAGACGGAGATCTTGCCACGCGAGAGCAGATCGAGGGTCGAGTCGAGACGCAGCCGCTCGGGCGCCAGATAGATGACGTCCAGCTCGCCCGCGAGGAACTCTGCCTCGACGGTGCGCCGCTCGTCGAAGTCCTGCGTCGAGTTCATGAACCCGGCGCGCACGCCGAGCGCCCGCAGCGCGTCCACCTGGTCCTGCATCAGCGCGATCAGCGGCGAGACGACGACGCCCGTGCCCGGTCTGACGAGGGCCGGGATCTGGTAGCAGAGCGACTTGCCACCGCCGGTCGGCATGAGGACGACGGCGTCGCCGCCGCTCACCACGTGCTCGATGATCGCTTCCTGCTCGCCGCGGAAGGCGTCATACCCGAAGACGCGGTGGAGCGTGGCAAGCGCCTCGCTCTCCGTCACCTCGCTCATACCCTCAGTCCCGTCCGTCGTCTCGACTTCTGCAGCAACCATAGGGGGCGGGACCGACAGCCCCCGAAGTTATCCACAGGCTGGGGGTTCAGACGGCGAAAGCCCGGCCCCCACCCCGGGACCGGGCTTCCGACGGACGCGTCGGCGCTACCGCACGAACACTCCGGCCTGGCTCGCCAGGTCCAGGAAGTACTGCGGCGCGAGGCCGAGCACGATGGTGACGGCGACGCCCACCGCGATCGTCGTCATGGTCAGCGGCGACGGCACGGCGACGGTCGGCCCGTCCGCCTTCGGCTCGCTGAAGAACATGAGGACGATCACCCGGATGTAGAAGAACGCGGCGATGGCCGACGAGATCACACCGACCACGACGAGCGCGCCCGCACCGCCCTCGGCCGCCGCCTTGAACACGGCGAACTTCCCCGCGAACCCGGAGGTCAGCGGGATGCCGGCGAAGGCGAGCAGGAAGACCGCGAAGACCGCCGCGACCAGCGGGGACCTGCGGCCGAGCCCCGCCCACTTCGACAGGTGCGTCGCCTCGCCGCCCGCGTCGCGCACCAGCGTCACCACGGCGAAGGCGCCGATCGTGACGAAGGAGTACGCGCCCAGGTAGAAGAGGACCGACGAGACGCCGTCGGGGGTCGTGGCGATGACACCGGCCAGGATGAAGCCGGCGTGCGCGATCGAGGAGTACGCGAGGAGCCGCTTGATGTCGGTCTGCGTGATCGCGACGATCGCGCCGGCCAGCATCGTGACGATGGCGACGGCCCACATGACCGGCCGCCAGTCCCAGCGCAGGCCCGGCAGGACCACGTACAGGAGCCGCAGCAGCGCGCCGAAGGCGGCCACCTTCGTCGCCGCCGCCATGAATCCCGTCACCGGCGTCGGGGCGCCCTGGTAGACGTCCGGCGTCCACATGTGGAACGGGACGGCGCCGACCTTGAACAGCAGCCCCATGACGACGAGCGCCATGCCGATGAGCAGCAGCGCGTCGTTGCCCATGGTGCCCGCGAGGGCGGGGTCGATGCTCTGGACCGCACCGTCGGCGACGTCCGCGATCGTGGCGTACGAGACGGAGCCCGCGTAGCCGTACAGGAGCGCGATGCCGAACAGGGTGAAGGCCGAGGCGAAGGCGCCGAGCAGGAAGTACTTGACCGCCGCCTCCTGCGACATGATCCGCTTGCGGCGGGCCAGGGCGCACAGCAGGTACAGCGGGAGCGAGAAGACTTCCAGGGCGACGAACAGCGTCAGCAGGTCGTTGGCCGCCGGGAAGACCAGCATGCCGCCGATCGCGAAGAGCGCGAGCGGGAACACCTCGGTGGTGGTGAACCCGGCCTTCACCGCGGCCTTCTCGCTGTCGGTGCCGGGCACGGACGCGGCCTGTGCGGCGAACGAGTCGATGCGGTTGCCGTGCGCCTCCGGGTCGAGCCTGCGCTCGGCGAAGGTGAAGATCGCGACCAGCCCGGCCAGCAGGATGGTCCCCTGCAGGAAGAGTGCCGGGCCGTCGACGGCGATCGCGCCCATGGCCGCGATGTGCGCCTTGGTGGTGCCGTACCCGCCGGCCGCCAGTGCCACGACGGCCGCGAAGGCGGCCGCGAGCGCGACGACGGCCAGGAACACCTGCACGTAGTAACGGGACTTGCGGGGCACGAACGCCTCGACCAGGACCCCCAGGACGGCGGCACCGATAACGATCAAGGTGGGCGACAATTGCCCGTATTCGATCTTGGGTGCGTCGATCTTGGAGATCGGATCGGCGGCAGTTGTCCACAGGCTGTGGACGGCTGATGCACTCACTTGTGGGCCGCCTCCACTTCCGGCTTCGGGTCCTTCTTCTGGACGTCGGACATGGTGTGCTTGACCGCCGGGTTCACCAGCTCGGTGAGCGGCTTCGGGTAGACACCCAGGAAGATCAGTACGCCGATCAGCGGGACCACCACCGCCAGCTCGCGCACCCGCAGGTCGGCGATGCCCTCGGTCGAGGGCTTCACCGGGCCGGTCATGGTGCGCTGGTAGAGGACCAGCGTGTAGAGCGCGGCGAGGACGATGCCGAAGGTGGCGATGATGCCAATCACCGGGTAGCGCGTGAACGTGCCGACCAGGACCAGGAATTCACTCACGAAGGGCGCGAGCCCCGGCAGCGACAGCGTGGCCAGACCGCCGATCAGGAACGTACCGGCGAGCACCGGGGCGACCTTCTGCACGCCCCCGTAGTCCGCGATGAGCCGCGATCCGCGCCGCGAGATCAGGAACCCGGCGACGAGCATCAACGCGGCTGTCGAAATACCGTGGTTGACCATGTAGAGCGTCGCGCCGGACTGGCCCTGGCTGGTCATCGCGAAGATGCCCATGATGATGAAGCCGAAGTGCGAGATCGACGCGTACGCCACCAGGCGCTTGATGTCGCGCTGGCCGACCGCGAGGAGCGCTCCGTAGACGATGCTGATGAGCGCCAGCACGAGGATGACCGGCGTCGCCCACTTGCTCGCCTCCGGGAACAGCTGGAGGCAGAAGCGGAGCATCGCGAAGGTGCCGACCTTGTCGACGACTGCCGTGATCAGTACGGCGACCGGGGTGGTGGCCTCGCCCATCGCGTTCGGCAGCCACGTGTGCAGCGGCCACAGCGGGGCCTTCACCGCGAAGGCGAAGAAGAACCCGAGGAAGAGCCACCGCTCGGTGCTGGTCGCCATGTCGAGCGAGCCGCTGGCCCGCGCCTGCGCGATCTCCTGGAGCGAGAAGTTCCCCGCGACCACGTAGAGACCGATGACGGCCGCCAGCATGATGAGACCGCCGACGAGGTTGTAGAGGAGGAACTTGACCGCCGCGTACGAGCGTTGGGTGGCCGCCTCCTTCTCGCCGTGCGGGCCCGCGCGGTCGCCGAAGCCGCCGATGAGGAAGTACATCGGGATGAGCATGGCTTCGAAGAAGATGTAGAAGAGGAAGACGTCGGTGGCCTCGAAGGAGATGATCACCATCGCCTCGACCAGCAGGATCAGGGCGAAGAAGCCCTGCGTCGGCCGCCACCGCGTGTTCCCGGTCTCCTGCGGGTCGGCGTCGTGCCAGCCCGCGAGGATCACGAACGGGATCAGCAGCGCGGTCAGCGCGAGGAGCGCCAGCCCGATGCCGTCCACACCCAGTTCGTAACGGACCCCGAAGTCCTTGATCCAGGAGTGGGATTCGGTCAGTTGATAGCGGTCGCCGTCCGGGTCGAAGCGGACCGCGACCACCGCCGCGCACACCAGCGTCGCGAGCGAGAAGAGCAGCGCGAGCCACTTGGCCGCGGTGCGCTGCTTCGCCGGCACTGCGGCCGTGGCGATCGCGCCCACGGCCGGGAGCACCGCCGTCGCTGTCAGCAGAGGAAAGGACATCGGTATCAGACCGCCCTCATCAGCAGGGTCGCGGCGACGATGACCGCCGCACCGCCGAACATCGAGACGGCGTACGAGCGCACGTAGCCGTTCTGTAGCTTGCGCAGCCGGCCGGAGAGGCCGCCCACGGAAGCCGCCGTCCCGTTGACCACCCCGTCGACCAGGGTGTGGTCGACGTAGACGAGCGAGCGCGTCAGGTGCTCGCCGCCGCGTACGAGGACGACGTGGTTGAAGTCGTCCTGGAGCAGGTCGCGGCGTGCGGCCCGGGTGACCAGCGAACCGCGCGGGGCGACGGCCGGGACCTCGCGGCGCCCGTACTGGAGCCAGGCGATGCCCACGCCGATGACCAGGGCCACCATCGTGGCGCCGGTGACCACGCCCGCACTGATCGGGGCGTCACCGTGGTCGTGCCCGGTGATCGGCTCCAGCCAGTGCAGGAAGCGGTCGCCGATCGAGAAGAAGCCACCCGCGAAGACCGAGCCCACGGCGAGCACGATCATCGGGAGCGTCATGGACGAGGGCGACTCGTGCGGGTGCGGCTCCTGCCCCTCGGCGTCGGGCTGCCAGCGCTTCTCGCCGAAGAAGGTCATGATCATCACGCGGGTCATGTAGAACGCCGTGATGGCCGCGCCGAGGAGGGCGACGGAGCCGAGGATCCAGCCTTCCGTCCCGCCCTTCGCGAACGCCGCCTCGATGATCTTGTCCTTCGAGAAGAAGCCGGACAGGCCCGGGAAGCCGATGATGGCGAGGTACCCGAGGCCGAACGTCACGAAGGTGACCGGCATGTACTTGCGCAGCGCGCCGTACTTCCTCATGTCCACCTCGTCGTTCATGCCGTGCATGACCGAACCGGCGCCGAGGAAGAGCCCGGCCTTGAAGAAGCCGTGCGTCACCAGGTGCATGATCGCGAAGACGTACCCGATGGGGCCGAGGCCCGCGGCGAGGACCATGTAGCCGATCTGCGACATCGTCGAGCCGGCGAGGGCCTTCTTGATGTCGTCCTTCGCGCAACCGACGATCGCACCGAACATCAGCGTGACCGCACCGACGATGGTGACGACGAGCTGCGCGTCCGGCGCGCCGTTGAAGATCGCCCCGGACCGCACGATCAGGTAGACGCCCGCGGTCACCATGGTCGCGGCGTGGATGAGGGCCGAGACCGGGGTCGGGCCCTCCATCGCGTCGCCGAGCCAGGACTGCAGCGGGACCTGCGCCGACTTGCCGCACGCGGCGAGCAGCAGCATCAGGCCGATCGCGGTGAGCTTGCCCTCGGACGTGTCACCGACGCTGTCGAGCACCGGCTTGAAGGCGAACGTCCCGAAGGTCGTGAACATCAACATGATGGCGATGGAGAGCCCCATGTCGCCGACCCTGTTGACCAGGAACGCCTTCTTGGCCGCCGTGGCCGCGCTCGGCTTGTGCTGCCAGAAACCGATGAGGAGGTACGAGGCGAGGCCCACGCCCTCCCAACCGACGTACAGCAGCAGGTAGTTGTCGGCGATGACCAAGAGGAGCATCGCCGCGACGAACAGGTTCAGGTAGCCGAAGAAGCGGCGGCGCCGTTCGTCGTGCTCCATGTACCCGATCGAGTAGATGTGGATCAGCGTGCCCACACCGGAGATCAGCAGCACGAACGTCATCGACAGCTGGTCCAGCTGGAAGGAGACGTCCGCCTGGAAGCCCTCGACGGGGATCCAGCTGAACAGGTGCTGGCCGAACGTGCGGTCCTCCGGGGCCTTGCCGAGCATGTCGGAGAAGAGCACGCAGGCGATGACGAAGGAGACGGCCGCGAGCAGCGTGCCGAGCAGGTGGCCCACCCGGTCCAACGCCCGCCCGCCGCACAGCAGTACGGCCGCTCCGAGCAGTGGCGCCGCTACCAGCAGCGCAATCAAGTTCTCCACTGGTTGCGACCCCTTACAGCTTCATCAGGCTGGCGTCGTCGACCGAGGCCGAGTGGCGCGAACGGAACAGCGACACGATGATCGCGAGCCCGACGACGACCTCCGCGGCGGCGACGACCATCGTGAAGAACGCGATGATCTGGCCGTCGAGGTTGCCGTGCATCCGGGAGAACGCCACGAACGCGAGGTTGCACGCGTTCAGCATCAGCTCGATGCACATGAAGACCACGATCGCGTTCCGCCTGATGAGCACGCCAGTGGCGCCGATCGTGAACAACAGGCAGGCGAGATACAGGTAGTTGACCGGGTTCACTTCGACGCCTCCTCTGAACGTCCCAGACGGTCGGCCGAGCGCTGCTCCAGGGCCTTGAGGTCGCTCAGCGCCTCACCGGAGACGTCCCGGATCTGGCCGCGCTCGCGCAGCGTCTGCATGACCGTGAGCTCCGAGGGGGTGCCGTCGGGCAGCAGGCCCGCGATGTCCACCGCGTTGTGCCGGGCGTAGACACCCGGGGCGGGCAGCGGCGGCAGGTGCTTGCCGTCGCGGACGCGCTCCTCGGACAGCTCCCGCTGCGTCTTGGCCCGTTCGGTGCGCTCGCGGTGCGTGAGCACCATCGCGCCGATCGTGGCGGTGATCAGCAGGGCGCCCGTGATCTCGAAGGCGAAGACGTACTTGGTGAAGATGAGGGTCGCAAGGCCCTCCACGTTCCCGTTGGCATTCGCCTTGCCGAGACCGTTGAACTCCTTCAGCGACGCGTTCGCGATACCCGCGACCAGCAGGATGCCGAAGCCGAGCCCGCACAGGGCGGCCAGCCAGCGCTGCCCCTTGATGGTCTCCGCGAGGGAGTCCGCGGCGGTGACACCGACGAGCATGACCACGAAGAGGAACAGCATCATGATCGCGCCCGTGTAGACGACGATCTGCACGATGCCCAGGAAGTACGCGCCGTTGGCCAGGTAGAACACCGCGAGGATGATCATCGTCCCGGCCAGGCACAGGGCGCTGTGCACGGCCTTGCGCATCAGGATCGTGCACAGGGCGCCGATGACGGCGACCGTGCCGAGGACCCAGAACTGGAAGGCCTCACCGGTGGAGGTGGAGTACGCGGCGAGCTCTGTCATGCCTCCGCCCCCTCGGCCTCTGCCGTCTCGGCCGGCTTCTCGCCCTTGGAGACGGCCACTTGGGGAACGGTGCCGGGGGCGGCCTCGGTGACCAGACCCCGGTAGTAGTCCTGCTCGTCCGTCCCGGGGAAGATCGAGTGCGGCGACTCGACCATGCCTTCCTCCAGGCCGGCGAGCAGCTGCTCCTTGGTGTAGATCAGGTTGGCCCGGCTGCTGTCGGCCAGCTCGAACTCGTTGGTCATCGTCAGCGCGCGCGTGGGGCACGCCTCGATGCACAGGCCGCACAGGATGCAGCGGGCGTAGTTGATCTGGTAGACGCGGCCGTACCGCTCGCCCGGGGAGTAGCGCTCCTCCTCGGTGTTGTCCGCGCCCTCCACGTAGATGGCGTCCGCCGGGCAGGCCCATGCGCACAGCTCGCAGCCGACGCACTTCTCCAGGCCGTCCGGATGGCGGTTGAGCTGGTGCCTGCCGTGGAAGCGGGGAGCGGTGGTCTTCTGCTGCTCCGGGTACTGCTCGGTCAGCCGCTTCTTGAACATGGCCTTGAAGGTCACGCCGAAGCCGGCCACGGGGTTCATGAACCCCGGCTTGGTGTCCTTCTCGCTCTCGTTCCCGTTCTCGTCAGCCATCGGACGCCTCCTTTCCGTCACGAGATCCGCCAAGTGATTCGTCACTCGCAGTATCGGGGCCGCCACTGACAATCAACTCCCGCTCCTGGCGCGAGCGTCGTCGCGGGACGGGCGGCAGCGTCTGTCCGGGCAGCGGCGGCACGGGGAACCCGCCGGCCATCGGGTCGAAGGCCGCGGGTTCCTCCGCTGCCGCCGGGTCCTTGCCTCCCCGGTCGCGGAAGATGTCCACGACGAACGACAGGAGCAGGATCACGAGGATGGCCCCGCCCACGTACAGGGCGATGGAGGCGAAGTCGTAGTCCTCGTTGCGCAGGGTCCGCACGGTCGCCACGAGCATCAGCCACACCACGGAGACCGGGATGAGGACCTTCCAGCCGAGCTTCATCAGCTGGTCGTAGCGCACGCGTGGCAGCGTGCCGCGCAGCCAGATGAAGAAGAACAGCAGCAGTTGGACCTTGATGACGAACCAGAGCATCGGCCACCAGCCGTGGTTCGCGCCCTCCCAGAACGTGGAGACGGGCCACGGTGCGCGCCAGCCGCCCAGGAAGAGCGTCACGGACACCGCGGAGACCGTCACCATGTTCACGTACTCGGCGAGCATGAACATCGCGAACTTGATGGACGAGTACTCGGTGTTGAAGCCGCCGACGAGGTCGCCCTCGGACTCCGGCATGTCGAACGGGGCGCGGTTCGTCTCGCCGACCATCGTCACGATGTAGATCAGGAACGACACGGGCAGCAGCACGATGTACCAGCGGTCGTGCTGCTGGGCGACGATCTCCGAGGTCGACATCGAGCCCGAGTACAGGAACACCGAGGCGAACGCGGCGCCCATCGCGATCTCGTACGAGATCATCTGCGCGCACGACCGCAGGCCGCCGAGCAGCGGGTACGTCGACCCGGACGACCAGCCGGCGAGCACGATGCCGTAGATGCCGACGGAGGCGACCGCGAGGATGTAGAGCATCGCGATCGGCAGGTCCGTGAGCTGCATCGCCGTACGGTGCCCGAAGATCGAGATCTCGTTGCCGGACGGGCCGAACGGGATCACGGCGATCGCCATGAAGGCCGGGATCGCGGCGACGACCGGAGCAAGGATGTAGACCACCTTGTCCGCGCGCTTGACGATCAGGTCTTCCTTGAGCATCAGCTTGATGCCGTCAGCGAGCGACTGGAGCATGCCCCAGGGGCCGTGCCGGTTCGGGCCGATGCGCAGCTGCATCCAGGCGACGACCTTGCGCTCCCACACGATGGAGAACAGGACCGTCACCATCAAGAAGGCGAAGCAGAAGACCGCCTTGACGACGACCAGCCACCACGGGTCGGTGCCGAACATCGACAGGTCTTCGAGGGCGAGTGGACTCACTCCCGTGGAACTCATGACTGCACCTCCGGGGCCGCGGCGAGCGCCGGGCCGATCTTCACCAGGTCGCCGGGGACGGCACCGGTGTCCGAAGCGACGCCCCCGCCCGCGGAGTTGAGCGGCAGCCACACCACGCGGTCCGGCATCTCCACGACCTGCAGGGGCAGTTCGACCGGGCCCGCGGGACCGGTGACGGCCAGTACGTCGCCGTGCTTGACGCCCACCTCGGCGGCCGTGGCGGCGGACACGCGCGCGTGGGCCGCATGCCGCGTCCCGGCGAGCGCGTCGTCGCCCTCCTGGAGGCGGCCCTGGTCGAGCAGCATCCGGTGCCCGGCGAGAACGGCCTCCCCGGCGGCGGGGCGCGGCAGCTGCGCGCCGGACTCCAGGGGCCCGGAAGCGTGCGGACCGTCCCAGTTGCCGAGCCGGTCCAACTCGCCGCGTGCGGCGTGCAGGTCGGGCAGCCCCAGGTGGACGTCCATCGCGTCGGCCACCATCTGCAGCACGCGCGCGTCCGTGGGCGCGACTCGGCGCGTCATCTGCTCGGGCTTGAGCGCGGCCTCGAACATCCGGGCCCGCCCCTCCCAGTTGAGGAAGGTGCCGGCCTTCTCGGCGACCGCGGCCACCGGGAGCACGACGTCCGCGTGCGCGGTGACCTCGCTGGGCCGCTGCTCCAGGGAGACCAGGAACCCGACCTCGTGAAGGGCTTCACGCGCGCGTGCCGGGTCCGGCAGGTCGGCGACCTCGACGCCCGCCACCACAAGGGCACGCAGCTCGCCGTTGGCCGCGGCCTCCACGATCTGGCCGGTGTCGCGCCCGTGGCGGTGCGGCAGTGCGGCCACGCCCCAGGCGGCGGCGACCTCCTCCCGCGCGCGCGGGTCGGT
>NZ_JAAGMG010000404.1 GCF_010548525.1 Streptomyces sp. SID14478
GGGCTCCCTGGTAGCCCTTGTCAGCCCAGCAGGTGATGCCTGCCTGATCGAGAGCGTCGACGATGCCGTGTTCACGGGCCGCGCGCACATCGTGGACTGCGCCAGGTAATGCCGGCGAAGCCCACAGCAGTTCACCGAACGGACCCGCGATGACCTGCACGTTTATGCCGTGCCTGTGGTGCTTCCCCGAGTAGAACGGGCGGTCGGCGGCAATCCGGTCGATGGCCAAGAGTGTCCCGTCGAGCAGCACGTACGCCTTCATCGACGCCGCCCGGACTGCCTGCGCGAGCGTCGGTGCGAGTGTGGCCAGCAGGTCGACGGCCTCGGTCACGTAGCGGTAGACCGTACTCGTCCCGACCCGGAATCCCGCCGCGAGCTGGGCATACGTTGTTGCGTTCCGAAGGTGCGCCAGCGTCAGCAGGGCCTGCTTGCCGGCCGTCAGCCGGCGCCAACGGCTCCCGATCCGGCGGCGATGCGCACGAAGACGGTCAGCGAGGAAACGCAGGGAACGACTGGACACGTCCAGGCCACACGGGTAGACAAGCACACGAAGCCTCTGGTCGGGCGAGGGAATCTTGGTCGTGAACCCGTCTACCAGGGGCTTCACCCACGTGTCAGCTCAACAGCCCGCCTCGCAGCGCAAGTTGGCAAAGCCTCAGTGATTCCAAGGTCTTCCCGGCCGACACGGAGGCCACACCACCTGCGGTGGCCCGGACCGCGCGGGAGCACCTTCGTCTGTCCCACCCGTCCGGGGAGAAGAAGACGGTGCGGATGACCGTTGACGGCATCCTGCGGGGACAGCATTACAACTCCGTCAGGGGCACCCTGGACTTCCTTGACGATGAGGGGGAGGTCCTCGACAGGGTTCCGTTCCGCGAGGTGGGCCTGGTCGACGGGCGGATGAAGACCTCGACCACGCAGAAAACTCCGAGCCGGCGCCTCGACGACATCTCCTCGGTCACGCTCGGGCCTGGACTGAAGTTCTCGCAGTGGCGTAGCAAGCCGTAGGCCGTGGCTCTCGACCGGCATCACGGCTGAGCGACGTTTCCACGCCGGCACGCCCCGCGGTTTTGGTGGCTCACCGGCAGCCGGGGTGGTGTCGTTCTCGAAGAGTAGTTCGTACTCGATGGGGGTGCGGTAGCCCAGGGGTGAATGTCGGCGTTGGCGGTTTTAGAAGATCTCGATGAACTCGAAGATTGCGTTGTCCAGTTCGTCCCGGGTCTTCCACCGCTTGCGGTTGAGCAGCTCGATCTGCATCGAGGACCAGAACGACTCCATCATCGCGTTGTCCAGGCCGTCCCGGATGGTGCCGAACGACGGCAGAAGGCCGGTGGAGCGGATCCGCTCCCCGAAGACCCAAGAGGTGAACTGGGTGCCGTGATCGGCGTGCACGATCCCGCCCGGCTTGGGATGGCGGTTGCGGATGGCCATGTCCAGCGCGTTGACGAGGAGGGTGGAGTCCTGTCAGGAGTCGATGGACCAAACAGCCAGCTCAAGGAGTCGGTGCGCGCACACGCGAGGGTCGACCAGGCCATCGGTGTTGTGCTGGCGGTGGGGGAGCTGACTCCCGACGAAAGCTGGGTGGTCCTCCGGGCGGTTTCGCAGAATACGAACATCAAGCTTCGCCATGTTGCCGAGCTGCTCATTGAGTGGGCGTGCACAGGTCACCTGTGCACGGATATCCGCCGGGAGCTGGAGCGGCAGCTCGGCCTGCCCCGCCAGAGGGGCGACCTCGACTCGCCTTGACCGCGGCCCGGAGCGTGCGGACCGGACCGGTCTGCGCGTCACGGATCTGGGCGCAGGGGCTGGTCATCCGCATTGGCCGACGCTGCCAAAGCGCTGTGCACGTAGTACTGCCGGGCGCCTCAACACCCTGCCAGGGGCACGGGAGTGTGCACCACGCGGCCGTGGCCGTACGACCGCTCCCGGGACCCCTGGCGCTCGCTGAGTCTCCCCCACGGGGACCGAACGATCGCTATAGCTCAACGCCCGCCCAACGGAGCGGGTTACGCCGGAGTCGTGGGTGATTGGGGGCCAACATGTGACCGCATCCAGGCGATCAAACGGCAGCTCGCGGCAGATACGTTTTCTCTCCCGCCAGGCTTAGCCGTGCAGAGGTGTCGGACAGGCCCCAACCCCCTCCAGGGCCGTAACCAGCCTCCAGCCACTCGCGTGTATTTCCCCTCCCTCGGGAGCAAGCTCACGTGAGGGCCCGGAGCCAGCCCCTCGAACCGGCGGCAGCGGCGCACACCCCGGGCCCTCACTCACAGGACGCGAACCGTGCACGACGGCACGCTGGCCGCACCGGAGCGGAGCGGTTCGGCGTTGCGTGTCACATTCGTGCGGGGGTGCGGGTCAGTCAGGCAGCGGATCACTTCCGCCTGAGGAAACGCCTGTTGAGGAGTGCCTGATGTCGTCACTGTTGTTGCCGCCGTGATGGCTGGCCCGTGCCGCGTGGGTCGTCAAGCCGATGGCGGACTATGGGGTGCCTGCCTCGTGGATGCCGTGGCTGGGCGCTGCTAAGGCCGCGGGCGCTGTCGGCCTGCTGGTCGCGCTCGCGGTGCCGGCCGTCGGCGTCGCGGCCGCGATCGGCCTCGCCTTGTACTTCGCCGGGGCCGTGGTCACCGTGGTGCGGGCGCGCTGGTTCTCCCACGTGCCCTTCCCGTTGGTGTACGCGGCCCCGGTGGTTGCCGCACTCGTCCTGTCCTAGGGAGAGGGGACCGGACGTGCATCCGCTCCCTCCCAGGTGGTCGACGGCGCAAACTGCTGGGCCGGGGTTGGTGCTGGCCCCCTGGTCGCGGCTACGCCGTGAGTGCAGCGGTCTCCGGCAACGGGTCGTGCTCGTCGAGGTCTTCTGCCTCTGGGATGGTTCGCTTGCCATGACGTCCAGGTTCCTTGACCGTCGATCGATGGTTCAGGTTCGGGGTGAGGCCTTGATGCGCGTCATGCCCAGGGAAGGTGTACCGATTGGGGAACGAAGTCGATCTCAGTTTGCTGGCCGTCGTCCTCGACCAGCAGGACCGTGCCTTCCACTGCCATCGGAAAGCCGCGATAGCCCCCGCCGTGCCCATCGGGCCGGCGCGGCAGCCGCTCGGTGACGACCCGGACGCTCCAGGTCCCCGAGATGCTCGTGAGCCGGGTGCCCTCGCCGCGGCACTGACGGGCCTTGCCGTCATCCTTGAACCGTACGGTCACTTCTCCGTCCTCCATCTGTGCTAGCTGCCGCCCGGGGAACACAGTGAAGCGGATGACCGCGTCGAGCAGGGCCTGCTGAAAGTCCTCCCGGGCGGTGATCTCCTCGGCATCCCCGAACTGCTGCGGGTAGCCCAGCCTGTCCATCACGGCCAGCACGTTCGGCAGGAGAAGGAGTCGGCCGGCCTCGGTGTCCTCGTTCGCGAGTTCGGGTGCCAGTGTCCCGGTCTTGCCGGGGCCGCGGAAGTCCTTGTCCTGGGACACGAAGATCACCGGCAGGGGCGGGCCGGACGTATCCGATTCCAGTGTGCGGCAGGCTCGTGCGGTGGTCAGCCAGATGGCAGCGTCCCTGGCCCCGGTGCCGTTGGTGCAGGGTGGCCGCTGATCGGCCTCAATCTCCAGCGCGGCCACCGCGTCCTCCGGCGCCACGGGCAGAATCTGGAAGGTGTTGCGGAGATCGGCCTCGAACTCGGAGATGGCCTCCTTGACCTTCGCGGCACGGAAGCGGTCGGGGAAATTGACCTCGGAGATGCGCTGGCCCGGCGGGAGCATCCGGTTCGCCTCGCGCCTGGCCTTGATGAACGTCGTCAAGGCGCTGTCCGTCGCCTGCCGGTGTTGCCGCACGACCTCGCGGAGCACGGTGTCGGTCGTGGCGAGGGTGTGTCCGGCCCGTTCGGCGATCGCGGAGAACAGCTTCAATGCGGGGGTGTGGGGCAGTACGAACCTCAGTTGATTACTGTCAAGGACGATCATTCGACGCAGAGTAGCGGCGTGGTGTCGGTGAGCGGAGGAGGTTTTCCGCGTCCCTCGGCCGAGAGCCGTGTCCAGGATCAGCGGTTCAAGTAGTCCCGTGTGTCGTGGGTGTCGAGCTCGGCCCAGGCCACCTTCACCCGGCTTTCGAGGAGTTGGACGGTGTCTTCGATCGAACGCCTGGTCGATTTCACCGTGCGGTGAACGATGGCGCCCGTGAAGTAGGCAAGAGCGATGATGAAATCCATCGAGGCGGAGAAGCCGTACTTCTCATCGATCTCGAAGAGCACTTCGTCCATGCCAGGCTTGCTCTCCGGCTGGAAGATCGGCCGGAGCATGGCGGGGATGTAGCCCCAGACCACGTCCCCGCTCTTCAGGGACTTGTCGAAGGCCATCTCGACGGTGTGCTGAGCGGAGAACTCCTGCAAGATCTGGACCTGGTTGAGCGGGCTCAGCTCGGCAAGCATGGTGATCGCCTCGGCGGCGGTGCAGGCGACGTCCATGACGAGTCGCTGCAGTCCCTCGTAGTCGAACCGCTGGTAGCAGTCGGCAAGGACGGCGACTTCAGCGGCCTCCCCGCGAGGCCGTCCGTCCCGATCGACCTCGAGCATCCCCGCACGGATGAGTGGCATGACGTAGCCGGTCGGCCTGTCGAAGGCCAGCCCTGCGGTGGGAAGTGCCATAGCTCGCTCCAGTTCTCACAGTCGTGACGTGTCGAGGCGACCAACGAGCGGGACGGCCAGCGGTTGCTCCGCCAAAAGGGAAGCTCCGCTGGTCTCGTAGACGCAGAAGCAATGTGGCCGGTTCGCGCCAGGTTGCTCCATGTCGCGATGAATAGGCTGAAGACCGCGATGAACGCGGGGTCGGCGACGAGCACGGCCCGCAGCGGGGTCAGGCCACTGAGGCGGGCCACGATCATGGCGATGAGGGCGGCATTCAGCGAGACCGAGGCGCCGAGAAGTAGAAACATGATCAGTGTCTGAATGCCGGCCGCACACACCTCGGCCTCGGAGACCCCGGGGGCTGCGGCGGCGACCATGGCCTTGGCCATCTCCTCCCCGATGGCGGCCGGTCGGCATGCCCATCAGCGAGATGGGCTCACCCTCACGGGAAAGACGACGATGGTGCCGGGGCGGTCGTTGGTGATCCAGGTGTCAAAGTAGAACGGGGCGGGGCTGGCGTCCTCGTGCTCACCGGCGACGATCAGAGCCTCGAAGCCCTGCTTGTCCATGAAGGCGCGCGCCAGGTTCCAGCGGCGGTCACGTCCTTGAGGGGAGGGGGCGCTGCTTTGTGCGGCGTGATCGGGTGCTCCACTGAGCCGAGAAACGGAACACCGTTCAGGAGCGCAAAAGGGACACTCCGTGACAGAGAATCCGCCAGCTGAGGCCGCCCGCCGGACACGCCCCGACGTGCAACGCAATCTGGACGCCCTGCTCGCCGCAGCCACCGAGCTCTTCGCCGAGCAAGGCGTGGACGCCCCGGTCCGCCAGATCACCGCGCGCAGGCGTGGGCGCGGGCAGGAGTGCGGCTTGCCCCTTGATCACTGTCAACAACACTCGTGGTCAGTACATCTAGGCCTGTGCCCCGATGAGGCGGCCGGGCGGTGTCAAGAAGACGCGTCGAGGGAAGCGAGCAGGGCCAGAGCATCGGCCGAGCGGGTGCCGGGCTCTGCGTGCAGGAGCATCATCTCCAGCCTGCTGGCTCCCACCACCTGGAACTTCTCGACCAGGAGTTCCAGGGAACCGACCTGTGGATGCTGTATCCGGAACATGGCCTCGGCGGCGGAACGCACATCGTGGCGTGCCCACAGCTGACGGAACCGGTCGCTTTTGAGGGACATCTCCCCGATCAGAGCTTGCAGGCGCTCGTCGTCGGTCTGAGTGCCGACCGTGGCGCGCAGGTGGGCCACGGCGACGGCTGTGTAGTGCTCCCAGTCGGCGTGGTACTCCTGGAGCGCCTCGTCGGTGAAGAGGGCGCGCAGCCGGTTCGTCCCGGGCGCCAGGTCCGGTGACAGTGCCCGGGCCAGTCGGTTGGCGGCCAGGACATCGCTGTACTGGTTGAAGACGAACGCGGGCACGTTGAGGGTCCGCAGGAGCATGTCGAGTCCCGAAGGCAGGCGTTCGTCGGGAAGGTCCAGGCTGCGGCGCGGTTTCGGTGCGGCGAGGGACAGCAGGTAGGCCGTGCCCTCTGTGTCCAGCTGGAGGACCTGGGCGAGCGCCTCGAGTACCTGGGCCGAGGGGTTGCGGTCGCGGCCTTGCTCCAGGCGCAGGTAGTACTCGGCGCTGATGCCGGCCAGCATGGCGACCTCCTCGCGGCGCAACCCGGTCACCCGGCGCAGCCCGTGCCCGGGTGGCAGGCCCGCGTCGGTGGGGGTGACCTGTTCGCGTCGTGCACGCAGGAAATCTCCGAGGGCATTGTCCACATTGGCAGGCTATGCGGTCGCAGTTGGTTCTGGGTGTCCCTGTCACTACCAGGAACACGGGGGAACTGGCAGGGCTACTTCGCGCTGGTGAAGCTCATTGATATGACGATGCAGACGTGGTTCATCACTGGTGTCAACAGCGGTTTCGGACGTGAGCTGGCCGAACAGCTCCTATCTCGCGGAGACCGGGTCGCCGGGACGATCCGGCGGGAGGGCTCGGTCGATGATCTTCGCGCCAAGTACGGCGACCGTTTCTGGGTCGGCCACCTCGACGTCACTGACCTGCTGCGGGTCCGCGCGGTCGTGGACGCCGCCTTCGGTGACCTCGGCCGTATCGACGTCGTCGTGATCAACGCGGGGTACGGCCTGTTCGGTGCCGCCGAAGAGTTCACCGACGAGCAGGTCGTCCATCAGATCAACACCAACCTTCTCGGCTCGATCCAGACGGCGCGGGCCGTGCTGCCGCACCTGCGTGCCCAGGGTGGCGGCCGGGTGATCCAGATTTCCTCGGTCGCCGGGCTCGCCGCCCACGCCGGTGCCTCGCTCTACCACGCGAGCAAATGGGGCATGGAGGGCTTCACGGAAGCACTCGCCCAGGAGGTCGCACCGTTCGGCATCGAGGTGACTCTCGTAGAGCCCGGAGGAGCGCGGACCGCTTTCAGCGGCAGCAGCCTCCAGCTGAGTGAGCCGTTGACTGCTTACGACGGGACACCGGCCGCGATGGTGCGCGCCTTTCGGCACACGCGGGTTGCGGTCCCCGGAGACCCGGTGAAGGTCGCGGCGAAGGTCATCGACAGCGCCGCGCAGAAGCCGGCCCCGATGAGGCTGGTCCTGGGCAGTGACTCCTACCAGGGAGTCACCGCCGCGCTGCGCAACCGGCTCGCCCAGGTCGAGCCCCAGCAGGCAAGCGCGGCCGAGACCGACGCCGACACCTGAGCACAGCAGCGGCACGACCGCCCACCCCCCCCCGTACCTGCCGACGCATCGGTGCGCACGGCGAGACACCCCCCACCGAGTGGAGCGAACAGCATGGGCACGATCGACGCCGAGACGACAGCGGGGACCGTCAGAGGGGAACTGCGTGACGGGATCGCCGCGTTCAAGGGCATCCCCTATGCGGAGCCCCCGTTCGGCGCCAACGCGTTCAAGCCGCCCGTGCCGCGCGCTTCCTGGGAGGGCGTACGTGACTGCACCGCCTACGGGCCGGGCTGTCCCCAGCCGTCCTCGCCCCTTTTCGGGGGATTGAGCACCGGCGAGGACTTCCTGTCGGTCAACGTGTGGGCACCGGAGGGTGCGATGGGCCTGCCGGTGATGTTCTGGATCCATGGCGGCGGCTTCCTCATGGGCTCGAACGCCGGCTCCGGCTCGGACGGGAACACCTTCGCCCGGGACGGAGTGGTGCTCGTGAGCTGCAACTATCGGCTCGGAGCTTTCGGTTTCCTGCACGCCGGTCACCTGGACGACGCCTATGCCGCGGGATCGGGGGCGTACGGGGTGGCTGACCAGATCGCCGCCCTGCGATGGACCCGGGAGAACATCGCGGCATTCGGTGGCGACCCGGACAACATCACCGTCTTCGGCTCCTCGGCGGGAGGAACGTTCGTCGGTGAACTCCTCGGCTGCCCTTCCGCACAGGGACTGTTCCAGCAGGCCGCCTGCCAGAGTGCCGCAGCGGCACCGCTGTTCGGCTTCCCCGCCCACTATGCCGAAGCGATCGCCGAGGCCATGCTCGACAAACTCGGCGTCCCCGCGCGTGACCTGCACACCGTCGACCCGGCAGACGTCTTGAAGGCGCAGACCGAGTTCATGGTCGAGAAGCAGCGCGGCGAACACCCCGCGTGCGGACGCATGATCCCGTTCGTCCCGCTCACCGGCGGCGACCTGCTCCCGCAGTCCCCGTATCAGGCCGTCGCCGACGGCGTCGGGACGGACGTCAGCCTGGTGATCGGAACCAACCGCGACGAGTGCACCTTGTACGCGCTGATGGAGGAAATGGGTGCTGCTGAAACAGGCATGTCTCCTGGCGGATGGGACGCCGACCCGGCCTTGCAGCAGGCCATCCTTGACGTCTACGAACGGAGCCAGGAACCGGATTCCGCGATCACACCGCAGGTCTCGATGGACACCGACCGCGCCTTCCGCGTCCCCGCACTGCGTATCGCCGACGCCCACCATCGAGCGGGCGGAGCGACCCGCGTCTACCAGTTCGCATGGCGCAGCCCCGCCCTCGGCGGACGCGTGGGAGCATCCCACGGCATCGAAGGCCCGTTCGTGTTCGACGACTTCTCCCTGCCGATCACCAAGACGCTGATCGGCGACGAGATGCCCCAGGACCTGCTCACCGCCGTGCACGGCTCCTGGGTCTCCTTCGCGGCCACTGGCGACCCCGCAGCTACCGGTGTCATCCCTGCCTGGCCGACCCACAACCCGGACACCCGGCCCACGATGGTGTTCGACACCAAGACCACCGTCGCCGAAGACCCCGACGGTGAGCGCCGCGCCAGCTGGGACGGAATCGACCTGAGTCTCTAACCGCCGACAAGCTGCACGGCCACAAGGCTACGCCCCCGGCCACCTGCGTCGATGGCTACGACGGCATGGGCGTGTCAAGGTCGCGTCCCCCGGGGGAACCAGCCCGGCGGGTATGGCCGCGCCTGTGTTTCAGGGCCTGCATACCCGTTCGATCAAGTCCTGCCAGGCCGAGCCCAAGCTCGCTTCGATCTGAGGGCCTGTGCTGCTCAGTGCGTCGGCGGAAAGGTACAGCAGAAGCGGGCCGTCGAGCGCCGCGGTGAGCTGGATCGCGAGCAGGTCGAGGTCCGCGCCGTCCAGGCTCAACTGGCGCAGAAGCATCCGGACGTGCATCTGGGACGCCGGCGTCTGAGGACTGCTCGGCAGGGGCTGGCGACCGTCGAGCGCGAATCTGGCGATCTCCGTGTTCTCGATCAGCAGGCGCACCCGTGCCCGACCGTAAGCAACCAGCCGCTCGACCGGCGGCGCACCGGGGCCGAGCGGCGGCGGCCCGGACATCACCCGCTCCTGCAAGCCTCGCTCGATCTCATCGAGCAGCGCCTGGAAGATCCCCGCCCGAGTGCCGAAGCGCCGAAAAACGGTGCCCTTTCCGAGACCGGACCGCTCGGCCAACGCATCCATCGTCAGCTGATCGGGACCGGACTCGGCCAGCATCTGGCGGGCAGTGGCCAGGAGGTGGGCGCGATTGCGGGCCGCGTCCGCCCGCTCCGGCCGCGGCGCGCCCCAACCCACCGGTAGCACGTCCATGGCGGTGATCCTAACAGTCATTCCGGTAAGCGGGGTGTAGTCCGTTTATGCTTCGAGCGGCCGACGGGGCCCGCAGGGCCGCCCGCACTCTCCTTGCCCGGACACCCTAAGCGGGGTAAAGTCCGCTTATGGCGACGCGATGATGACCCGCACTCGTCCACCTAGGAACAGGTCCGTGTGTTGCGGCTCTGCCGAGCCCACCTGACAAGGGAGAAACCCATGACTGCGATCGACGGCGACGCACGTTTCACGACACTGCCGGACGAGCAGACCGTTGCGGCAACCGTCGCCGCGCTCGAGGAGCACGGCTTCAGCGTGGATGTCGTCGACGACTTCGAATCCGCCCGGCAGACCGTGCTGAAGCGGATCCCGCACGGCTCCCCGGTGATGACCAACACCTCGGCCACGCTGCAGGAGTCCGGCATCGAAGCGGCCATCAACGACCCGGACGGCCCGTACGTGTCGGCCCGCAACAAGATGATGACGCTGAACTTCCAGACCCAGCAGCAGGAGATGAAGGCCATCGCCGGGCAGGCCGAGTACGCCCTCGGCAGCGTCCACGCCATCACCGCCGACGGCGCCCTGGTCATCGCCTCGGCCACCGGAAGCCAGCTCGCCGCCTACGTGTGGGACGCCCCGAACGTCATCCTGGTGGCTGGCACGCAGAAGCTCGTCCCCAGCCTGGAGGCTGCTCGCGAGCGAGTCGAGGAGCACAGCCTCAAGCTGGAGGACGTCCGGGCGCAGGCCGCGTACGGGCAGCGCAGCTACATCGGCAAGCTCCTGGAGATCCGGCAGGAGCAGCCCGGCCGCATCCACCTGGTGCTGATCCGCCAGAACGTCGGGTTCTGAGACCCCACAGGAAACCTCACCTGGGCGACACCGCCCAGCGCGTAACCATCCGCGCATCCCTGGACGTTCGCACATCCCAAGTGAAGCTCTTCAACCGTTGTGGAGAGGATCTCGTGATACGTCACCGACTGGTCGCGGCTGCTGGCGCCGCCGTGTTCGCCGCATGCCTGGCAACCGCCTCGCCTGCCATCGCCTCGCAGACAACCACCGCGCCGACGGCCGCAGCAGCGACCGACTGCACGGACCACGAATTCACCATGTCCGGCCGAGTGGTTGAGGGCAGTACCGCGATCCCGTGGAACTACTTCATCGCCGCCCAGGCAGGCACGATCAGCACATGTCTGGACGGGCCTGACGGCGCGGAATTCGATCTCGTGCTCAGGCACTTCGGAACCGACGGACTCAAAACCGTCGCGACCTCCTCGGGCGAGGAAGACATCAAGACGCTCTCCTACGAGGTCCGCGATCCCGGCGCCTACCGGATCGAGGTGGTGGCGACCAAGGGCAGCGGCGACTACACGGTCGGCCTGAGCATCCCCTGAGTCAGTGGTGCTTACCCACCACCTGTAGCCGTGCGGCCGACCGGTGCTCGGGGCGACCGGTCGGCCGCGCCGGGGGCAGATCGCGCAACGCGAAGCCATCCCAATTTGATCATCAGTTCAGTCCCGTATTCATCAAGGAGAATCCCCATGACCGCCGCTGTAGCAACTGGCCTGTGGCAACTCGACACCACCCATTCCGTCATCGCCGTCAGTCACGTGACGATGTGGGGCATGGTCACCGTGAAGGGCACGTTCACCGGTGTCACCGGCGAGGGCGAGGTCCGGCCTGACGGAACCGTCCGCGGTGCCATAACCCTGGAAGCCGCCTCCCTGGACACCAAGCACAAGAAGCGCGACGAGCACCTGCGCAGCGCTGACTTCTTCGACGTCGAGCATCACCCCACCCTGGTCTTCGCAGTCCGTGACACCGCGTTTCACCCCAACGATGTCGTCAAGGTCGACGGCCAGCTGACCGTCCGCGGTGTCAGCCGCCCGCAGGCCATCGCCGTGAAGGTCACCGAGTCGAACGCGGACGCGGTCGCGCTCACCACCGAGTTCACCGTCGACCGGGAACAGTTCGGCATGGGCTGGAATCGGTTGGGCATGATGCGTGGCCTGACGACGGTGACGTCGACGCTCCGGTTCGCCCGCACCTCCGTCTAGGGCAGCGTGCGTCGCAGGCCGATGGCTGATCGCTTCGAACGCGTTTCATCCTCTGAATGTCGCCTTGATGCGCTGATGCGCGTCTTACCAGGAGGTGGTGCTACGCGGCGGCGCCCGAGGCGGTTGGCACCTGAACGTCATCGGTCATCGGCCACCGACACGGATTTCGGATGTACCGACAGCACAGGGCAGGAGCACCGCCGCATGACCAAACGAATCACCGGCCGCGTCAGCCTCGGCAAGGTACTGATCTCGGTACCAGCTGTGGTCGCCGGAGTTGGCCCCTATATCGCGGATTGGAACGAGACACACATCCACAATCTGAACTGGCCACCGCACGCCAAATTTCACAACGCCCAGACTATGAGCTTGGGCGCAGGGCTGGCTGGAGCCGCGCTTCTGCAACTGTGGCGTCCGGCTGATTCCATGGCAGGCGCCAAGGCCGCGCTGGACAGCGGGGCCGTGTCCGCCGCGCTGTACTGGGTGACGCAGATTTCCGCGCTTGCGTACCCCGGCTCCCGAGCCGTCGACCCGCCCGGCAAGCAGATCTTCCCGCAGGCCGTCGTCGCCTTCCCCTCACTGGCGCTCGTGGGATTGGGATACGCCTTGGAACGGCGACGGCTGCGTGGCCAAGATGCCCGAAGGTGAGACGTCGGTGTGGCCCACCTGAGCTGTCCGGCGGATCCGCGGCGAGGATGTGGCCGGTGCCGAGGCAGCGTCATGGCTGGCGTGGATGCCGGGCCGCAACTGACGACAGCGCCTGGAGCCCGAAGGCCGCGGGAACTGGCGTCCGCATCTTCGGTATTTCATCCTGGTCCGGCGCTGCAGCCAGTACGGAGGGATCGCCGAGCGAGCTGGGTTACCGGCCGGCGGAGCAAAGCTGGGACCGGTCCGCAGTTGCCTCCCGAACACTTGCCCTGCGGCGACCGCAGGAGGAGTGGGCCAGGCTCCTTCTCGCCCAAGCAGCGGGCAACGATCGTTTTGGACTTCCTCGCTCACAGCCGGAACGTCCCCCCCATTACCTTTTTCGTAGCCCCGCAACGGGGTTACCGGCCTTCGGAGTTGGCATGACTACCTCCCCTTGTCGAACGGATGGCCTGGGGGGTGGTGTCACCGGCTCCGGAGGCACTGACAGACCGCTGATTAGGGACACGAGCGCTGGCCTTTTCGCAGGCCGGAAGGCTCTTCGTAATGTGGATGTGGCGATCAGTGCCGTGGCAGGGCCGGGTGAACAGCACCGAAGGAAGCCTGACGTGATCGATACCAGCAGCATCGACGTCTACCTCGGCCTGGACGTCGGCAAGGGCGAACACCACGCCACCGCACTCACCCCGACCGGCAAGAAAACCTTCGACAAGCGACTGCCCAACAGCGAGCCCAAACTCCGTGAGGTCTTCGCCAAACTGCAGGCCAAGCACGGAACCGTCCTGGTCATCGTCGACCAGGTCGCCTCCATCGGAGCCCTGCCGCTGACCGTCGCCCGCAACCTGGGCTGCCACGTCGCCTATCTGCCGGGCCTGACAATGCGGCGGATCGCCGATCTCTATCCCGGCGAGG
>NZ_JAAGMG010000447.1 GCF_010548525.1 Streptomyces sp. SID14478
CAGGGCGGCGGCGAGCGCGCCGGGGTCGGCGGTCGGCACCGACAGGCAGGTCTCCCCGTCGGGCCCGGCGACCTCGGGGATCGCGCCGCCGGTGGTCGCGACCAGCGGGGTGCCGGTGGCCATGGCCTCGGCGGCGGGCAGCGAGAAGCCTTCGTAGAGGGAGGGCACGCAGGCGACCTGCGCCGAGCGCACCAGGTCGACGAGTTCCTGGTCGGTGATGCCCTTGACGAATTCGACGGCGTCTTCGAGTCCGTACCGCTCGATGGCCTGGGCGACGGGGCCGTCCTCGGCGCGCTTGCCGACGACGACGAGATGCGCCTCGGGCTGCTCGGCCCGCACCTTGGCGAGCGCCTCGACGAGGTACACGAGCCCCTTGAGCGGCACGTCGGCGCTGGAGGTCGTCACGATCCGTCCCGGCACTTCCGCCACGGCGGGATTCGGCGAGAAGAGGTCGGTGTCGGCGCCGATGTGGACGACGCCGATCCGCTCCGGGCGCACCCCGAGGTGCTCGACGATCTCGTCGCGGGAGGTGCCGGAGACGGTGAGCACGGACGGCAGGCGGCGCGCGACGCGCTTCTGCATGCGCGTGAACGCGTACCAGCGGCGCTTGGACATCCGCTGCCGCCAGTTCTCGGCGGCGTCCAGCTCCAGCTGCCGGTCGACGGTGATGGGGTGGTGGATGGTGGTGACGAGGGGGGCGCCCAGCGAGGAGGGGCCGCCCAACAGGCCGTAGCCGAGCGTCTGGTTGTCGTGCACCACGTCGAACTCGCCGCGCCGCGCCCGCAGATGACGGCCGGCCCGCAGGGAGAACGTCAGCGGCTCCGGAAAACCGCCGGTCCACATCGCCCCGACTTCGAGGGCGTCGATCCAGTCGCGGTACTCGTCGCGCTTCGGGGTACGGAAAGGGTCGGGGCTGCGGTACAGGTCGAGGCTGGGCAGCTCGGTCAGCGACAGGCCGTCGAGGCCCTCGTCCAGGACCGGGTACGGCTGGGAGCCGATGACCTCGACGCGGTGCCCCAGCCGGGCCAGCTCGCGGGAGAGGTGACGGACGTACACGCCTTGGCCACCGCAGAACGGGTTGCCCTTGTACGTGAGGAGAGCGATGCGCAACGACTCCGCGGTCACTCCAGGCCACCCTTCTCCCTGCTTGCCCGTGGACATCCCTGCCTGCCCGTGGACACTACGCGGGGACGCTAATCTAGAACAAGTTTCAGACTTGATCGTTCAATGAGCATCGAATCTACCGGCAGGTAGGCAGGCTGCCACCGGTGGATCGGGTGATTCACGCCACGGCCGGGACGACGGGACACGGAAGCGAACTGATGACAGCTCCGGACGCCAGAAGCAGCACCACCCAGGGCGGCCCCGCGCTCACCGAGCGGCAGGAGGCGCGGCGGCGCCGCATCCTGCACGCGAGCGCCCAGCTGGCGGCCCGCGGCGGCTTCGACGCGGTGCAGATGCGGGAGGTCGCCGAGTCCTCGCAGGTCGCTCTCGGCACGCTGTACCGCTACTTCCCGAGCAAGGTGCACCTGCTGGTCGCCACCATGCAGGACCAGCTGCAGCACATGCACACCACGGTCCGCAAGCGCCCGCCGTCCTCGGACGCACCCGCCGAGCGGGTCGCCGAGACGCTGATGCGGGCCTTTCGCGCGCTGCAGCGCGAGCCGCACCTGGCGGACGCGATGGTGCGCGCGCTGACCTTCGCGGACCGCAGCGTGAGCCCCGAGGTCGACCAGGTGTCGCGGCAGACGACGGCGATCATCCTGGACGCGATGGAGCTCGACGACCCCACCCCCGCGCAGCTGTCGGCGGTCCGGGTCATCGAGCACACCTGGCACTCGGCGCTCATCACCTGGCTGTCGGGCCGGGCCTCGATCGCGCAGGTCAAGATCGACATCGAGACGGTCTGCAAACTGATCGACCTGACGGCGCCGAAGAGCTGACCGGCCCGCCCGCGCCGCGGGAGCGGCCGGGGCATTCCTGTCCTGGCCATTCTTCTCGTCGTCTTGGCCATTCTTCTCTTGGCCAGTTCTGCCAGTTCGCAACGGGGAACCCGTCGCTTCAATTGTTCAGGCAATGAACGGGGCGGCGGGGGCGGAACTCACGGAGGGGGCAGACGTGATCCGGGTACTTCTCGTGCACGATTCCTGCCTGATGCGTTCGGCATTGGCCGAACGCCTCGCGAAGGAAACGGATTTGGAGGTGCATCACACGCCGTGGCGCAGCGCACCGGGGAGGGCGGACGCGCTGAGTCCGCAGATATGCGTCGCGGATCTGGAATGCGACGGTACCTACGGGATACCGCCGCTCGGCGAGCTGCGGTGCGGGCTGGTGGTGCTGGCCACCCCGGCCCGGCCCGGACTGCTGCGCCGGGCCATGGAGGCGCACGCGCTCGGCTACGTCGACAAGGCGAGCCCGGTGGAACGGCTCCTGACGGGCATCAGACAGGCGGCCCACGGTAAGCGCTTCGTCGACGACTCGCTGGGATTCGGGTTCCTCAAAGCGGCCCAGAATCCTTTGACACGGCGGGAGTTGAGTGTGCTGACGCTCGCTGCCGAAGGGGCGTCGGTCGCCGAGATAGCCGGCAGTCTGCACCTGTCGAACGGGACGGTGCGCAACTACATGGCGGCCATCACCCGCAAGGTCGGGGCCCGCAACCGGGTCGACGCGATCCGCATCTCCCGGGGCGAGGGCTGGTTATGAGACCTCCTCGGCCACCGCGGGCACCTCCCACGCCCCCGCCAGGTCGCGGTAGAGCGGAGAGCGTGCGAGCAGCTCCTCGTGGCTGCCGCAGACGGTGCGCGGGCCGTCCATGACGAGGGTCCGCGCGGCCCGGTGCGCCGAGCTGATCCGGTGGGCGACCACGATCAGCGTCCCACCGGGCCGGGCGGCGAAGGCCCGCTCCGCGCGGCCCTCCGCCGCCGGGTCGAGGTGGCAGGTCGCCTCGTCGAGCACGGCGAGCGGCGCGGGCGAGAGGTAGGCGCGGGTCAGCGCGATCAGCTGCCGCTCCCCCGCCGAGAGCACGGTCGGGTCGACGGGGGCGTCCGGGCCGCCGAGCCGGTCGCTGAGCGCGCTCAGCCCGACGGCGTCGGCGGCCGCGCGCAGTTCGTCGTCGGGCACGGCGTCGGTGCGCAGGTAGCAGAGGTTGGCCCGCAGCGAGTCGCTGAAGACGTACGCCTCCTGCGGGATCAGCACGCGCTGTGCCACGGCGCCCGGGGAGCGGGCGGGCATCCCGTGCACCCGGATGTCGCCGCCCTGGGGCACGAGGACGCCGGCGACGAGGCCCGCCAGGGTCGACTTGCCGATGCCGCTGGGCCCTACGACGGCGAGATGGCCGCCCCGGGGCACGGTCAGGTCGAGGCCGTCCAGCACCGGGTCGGCGCCGGGACCGTAGGCGAAGGTCAGCGCGGAGACGGTGAGGGCCGGGGCGCCGGGCGCCTCGGGCGCCGGCCGCTCGGGTTCGGCGGGCTGTCCTGGCACCTCGTACAGCAGGCGGCGTACCACGACCGCGAGGCGGGAGCCGCCGACGCCGAGGCCGTGCACGAGGTTGGCGAGGGCGGGCAGCAGGGCCTGGGTGACGTAGGCGAGGGCCCCCACCAGCGCCCCGGGTGTCACTCCGTGGTCGAGGGTCCACGGCGCGGTCACCAGGAGCAGCAGCAGCGGCAGTTGGCCGCCGATGCCCAGGGCGAGCACCCGCAGGACCGCCCACCGGGCCAGGGCGCGCGAGGTGCGGTAGCCGCGGTCGACGAGGGC
>NZ_JAAGMG010000493.1 GCF_010548525.1 Streptomyces sp. SID14478
TCCCGGACATGGCCCGCCGCAGATCCCCGCACGGCCACGGCGGCGCGCCCACCGCCGCACGGGCCCGGGGCCCGCACCGGTGATCGCCACCCGACGGCGCCGGAGTACTGTCCGGCGCATGACGCACACCGAGCCGCCGCACACCTCGCCGTCGCACACCCTGCCCCCCACCGACCGGACCCGCCTGCGCCGGATGAAGGAGAACGCGAGCTTCGAACGCTCCGATCTCGAAGCGATCCTCGACGCGGGCTTCGTCTGTCACCTGGGGGTGGTCGTCGAGGGCACCCCGATGGTCGTCCCCACCGTCTACGGCCGCGACGGGCAGCAGCTGTACGTGCACGGGTCGGTGGCCAGCCGCAGCCTGGCCGCGGACCCGGAGGCCGAGATATGCGTGACCGTCACGCACGTCGACGGCCTCGTCCTCGCCCGCTCCGTCTTCGAGCACGGCGTGAACTACCGCTGCGCGATGATCTACGGCGTGCCGCGCCCCGTCACCGACGACGCCGAGAAGACCGAGGCGCTGCGCGTCCTCACCCACCACTGCGCCCCCGGCCAGTGGGACTACGCCCGCCGCCCGAACCGCAAGGAGCTCGCGGCCACGACCGTCCTCGCCCTGTCCCTGGAGGAGGCCTCCGTCAAGATCAGCGCGGGCCCGCCGGACGACGGCCGCTCGCCCGACGCCGAGCTCGGCCTGTGGGCCGGCACCCTCCCGCTGACCTCCCGCTGGGGCGCCCCCACCGCCGACCCGCTGCTGCCGCACGGCATCACCGCCCCCGCGCACGTCGTGGCCCGTGCGGGGACGCGGCAGGGCTGAGGGGCGCGGCGGCCAACGCACCCCACCTGTCCGCGGCCGCCCGGCGGGGGCATACCGTGGAACGGTAGGACCGTCGCAGGAGCACGTCGCAGGAGCAAGGAGAAAACGGGATGCAGAGCCGTACGGCGCTGGTAGAGGACCTGATGGAGCGCTTCCCGCACGTGCCGAAGGAAGCGGTCTTCAAGGAGGACCTGCTGCGCGGCGGTGTCGCCTTCGACCCGTCGGCGCTCAGTGACAACGAGGACGGCGAGGTCAAGCCGAAGTCGTACTTCATCTTCTCCTTCGACCACGGCACGCTGCCCGAGCTGGGCGAGGCCGCGCTGCGCCGCCCGCCCGAGGAGATCGTCCTCACCGGCGGCCCCTACGACCTGCGCCGCACGGTCGTCTCGGTCCGCGTGAACCCGTCGTCGCCGTACCGCGTGGCGTCGAACGAGGACGGCATGCTCGGCCTCTACCTCGACGGCAAGCGGATCTCCGACGTGGGCGTGCCGCCGATGCCGGAGTACTACCGGCACAAGCTCTCCAACGGGAAGTCGGTCATGGAGGTGGCCCCGACCATCCAGTGGGGCTACCTGATCTACCTGACCGCGTTCCGCGTCTGCCAGTACTTCGGCGCCAAGGAGGAGTGCCAGTACTGCGACATCAACCACAACTGGCGCCAGCACAAGGCGGCCGGCCGCCCCTACACGGGCGTGAAGGACGTGGACGAGGTCCTGGAGGCCCTCGACATCATCAACCAGTACGACACCGCGAAGGCATCCACCGCGTACACGCTCACCGGCGGCGCGATCACGTCGAAGGTCCAGGGACTGGACGAGGCCGACTTCTACGGCCGCTACGCCAAGGCCATCGAGGAGCACTTCCCCGGCCGCTGGATCGGCAAGGTCGTCGCCCAGGCGCTGCCCAAGGACGACGTGCAGCGCTTCAAGGACTACGGCGTGCAGATCTACCACCCCAACTTCGAGGTGTGGGACGAGTACCTGTTCAAGATGTACTGCCCGGGCAAGGAGCGCTACGTCGGCCGCGACGAGTGGCACCGGCGGATCCTCGACTCGCGCGACGTCTTCGGCGCCCGCAACGTGATCCCGAACTTCGTGGCGGGCGTGGAGATGGCCGAGCCGTTCGGTTTCAAGACGGTCGACGAGGCCATCGCCTCCACCACCGAGGGCCTGCGCTTCTTCATGTCGAACGGCATCACGCCGCGCTTCACCACCTGGTGCCCCGAGCCGACGACGCCGCTCGGCAAGGAGAACCCGAACGGCGCGCCGCTGGAGTACCACATCCGGCTGCTCGACGCCTACCGCTCGACCATGGACGAGTACGGCCTGTCGTCGCCGCCCGGATACGGTCCCGCGGGCGCGGGCCGTGCCGTGTTCTCCGTCAGCTCGTTCATGGACAGCCTGGCGCCGAACTCGGAGTCGGTGGAGACGCCGCAGGCGTAACGCCGCGCGGCCCCGGACCTCAGGCGGCGGCCCGCTCGTCGGCGGCGGGCGCCGAGATCAGCCGGCGCAGCAGATCGGTGCGGGTGGCGGGCGCCGCGTCCGACAGCAGCGCGGACAGGACGGCGATCCGGGTCTGGC
>NZ_JAAGMG010000535.1 GCF_010548525.1 Streptomyces sp. SID14478
CGCCGCGAACGAGCGGGTGCGGCACGCCGCCGCCGCGCAGTACGTGGCCCGCGCGGCCGCCCGCACCGCCCGGCACTCCGGCGACCCGGACGACGCCGAGGACGGCGACGACACCGACGACCCGGACATGCCGTCGGAGTTCCCCGAACGCTGGTCGAAGTTCCTGCCCCCCGAGGACGTGACGTCCCGGCTGCGCACCCACGTGCGCAAGGGCGGCGACCCCGCCCCGCCGGAGGAGCAGGAAGAGTAGGCGCGCGGGCGAAGGGGCCGGCCCACCGGCCCCCTCCCTCACCTGTCCGCGCGCTCAGCTCACTTCCACACGCCCCCGGCCGCCGCCTCCGTCGCGAACCCGCCGAACGCACGCGGCCCGCGCCCCAGCACCCGCGCCACGTCGCCGGTCAGGGACGCGTTGCGGCCGTCGAACAGCGTGCTGAACAGCTCCACCAGGAAGTCGGCCTCCTCCTCGGGCACCCCGAACTCCTGCAGCGCCGATCCGTACCCGGCCACCGGCACCGCCACGTACCGCTTCTCCGTGTCCGTGGCCCCCGCCACCGCCGCGAGCGCCTCGCCCCACGTCAGCAGCTCCGGACCGGTCAGGTCCAGAACCTCGTGCACGTACTTCCCCGAGGGCTCCCGGAGCACCGCCACCGCGACCTCGGCGATGTCCCGCACGTCGAGGAACGGCTCGCGCAGCGCGTCCGGCGCCGCGAACGCCAGCTCCGGCCCGCGCACCTGGTCGAGCAGCGGGCCCTCGCTGAAGTTCTGGTGGAACCACGCGCAGCGCAGGACCGTCCACTGCGCCCCCGACGCCCGCAGCGCCTCCTCGGCGGGCAGCGCCTGGACCTCGCCGCGCGCCGAGAGCAGCACGAGCCGCCGCACACCGAGCGCGAC
>NZ_JAAGMG010000566.1 GCF_010548525.1 Streptomyces sp. SID14478
GATGCGTTCGGCCGGGGTGAGGCCGGGTCCGCTCGCGGCGCGGCGCACCGTGAGCACCTCGCCGCTCAGGTCGCAGACGACGGCGAGCGCCTTGTGGACTCCTATGTCGAGGCCGAGGACGCAGCCCGACTCGGCGCGGAAGCGGTAGCGCCGGGCGGGGCGGCCGAGCCGGCGCTGCTCCTCGGCGGGCGGCGCGCTCTGCGCGGCAAGGCCCTGCTGGAGGAGTCCGGCCAGTGCGTTCTCCACGGTCGCGCGGGCGACCGCGGTCGCCTGGACCAGCTCGGTCAGGGTCAGTCCGGAGGGGGCGGCCGTGTGCAGGCAGCGCAGCACCGCGGCCTGGTTGACGCGTCGCAGCAGTGAGGAATCGGCTCCCGATGTGGCCGTCATGCCGGTCGTCCCCCTTGACGAGGTGGCGGCGTCGGTGGAGTATCGAGCCGCATTATTTCAGAAGGTAGCAGAAATAAAGGCACGCGAGCCGCCCGCTCCGCACGCCCCGCTCCCGTGCTGACGCCGTCGATCCGCCGAACCAGGGAGCCGCTCATGAGACCCGCTTCGTCCCGCTCGGCCGTTCTCGGCGTCGGCGCACTCGCCCTGAGTCTGGCCCTCACCGCGGGCGTCCCCGCACAGGCCGCGGGACCCCGTGCGCCCTCCGCCCTGTGCGCCGTGCGGTCTTCGCACGGCCTGCTCACCCTGACCGCCGGATATCTCGCCGTGCGCCTGGACCCCTGCGGCACCGTCGTCTCGCTCGTCGACACCCGCACCGGCCGCGACCACGCGAGCGCGGGCAGGACCGCTCCCCTGGTGAGCCTGGTCGTGGACGGCGAGCAGGTGCGGCCCACCCGGGTCTCCGTCGTCGGCGGCGGCCGCCTCCTCAGGTTCACCAACCGGGACGCGGGCACGACGGTCGACGTGCGGCCCGTCGCCGAGGACGGCTACACCAGCCTCGAAGCCGTACGCGTCTCGGGCCCGGCCGACGGTGACGTGCAGACCCTGCTGTGGGGGCCGCTCGCCACGGACGTGACGCGGACCGTCGGCGAGTCCGTCGGGGTCGTGCGCGACGAGGACTTCGCGATCGGCCTGCGCCCGCTGACCGACCGGACGGAGGGCGCCTGGCCGCAGGAGTACCAGGACTACGGCTGGGAGAGCGAGGTCGCCGACAACCCTTCCCGCCTGCAGGTCGCCCCGCACGAGGAGTGGAGCGCGGCGGGCCGCACGCCGTGGGGGTCCGTGCTGCGTGCCTTCACGTACGACTACACCAAGGAACGGCAGCGGGCGACGACTTCGGGATACCGCATCCCCGTAGGACCGCTGCCGGGCGGGCAGGGCCGCGTGACCGGATCGCGGATCGCGCTGTTCGGTGCAGCGCCCGACCTCGCGCCGACCGTCCTGTCGGACATCGCGTCCCGCGAGGGACTGCCGTATCCGACGCAGAACGGGCAGTGGCAGAAGACGGCGCAGGCCGGCAGCCGGTCGTTCCTCGTGCTCCACGACCTGTCGACGGGCACCATCCCGGCCGCGGCCCGCTTCACCAAGGCCGCCGGGCTCGACTACATGTATGCACTGCCGAACGCCGTCGGCCCTTGGCGGACCACCGGGCACTACGCGTTCGACGACTCCCTCGGAGGCAGCGACGCCGGTGCCGCGGCGGCGGTCTCGCTCGCCGAGGACAACGGCGTCCACCTCGGCGTGCACACCATCTCCGACTTCGTCTCCCCCGACGACGCCTACGTCACCGCGCCCGCCGACCGGCGTCTCGCACTCGGCGGTCGCGCACGCCTGACCCGCCCCCTGTCCGCCACGGACACCACGCTGCGGCTCGACGACGACGCGCTGCTCGGCGACGGTCCGCACGGTCGACTCCTGCGCATCGGCGACGAGTTCTTGACGTACACGAGTGCCACGAAGAGCGACGACGGCTGGGAACTCACCGGCGTCGAGCGCGGCCGATGGGGCTCGACGGCCGCCGCGCACGACGAGGGCGCAGGCGCCGCCCGCGTGCTGCTCAACAGCTACGACGGGGCCATCGGCGGCAAGGGGATCGTCGACGAGATCGCGGACCGGCTCGCCACCGCCTGGAACGCCACCGGCATGCGCGCCAACTCCTACGACGGCGTGGAGTCGGCCTCCGAGTCCGGCTGGGGCAGCTACGGACTGGCCCGGCTGATCAACGGCGCGTACGAGAAGAACGACCGCAAGGACGGCTTCATCACCGAGACCAGCCGCATGTCGTCCAACACCTGGGACGCGCTGACCCGCGCCAGTTGGGGCGAGGTGGGCGTCACCAGCTGGGACCAGGTCTTCCTCAACAACGCTTTCTACCGGGACAACTTCCTTCCCGGGATGCTGGGTTGGATCAGCCTGAAGTCGTCCGAGGGCGTCGTCAGCATCGAGGACAAGCTGGCGCGGGCGGCCGGGCTCAACGCCGGTGTCGGCTTCCAGGGCAGCGTCGCCGACCTCGCCTCCGGCGGCGACGCGTCCCTGCGGGTCCTCGATGCGATCAAGCAGTGGGAGACGGCGCGCAACGTCGGCGCGTTCACCACTCGGCAGCGCGCACGACTGCGGGACCGCACGACCAACTGGCACCTGGATGTCGTCACGCCCGGCAAGGAGTGGTCGCTGCAGCAGGTCGACGCGGACGGCGCGCCGGTCGGCCCCCCGGAGCCGGTGACGACTCCGACGCCCGCCCTGTCCTCGACGCCCCTTCCCCCGGCGTCGGCGCACCGGCTGTACGAGTCCCGGGTCACCACGAACACGCCCGCGACGATCCGCTACGAGGTCACGCGGGGCGCCCTGCCCGCCGGACTGCGGCTGAACAAGGACACCGGCGGCGTCACCGGTACGCCCGCGCACGCGGGAAGCGCCACCTTCACGATCACCGCGCGCAGCACGTCGGGCCTTGCCGACGCCGTGCGGCAGTACCGGCTGACCGTGCGGCCGTGAGGGGCCGGGTCGCGCTGCTCGTGGTGATGCTGGTCGCCTTGCTGTCAGGCACCTGGCTGCTGTCCGGGGCGCTCGTCGAGGACACCGATCCGCTGCTGGTCGCGGTGGGGCGGACCGGGGCGTGCTGCGCGGTGCTCACCTCGTTCGCGGTGGCGCGGCCGCAAGGACGGGCCGGGCTGCGGAAACTGTCGCGGAAGCCGGGCACGCCGGCCCTGCTCGGCCTGCTGGGATTCGCCGTGTACGCGGTCGGCACCCTGCTCGCCCTCGCGCGCATCGGCACCTCGCTGACGAACCTCGTCGTGGCGTTGATGCCGTGCGCCTCGCTGGCGCTGGGCGCCCTGCTGTTCCGGCAGCGCGCGACGGTCCCGCAGGCCGTCGGCGCCGTCCTCGCGACGGCGGCGACGGGCGCCTACG
>NZ_JAAGMG010000614.1 GCF_010548525.1 Streptomyces sp. SID14478
GGGCCCGGCCCGTGGGAGGCCTGGCCGTGGTCGCTCGCGGGCCTCGCGCCCCGGGCCGCGCACGCGGCGGGGGCAGGCGTGCCCCTGATGCTGCTGTGGCAGTTCCGGCGTCCGGGAACCGCCCGCTGACCTGCGGCGCAGCCGTATGCGGCGGCCATTGTCAGTGGCGGGGTGCAGACTGGCCGATACCTGGAGACAACGACGTTTCGGAGGTGTTCGGCATGACCGATGTACTGCTGGCGGTGGGCACGCGCAAAGGCCTGTTCCTGGGGCGAAAGCGTGGTGGAGCGGCCTGGGAATTCGACGAGAGTCCGTACTTCAACGCGCAGGCGGTGTACGCCGTCGCCCTCGACACCCGGGGGGACACCCCCCGTTTGCTGGCGAGCGGGGACAGCGCGCACTGGGGCCCTTCCGTCTTCCACTCGGACGACCTGGGCCGCACCTGGACCGAGCCGGCCGCGCCCGCCGTCAAGTTCCCCAAGGACACCGGGGCTTCACTGGAGCGGGTCTGGCAGCTGCACCCGGCCGCCGCCGAACCGGACGTGGTGTACGCGGGCACGGAGCCGGCCGCGCTGTACCGCTCGCGGGACCGCGGTGAGACCTTCGAGCTGTGCCGCCCGCTGTGGGAGCACCCGACGCGCTCGCAGTGGGTGCCGGGCGGCGGGGGCGAGGGCCTGCACACGGTGCTCACGGACGAGCGCGACCCGCGTGCCCTGACGGTGGCGGTGTCGACGGCCGGGGTGTTCCGCTCGGCGGACGGCGGAGAGAGCTGGGCGCCGTCGAACTCGGGGGTGTCCGCGGTGTTCCTGCCCGACCCCGATCCGGAGTTCGGACAGTGCGTGCACAAGGTGGCGCGGGACGCCGCCGACCCGGACCGGCTGTATCTGCAGAACCACTGGGGCGTGTACCGCAGCGACGACGCGGGCGGGAAGTGGACGGACATCGGCGCCGGGCTGCCCTCGACGTTCGGCTTCGGCGTGGCCGCCCACCCGCACCGCGGCGACACGGCGTACGTCTTCCCGATCACCGCGGACGCGGACCGGGTCCCGGCCGATCACCGCTGCCGCGTCTTCCGCACCCAGGACGCGGGCGCGAGTTGGGAGCCGCTGAGCCGGGGCCTGCCCGAGGGCGACCACTACGGCACGGTCCTGCGGGACGCCCTGTGCACGGACGACGCGGACCCGGCGGGCGTGTACTTCGGCAATCGCAACGGCGAGGTGTACGCGTCGGCCGACGACGGGGACAGCTGGCAGCAGTTGGCGTCGCACCTACCGGACGTGCTGTGCGTGCGTGCGGCCGTCGTGGGGTGACGCGGGCGGGCCGGTCGGCCGCGAGGGGCCGCCGTGCGCCCCGGCCGACCGCCGGTTGAAGTGCCCTGTGCGGACGGCAGTAGGGTGACGCCGTGGCACCACGACCCTTGCATGAAATCGTCGAAGCGGGCTGGGCGAAGGCCCTGGAACCCGTGGCCGGGCAGATCACCGCGATGGGAGAGTTCCTGCGCGCGGAGATCGCCGCCGGGCGCACCTACCTCCCGGCGGGCTCACACGTGCTCCGCGCCTTCCAGCAACCCTTCGACGACGTACGGGTGTTGATCGTCGGGCAGGACCCGTACCCGACGCCGGGGCACGCGGTGGGGCTGAGCTTCTCCGTGGCGCCGGAGGTGCGCCCGCTGCCGGGCAGCCTCCTCAACATCTACCGGGAGCTCGGCACCGACCTCGGCCTGCCCGCGCCGTCGAACGGCGACCTGACGCCCTGGGCACAGCAGGGGGTGCTGCTGCTCAACAGGGCGCTGACCGTGGCGCCCCGACGCCCCGCCTCCCACCGCGACAAGGGGTGGGAGCAGGTGACCGAGCAGGCGATCAAGGCCCTCGCCGCGCGCGGGCGCCCCCTGGTGTCCATCCTGTGGGGCCGGGACGCGCGCAACACGCGGCCGTGGCTCGACGCGTATCCGGCGATCGAGTCGCCGCACCCCTCCCCCATGTCGGCGGACCGCGGCTTCTTCGGCTCGCGCCCCTTCAGCCGGGCCAACGACCTGCTCGCGCGGCAGGGCGCACAGCCCATCGACTGGCGGCTGCCGTGACCGGCCGCGCCGGGGACCCCTGGGTCCTCGGGGTGGACTCGGGCGGCTCGGGCCTGCGGGTCGCGCTCGCCACGGTCGACGGCCTGGCGCACCCCGCGACGGCCACCTCCCGCGAGCCGGTG
>NZ_JAAGMG010000646.1 GCF_010548525.1 Streptomyces sp. SID14478
TCACCAGGTGCCGGGCGACCTGCGCTCCGAGCGCGCCGGTGCCGCCGGTGATCAGCACGGTGTGCTCCGGGTCGAACGCGGGGTCCGCGTCCGGCACCGGGGCCGGGGAGACGATCTTGGCGAGCCGGGTCACGTAGGCGCGGCCCTCGTGCAGGGCGAGTTGCGGCCGGGCGTCGGCCAGGGCCGCGGCCAGCAGCGTGCCGTCGGCCGGGAGGCCGTCCGTGATCACGTGCTGGAAACGTCCCGGGTGTTCCGACTCGGCGGTCCGGATCAGTCCGGACAGTGCGCTGTGCGCCAGCTCCCCGGTGCTGACCACGGCGAGCCGCGCCGCGGGCAGCGCGTCGGTGGCGAGCCACTGCCGCAGTACCGCGAGGACCTCCTGCGTGACCCGGCCGGTCTCCTGTACCGGGGCCGGGGGCACGGGGAGGACGACGACGTCGGGTGCGGCCGCGCCGTCCGCCGTCGCAGCGGCCAGGGCGGCGAGGTCGGTGTGGTGTTCGGCGTCGAGTCCGAGGTCGGTCCCGCCGAGGACCGCGAGGTGCGTCCCGCCGCCGGGGGCCAGTTCCGCACCGGCCCGCTCGACCGCGTACAGGTACGGGTCCCAGGGGCGGGTGAGCGTGGTCCCCGCCGGAAGGGCGCGCAGGGCGAGCGAGGCGACGCCGGCGACCGGGGCGCCCGTCTCGTCGGCGAGGGCGACCGCGACCGTTCCGTCCGGGCCGGCCGACAGCTTGACCCGCAGGGTGTCTGTCGCGGGTCCGGTCAGCTGGACGCCGCCGAAGGAGAACGGCAGCCGCAGTTCGGCGGACTCCGCCAGGAGCAGGGCGTGCAGCGCGGCGTCGAACAGGGCCGGGTGCAGGGCGAATCCGTCGGCGTCGACGGGCAGCCGCACCTCGGCGTAGAGGTCGTCGCCCGACCGCCATGCCGCCTGCAGGCCCTGGAAGGCGGGGCCGTAGCCGTAGCCCTGGTCGGCGAGGCGGTCGTACAGGTCCTCGACCTGCTGGGGTTCGGCGCCTGCCGGAGGCCAGGACGCGAGGTCGGGGTCGGGGACGGCGGGGACGGCGGGCGTCACGGTTCCGGTGGCGTGCCGGTTCCAGACGTCGCCTTCCTGTTCCCCGCGCGAGTGGACGGCCACGGGCCTGCGGCCGTCCTCGTCGGGGTCGCCGACGGTGATCTGGAGCTGGAGCGCACCCTCGTCGGGCAGGACCAGCGGTGCCTGGAGGGCGAGTTCCTCCAGCCGCTCGCAGCCCCGTGCGGCGCCCGCGTGCAGCGCGAGTTCCACCAGGGCCGTGCCCGGGACCAGGACGGTGCCGGCGACGGCGTGGTCGGCGAACCAGGGGTGGCTGCGGGCCGAGATCCGGCCGGTGAACAGCACGCCGTCGGAGTCCGCGAGCGCCACCGCGGCGCCGAGCAACGGGTGCCGTGCGGCGTCGAGTCCGGCCGAGGTGACGTCGCCGCCGGACCCGCCCGTCAGCCAGTAGCGCTGCCGTTGGAAGGGGTAGGTCGGCAGGTCGGCTGCGGCTCCCGCGGTCTCGCCGAACAGTGCGCGCCAGTCGACCGGCACGCCCCGTACGTGCGCGTGGGCCAGGGCGGTCAGGGCGGTGTGCGGCTCGGGTCGCCCGCCGCGCACCACGGGGACCAGGAGCGATCCCGCGTCGAGGAAGTCCTGTCCCATCGCGCTGAGGACGCCGTCCGGGCCGAGCTCCAGGAAGGTCCGTACGCCCTCGGCCTCCAGGGCGCGGGCCGCGTCCAGGAAGCGCACGGGCCGGCGGACGTGCCGCACCCAGTACTCGGGCGTGCTCAGTTCCTCGGCACCGACGAGCTGTCCGGTCAGGGTGGAGACGATCGGGAGGGTGGGCGCGGCGAACGTGAGCCCCTTCGCGACCGTCCGGAAGTCGTCCAGCATCGGGTCCAGGTGCGGGGAGTGGAAGGCGTGGCTGACCCGCAGTCGCTTGGTCTTGCGTCCCTGGGCGGCGAGTGCGGCGCCGACGGCCTCGACGGCTTCCTCGTCGCCGGAGAGGACCAGGGAGGTGGGGCCGTTGACGGCGGCGATGCCCAGCTCGTCCTCCCGCCCCGCGAGCAGCGCCAGCACCTCGTGCTCCTCGGCCTGTACGGCGAGCATCGCGCCGCCGCCGGGCAGTGCCTGCATCAGCCGGCCGCGGGCCGCGACGAGTTGCGCCGCGTCCGCCAGCGACAGGACGCCGGCGACGTGTGCGGCGGCCAGCTCTCCGATGGAGTGGCCCGCGAGGAAGTCCGGCCGAACGCCCCAGCTTTCCAGGAGGCGGAAGAGCGCGACCTCGGTCGCGAACAGGGCGGCCTGCGTGAAGCAGGTCTGGTCCAGCGGCGCCGGGTCCTGCCCGAACAGGACGTCGAGCAGCGGCAGTTCCAGCCACGGGTCGAGCTGTGCGCAGACGGCGTCCAGGGCCTCGGCGTAGGCGGGGTAGGCGGCGTACAGCTCGCGGCCCATGCCGAGCCGTTGGCTGCCCTGACCGGTGAAGAGGAAGGCCGTACGGCCGCCGACGGGGGTGCCCCGCACGGTCAGTTCCGCGCATCCGTCGACGGCGTCGCCGGCCGTGGCGGCCACCACGACGGCGCGGTGCGCCAGTGCGGCCCGTCCGACGGCCAGGGTCCGGCCCGCCGCCGCCAGGT
>NZ_JAAGMG010000686.1 GCF_010548525.1 Streptomyces sp. SID14478
GTACGAGCCGCAGCGGCACAGGGCGTCCGCGCCCTCGGGGACGCGGATGTGCCCGATGTCGCCCGCGCCGCCGTCGATGCCGCGGTAGATGGACCCCGCCACGACCACGCCCGCGCCTATGCCCGTGGAGACCTTGACCAGGGCGAAGGCGTGGCAGTCGGGGTGGGCCGCGCGCTGCTCCCCGTACGCCATGAGGTTGGCGTCGTTGTCGACGAGGACCGGCACGTCGGGCGCGGTCCCCGCGTGCTCGGCGGCGGCGCGGGCGAGGCGGCCTCTTATGTCGTAGCCGTCCCAGCCGGGCATGATCGGGGGCTGTATGACGCGGCCCGTGGCGCTGTCGACCGGGCCCGGCACCGCCAGGCCCATGCCGCACACCCGGTCCGCACGGCGGTCCGCCTCCTTGAGCAACTCGCCGAACCAGACCGCGAGTCGGGGCAGGACCGCCTCCGGCCCCTCCTCGACGGTGAGGGGGCCGGTGCGCTCGGCCAGCACCTCGCCGGAGAGGGTCAGGACGGCGACGCGGGCGCGGTGGGTGTCGAGGTCGGCGGCGAGCACGACCGCGTGTCCGTCGTCGAACTCCAGGTGGATCGAAGGGCGGCCGCCCAGGCGCGAGTTGACGGGTCCGGCCGCGCCCTCGCGCAGCCACCCGGCGCGGAAGAGCCGGTCGAGGCGCTGGCCGACCGTGGCCCGGGACAGGCCCGTGACCTCCTGGAGGGCGCCTCGTGTCGTCGCCCGTCCGCTGCGCACCAGGTGCAGCAGTTCACCGGCGCTCGCCTGGTTCCCCGACATGGCCGCCAACCCCCTTGCGTTCATCAACTGCGCGTTACATTCTAGGTTTTGCGTGTTAAGCAGACGTAACCTTATGCTGCATGGCGCGTAACCGGCAGCCTGCGGGAGTCCATGTGGAGCACACGACCGAGCGGCCCCGGACCACGGTCCGCGCGGCGCCACGGGAGCCGCTGCGCGACCGCGCCGCCCGCGTCCTCGCCGCGAACTGGACGGGCGCCTCGACGGTCCCCTCGCGCACCCTGTACCCGCACCAGTGGTCGTGGGACTCGGCGTTCATCGCGATCGGCCTGCGTCACGTCTCCCCCTTGCGCGCCCAGTCGGAACTGGAGACCCTGCTCGCCGCCCAGTGGGGCGACGGCCGCATCCCGCACATCGTGTTCAACCCTGCCGTCCCGCTGGACGCCTACTTCCCCAGCCCCGACTTCTGGCGCTCCTCCGTCGCGGGACGGGCGGCGGGCGCCCCGCAGCACGTCCAGACCTCGGGCATCGTGCAGCCGCCCGTGCACGCGCTCGCCGCATGGCTGGTGCACCGCGCCGACCCGGCGCTCTCCCGCTCCCGCGCCTTCCTGGCCCGCGTGTACCCGGGCCTCGCCGCCTGGCACCGCTACCTCCTGCACCGCCGCGACCTGGGCGGCGGCGGGCTCGTCTCGGTCGTCCACCCGTGGGAGCAGGGCATGGACAACAGCCCGTGCTGGGACGCCCCGTTGGGACGCGTGACGCCTGCCGCGGCCCGCACGTTCCGGCGGGCCGACCTGGAGCACGGCGCGGCCGACGACCGGCCGACGGACGCCGACTACGGGCGGTACGTACGGCTGGCGACGGACTACCGCGACGGCCGGTACGCCGACGGGCACGGGCAGTTCGCGGTCGAGGACCCCTCCTTCAACGCCCTGCTGGCCGCCTCGGAGCACGCGTTGGCGCGTATCGCCTGCGAGTTGGGGGCGGCGGGGACGGCGCGGCACGCGCGGGCCGAGCGGCTGACGTCGGCGCTCGTCGCGCGGCTGTGGGACCCGGTGGCGGGCATGTTCTTCTGCCGCGACCTGCGCGGCGGCGCCCTCGTGCCGGAGTACGGGGTCTCCGGGCTGATCCCGCTGATCCTGCCCGCGCTGCCGCGCGAGGTGGTGACGGCGCTGGTCCGCACCGCGCGCGGCCCGCACTTCGGCCTCGGCGGCCGGGTGCGCCTCGCGCCGAGCTACGACCTGTCGGGGCCC
>NZ_JAAGMG010000715.1 GCF_010548525.1 Streptomyces sp. SID14478
CGCTCCTGCTCGACCTGGGCGCGCGCACGGCGCTGACCGGGTACGCGGACGCGCTCCTCGCCCCGCTGGACACGGCGGACCCCAGCGGGGCGCTGGCCCTGACCCTCGGCACGTGGCTGGACAGCGGCAGCTCCTGGGACGAGACGGCCCGCCTCCTCGGCCTGCACCGGCACACCGTCCGCAACCGCCTCGACAAGGTCGCCCGCCTGACGGGCCGCCGCCTCGACGACGGCGACGACCGCTTCGACCTGTGGCTGGCGCTGCGCGCGCGGCGCGCGGCCAGGACCGGGTGACCCGTACGACAGCCCGGGTGACCCGTACGACAGGTCCACTCCACGGAACCGATCAACGCCGCACAGCGACCCTGGGCACAATGGACGCATGCCGATACCCGGGATTCCCAGCGATACTCCGACCCGTGCCGCCCTGATCGAGCACCTCGTCCGTACCCGCATCGCGGGCGAGGTGGCCACACCCCGCGAGAACAACCTCTCGCACTACCGCAGGCTCGCCAACGGCGACCGGAACTACTGGCTCGGCCTGGAGCTCGGCGACCGCTGGACGGACGAGCAGGACGTGCTCGCGGTGATGGCGGAGCGCTGCGGGGTCGTCGACGACCCGGAGTTCCGCCACGGCCAGGACACCATCGACCCCGAGCTGACGGTCGACGCCCTGGAGCGGATGGCGGCCCGGCTGCACAAGGCGGCGGAGGACCGCCAGCGGGTCCTGTTCGCCACGGGTCACCCGGGCGGTCTGCTCGACGTCCACCGCGCGACGGCGGCGGGCCTGCGCGCGGCGGGCTGCGAGATCGTGGTGATCCCCGAGGGCCTGTCCACCGAGGAGGGCATGGTGTTCCAGTTCGCGGACGTGGCGATGCTGGAGCGCGGCGCGACGTTGTGGCACACGCACGCGCCCGAGCCGATGACGCAGATCCTCGACGGCCTGGAGCGCGCCGGCCGGCCGCTGCCCGACCTGGTCGTCGCCGACCACGGCTGGGCGGGCTGCGCGGGCCAGCGCGGCCTGGACTCCGTCGGTTACGCGGACTGCAACGACCCGGCGCTGTTCCTCGGCGAGGCGGAGGGCACGATGCAGGTGACGGTCCCCTTGGACGACCATGTGACCAGCCCGCGCCACTACGACCCGATGACGGCGTACCTGCTGGATGCGGCGGGGCTGCTGGACTAGCTCCTCGCCGTGAGCGCGGGGTTTCGTCGGCGGGTGCGGGCCGGTGGGGCTTCTCGCGCAGTTCCCCGCGCCCCTGAAATGCAGGCGCTTCGCGCCGCATTTCCCTGATGAGATGCCGCACCGAAGGTGCGCGTCTCAGGGGCGCGGGGAACTGCGCGACCAGCCACGACGGCGCCGCACCCGCCCACCCCCCACGGACCCCACGGCGAGACGGCGCCTACCAGGGGTTGAGTCCCTCGGTGCGGCGCTGGGCGAACCCCGGGGTGGGGTCCAGGTACACCCGCCGCACCGCAGGGAACCGCTCACGCAACCGCCGCGAGGCGTCCTCGCAGGCCCACTCGATCTGCGCGGCGGTGGACGCGTCCCGGAAGTCCACCTTGGCGGCGACGAGCGCCTCCCGGGGCCCCTGCACGAGCGTGGTCAGCTCCAGCACGGCCTCGACGTGCTCGCCCTCGACGAGCAGCGCCCGGATCTCGTCCCGCATCGGCTTCGGCAGGGGCCGCCCCACGAGCAGCTCGGCGTTGGAGCGGCCCAGTACCCAGGCCACCCACAGCAGCAGCGCGCCGATGCCCAGCGAGGCGATGCCGTCCCACACCCCGGACCCGGTGAGCTGCCCGCCGAGCAGCCCGCCCGCGGCGAACAGCAGGCCGACGAGCGCGGCGCTGTCCTCCAGGACGACGGCCTTCACGGCGGTGTCGGGCGTGTGCTTCAGATACCTGCCGAAGGGGGCGGCGAACCGGGCCGCCTCGCCCCGCGCCTGCTTGACGGCGGTGCGCAGCGAGAACCCTTCCAGCACGAAGGCGATCGCGAGCACGATGTACGACACCAGGGGGTTGCCGAGTTCCTCCCCCGCGATCAGCGTGTGGATGCCGTCGTACAGGGAGAAGACGGCGCCGCCGACGAACGTGGCGACGGCGGCGAGCATCGCCCATACGTAGCGCTCGCCCCCGTACCCGAGCGGATGTTCCTCGTCGGCGGGCTTCTCGCTGCGCTTCAGTGCCGTGAGGAGCAGCAGTTCGGTGACGGTGTCGGCGAACGAGTGCGCCGCTTCGGAGAGCATCGCGCTGGAGCCGCTGATGACCCCGGCGACCGCCTTGGCCAGCGCGATCCCCAGGTTCGCCGCCGCGGCGACGATGACGGTGAAGACGCTCTCCCCGCCCGCTTCTTCTTCCGTCGCGTCGTCCGCGCCCTCAGCCCGTGCGTCCATGTACGGACGCTATGTCCGATCAGCGTGGAACGCGAACGACGCCTTCCTGGATGACGGTGATCGCGAGCTGCCCGTCCCGGGTGTAGATGCGGGCCTGGCCGAGGCCGCGCCCCCCGGAGGCGGACGGCGACTCCTGGTCGTACAGCAGCCATTCGTCGGCGCGGAACGGCCGGTGGAACCACATGGCGTGGTCCAGCGAGGCGCCCACCACGTCGCCGACGGCCCAGCCGCCGCGCCCGTGGGCGAGCAGCACGGAGTCGAGCAGTGTCATGTCGGAGACGTACGTGGCCAGGCACACGTGCAGCAGGTGTTCGGCGCCTTCGGTGGATCCGTCGAGCTTGCCGTTCGTGCGGAACCAGACCTGGGAGCGCGGCGGCTGCGGCTCGCCCACGAAGGCGAACGGCGGCGCGTCCACGTACCGCAGGTCGACGGCCTCGCGCGCTTCGAGGAGCCGGGTCACGACCTTGGGGTCGACGAACGCGTCGGCGTAGCGCGGCAGCATCTCGGCTGCCGTGGGCAGCGTCTCCGGGTCGGGCGCGGGCGGCATGTCGGCCTGGTGGTCGAGGCCTTCCTCGTACGTCTGGAAGGACGCGGAGAGGTGGAAGATCGGCTGCCCGTGCTGGATGGCGACGACGCGGCGCGTGGTGAAGGACCGGCCGTCGCGGATCCGGTCGACGGTGTAGACGATGGGCGCGCCCGGGTCCCCCGCCACGAGGAAGTACGCGTGCAGGGAGTGGGCGAACCGGTCGGCCGGGACGGTGCGCCCGGCGGCGACCAGCGCCTGGGCCGCCACCTGCCCGCCGAAGACGCGCGGGACGACGGCGGACCGGGACCGGCCGCGGAAGACGTCCTGCTCGATCCGCTCCAGGTCGAGCAGATCGAGCAGGGACTCAAGTGCCTTGTTCATAGGGGTAGTTGTACTCAGTGCACTGGTCGGGCGGGTTACAGGCCCATGTTCTTCGCGATGATCATCTTCATGACCTCGCTGGTGCCGCCGTAGATGCGGTTGACGCGGTTGTCCGCGTACAGGCGGGCGATCGGGTACTCGTTCATGAACCCGTAGCCGCCGTGCAGCTGGAGGCAGCGGTCGATGACGCGGTGGGCGACCTCGGTGCAGAACAGCTTCGCGGACGCGGCCTCGGCGGCGGTCAGCTCGCCGGCGTCGAGGGCCTCCAGGGCGCGGTCGGCGACGGCCTCGGCGGCGTCCACCTCGGCCTGGCAGGCAGCCAGTTCGAACTTGGTGTTCTGGAAGGACGCGACCGGCTTGCCGAAGACGGCGCGCTCCTGGACGTACTCCTTGGCGAACCGCACGGCGGCCTTGGCCTGCGCGTACGCGCCGTAGGCGATGCCCCAGCGCTCGGAGGCAAGGTTCGTGCCGAGGTAGCCGAAGCCCTTGTTCTCCTCGCCGAGGAGGTCCTCGGCGGGCACCTTCACGTCGACGAACGCCAGCTCGGCGGTGTCGGAGGTGCGCAGGCCGAGCTTGTCGAGCTTGCGGCCGATGGAGTAGCCCTCGGACTTGGTGTCGACGGCGAACAGGGAGATGCCGAAGCGGCGGTCCTCGGCGGACGGGGCCGACGTGCGGGCGCAGACGATGACGCGGTCGGCGTGCACGCCGCCGGTGATGAACGTCTTGGCGCCGTTGAGGACGTAGTGCGTGCCGTCGTCGGACAGCTTGGCGGTGGTCTTCATGCCCGCGACGTCGGAGCCGGTGCCCGGCTCGGTCATCGCCAGCGCCCACATCTCCTCGCCGGAGACGAACCTGGGCAGGTAGCGCTTCTTCTGCTCGTCGGTGGCGAGCATCTTGATGTACGGCAGGGCGAGCAGGACGTGCACGCCGGAGCCGCCGAAGGAGACGCCCGCGCGGGCGGTCTCCTCGTACTGGATGGCCTCGAACTTGTGGGTGCTCAGGCCGGCGCCGTCGAACTCCTCGGGCACGTTGATGCCGAACAGGCCGAGCTCCGCCATCTTGGCGTACAGCTCGCGCGGCACGATGCCCTGCTGGAACCACTCGTCGTAGTGGGGGACGACCTCGGCCTCGATGAAGGCGCGCAGGGTCTCCCGGAACGCCTCGTGGTCCTCATCAAAAACGGTACGGCGCACGGAGAACTCTCCCTCTGATACGAGACCTGCGAGACCTGCTGACGAGGTCTACCACTACTAAGCGCTTGCTCAGATGTACGTTACCGGCCGGTCACGAGAGCGTCCAGAGATGCACATCACTCTGCGGCCGCCGCGAACGCCCCACGCGCCAACTTGTGCAGCATCGCCGCCGTCGCGGCCCGCCCCGGAAGGGAGCCGGGGCGGCTCAGGTGCGGCGTCGAGTTCAGCAGCCCGAAGACCGCGTGCACGGCCACGCGCGCGTGCGCCTCCGCGAGGTCCGGATAGACCTTGCGCACCGACTCCACCCACAGCTCCACGTACTGGCGCTGCAGCTGCCGCACCAGCTTGCGGTCGCTGTCGCGCAGCCGGTCCAGCTCCCGGTCGTGCAGGGTGATCAGGTCGCGGTCGTCGAGCGCGAAGTCGATGTGCCCCTCGATGAGCGAGTCGAGCAGCGCCTCGGGCCCGTGCTCCGCCTCGGCGACCCGCCGCTTGCCGCCGGTCAGCAGCTGCCCGCTGATCCCGACGAGCAGCTCGGCGAGCATCGCGTCCTTGCCCGCGAAGTGGCGGTAGAGACCGGGGCCGCTGATGCCGACCGCGGCTCCTATCTCGTCGACCCCCACGCCGTGGAACCCGCGCTCGGCGAAGAGCCGCGCGGCCTCCCTGAGGATCTGCTCGCGCCGGGTGGGGGCGTCGGTTCTGGTGGCCATGACAGCAATTCTAGACAGTGAGGTTAGCGGCCGTTAACCTGAAGGAAATCGGTTAACGCTCATTAACTGCATGAGGGGACCGCAGGATGCAGGACGCACCGGAGCTCGTGAGCGCGGCCGAGCCCGCCTCCCCGGCCTGGCAGGCCAACGAGGCGGCCCACCGGGCACTCGGCGAGGAGCTGCGCACGAAGCTCGCCGCGGCCCGGCTCGGCGGC
>NZ_JAAGMG010000750.1 GCF_010548525.1 Streptomyces sp. SID14478
CGGCCTGCGCTGTCTGCTCCTGCCGGCCGACCCGGAGTGCCGGACGCGGGTGTTCTTCGGCGTCGGCGGGGGCGGACTGTTCCGGCTGCGCGGCGGCGAGTGGCAGGACATCGAGCCGTCCGCCGCCGAGCAGAGCGGCGCCCCCGTCGTCGGGTACGGGTCGCTGCCCGCGGCCGAGACCCCGGAGGGCGACCGGCTGACCATGGACCTCGGCATCACCACACCGCCCAGCCCCTACGAGCCCGCGCCCGCCCCGCCCCACGACCCGTTCCGCTTCCGCGCCTCCGTCGCCAGGCCGGGCGACACGCTCCTGCTCTGCAGCGCCGGCCTGGCGGAACCGCTGCGCGGGGAGCCGGCACTGGCGGCCCACCTCGCCACGCGGTGGACGCCCACCGACGCGCCCGGCCTCACCGCGTTCCTGGCCGACACCCAGGTCCGGGTGAAGGGGTACGCGGACGACCGGACCGCGGTGGGGGTCTGGGAGTCCTGACCAGGCACGACGCGGATCTCAGGCGCGAAATCCGCTGAACGTCTCCGGCGAAGAGGCGCTTCCCGGAGGCGTCACGGCCCCGCGTGTGACTTCATGGACGGGAACGAAGATCCGTACCGGCCGCCGAAGGGGCACGTGAAGTCATGGCCAAGCAGAACGTCGCCGAACAATTCGTGGACATCCTGGTCCGCGCGGGCGTCAAGCGCATGTACGGAGTCGTCGGCGACAGCCTGAACCCGGTCGTCGACGCGATCCGCCGCAACAGCGCCATCGACTGGATCCACGTACGCCACGAGGAGACCGCCGCCTTCGCCGCCGGGGCGGAGGCGCAGGTCACCGGCAAGATGACCGCCTGCGCCGGCTCCTGCGGGCCCGGCAACCTGCACCTCATCAACGGCCTCTACGACGCGCACCGCTCGATGGCCCCGGTCCTCGCCCTCGCCTCGCACATCCCCTCCAGCGAGATCGGCCTCGGCTACTTCCAGGAGACCCATCCCGACCGGCTCTTCCAGGAGTGTTCGCACTACAGCGAGATGATCTCCAGCGCGAAGCAGATGCCGCGCGTCCTGCAGACCGCCATCCAGCACGCGGTCGGCCAGTCCGGCGTCAGCGTCGTCACGCTGCCCGGCGACATCGCGGACGAGGCGGCCCCCGACCAGGCGGTCGAGACGGCCCTCGTCACCTCCCGGCCCAGCATCCGGCCCGGCGACACCGAGATCGACAAGCTCGTCGAGATGATCGACGAGGCCGACAAGGTGACCCTCTTCTGCGGCAGCGGCACCGCAGGGGCGCACGCCGAGGTCATGGAGTTCGCCGAGAAGATCAAGTCGCCGGTCGGCCACGCGCTGCGCGGCAAGGAGTGGATCCAGTACGACAACCCCTTCGACGTCGGCATGAGCGGGCTGCTCGGGTACGGCGCCGCCTACGAGGCCACCCACGAGTGCGACCTGCTGATCCTGCTCGGCACCGACTTCCCGTACAACGCGTTCCTGCCGCAGAAGGACGTCAAGATCGTCCAGGTCGACGTGCGGCCCGAACACCTGGGCAGGCGCTCGAAGTTGGACCTCGCCGTATGGGGCGACGTGCGCGAGACGCTGCGCTGTCTGACGCCGCGCGTGAAGCCCAAGAGCAACCGCCGCTTCCTCGACAAGATGCTGAAGAAGCACGCCGACACCCTTGAGGGCGTCGTCAAGGCGTACACCCGCAAGGTCGACAAGCACGTCCCGATCCACCCCGAGTACGTCGCCTCGGTCCTGGACGAACTCGCCTCCGAGGACGCGGTGTTCACCGTGGACACCGGCATGTGCAACGTATGGGCCGCGCGCTACATCTCGCCCAACGGACGGCGTCGCGTCATCGGCTCGTTCTCGCACGGCTCCATGGCGAACGCGCTGCCGATGGCCATCGGCGCCCAGTTCGTCGACCGCGAGCGCCAGGTCATCTCCATGTCCGGTGACGGCGGCTTCTCGATGCTGATGGGCGACTTCCTCACGCTCGTCCAGTACGACCTGCCGGTGAAGGTCGTCCTGTTCAACAACTCCGCCCTGGGAATGGTGGAGTTGGAGATGCTCGTCGCCGGCCTGCCGTCCTACGGGACCACGAACAAGAACCCCGACTTCGCCGCGGTCGCCCGGGCCGCGGGCGCGTACGGCGTCCGCGTCGAGAAGCCCAAGCAGCTGGCGGGCGCGCTGAAGGACGCCTTCAAGCACAAGGGACCCGCCCTGGTCGACATCGTCACCGACCCGAACGCGCTGTCCATCCCGCCGAAGATCAGCGCGGACATGGTGACGGGCTTCGCGCTGTCCGCGTCGAAGATCGTGCTCGACGGCGGCGTGGGCCGCATGGTGCAGATGGCACGCTCCAACCTGCGCAACGTGCCGCGCCCCTGACCGAGGACCGGTGCCCGGCCCCCCGCGTACCGGGGGCCGGGCGCCGGCGCGTCACACGGGCCGCAGCCGCAGCGTCAGGATCTGGAACGGGCGCAGGTGCAGCGCGAGCCCCGTGTCCGAGGTGTCCGCCGGCCGCAGCGGCCGCTCCAGCAGGTCCGTCTCGTCGGCGCCCGCCACCGGGAACGCCGCCGACAGCGTCGCGCTCGCGCGCCCGCCGCGGGACTCGTAGAGGCGCACCACCACGTCGCCGCTGCGGTCCTCGGCGAGCTTCACCGACTCGATAGTCACCGCCGGGTCGTCGACCGCGACCAGTGGGGCGACGTCAGGGACGGTCGCGATCCGCAGCGGCAGATTGAGCGCGAGCCCGCCGGCCACCGCGTCGCCCGTCGTGGCGCCCGGCAGCAGCGCGTACGTGAAGCGGTGCGTACCGAGGTCGGTCTCCGGATCGGGGCTGTGCGGGGCGCGCAGCAGCGTCAGCCGCACCGTGGTGCCCAGGCCCCGGTCGTGCGGGGTGCGCGTCACGTCGTGGCCGTACGTCGAGTCGTTGAGCAGCGCGACCCCGTACCCCTCCTCCGCCACTCGCAGCCAGCGGTGCGCGCAGATCTCGTAACGGGCCGCGTCCCAGCCGGTGTTGGCGTGCGTGGGCCGGTGCACATGGCCGAACTGGATCTCGGCGGCGGACCGTTCGGCGTGCACGTCCAGCGGGAACGCCGCCTTGAGGACCTTCTCCGACTCCTGCCAGTCGATGTCCGTGACGACGTCCAGGCGGCGGCTGCCGGCCGCGAGCCGGTACTCCTGGGTGACGCGGGACGCTCCGAAGGCGCGGGTGACGCGGACCGAGACCCGCAGCGGCCCGTCCTCGACCAGCTCCACCGACTCGGCGTCCGTGAGGTCGGTGCGGGTGTGCCGGTAGTGCGCGTCCAGGTCCCACGCGTCGTACTGGGTGGGGTGGTCGGGGTGCAGCTGCAGGAGGTTGCCGCGCAGGCCCGGGGCCAGGACCTCGCGGCCCCCGGCCGCCACGTCCCTCACGGAGGTGAGCAGCCCGTCGCCGTCGATGGTGACGGTCAGGTGCTCGTTGGCGAGGACGATCTTCTCGTCGGCCTCGCGGGTGGCCGCGGCGCGGGCGCCCGGACCGCGGGTGTGCGCGGCGGCCTCGGCCAGCGAGCGGGTGCCGAGCCCGGCGACGTCCACATGCACCAACTGCCCGTCGTGGTCGACGACTTCACTGCGCGGGTACGGGGAGGCGTTGAGCACGGACGGTTCGCCGCCGCCGAGACGGCCCGCCGCCTCGGCGGTGAGCACGTCCAGCTCGGCGAGGACGCGTGCGTAGGTCTCCCGGGCCTCCCGGTGCACCCACGCGATCGACGAGCCCGGCAGGATGTCGTGGAACTGGTGCAGCAGCACCGTCTTCCAGATGCGGTCCAGGTCCTCGTACGGGTACGCGTACGAGGGATCGCGCAGCGCCGCCGCCGTGCACCACAACTCGGCCTCGCGCAGGGCGTGTTCACTGCGCCGATTGCCCTGTTTCGTCTTCGCCTGCGTCGTGTAGGTGGCCCGGTGCATCTCCAGGTACAGCTCGCCCGACCACACCGGCGCCTTCGCCCCATACTCCTCGTACGCCGACGCGAAGAACGCCGCCGGCTTCTCGATCTCGACGCGCGGCGAGCCCTCCAGGGAGCGCAGCCGGCGCGCCTTCTCCAGCATCTCGCGGGTCGGGCCACCGCCCCCGTCGCCCCAGCCGAAGGGCACGAGGGACTGCGAGGCGCCGCCCTTCTCCGCGAAGTTCCGTTCGGCGTGGGCCAGTTCACTCGCGTGGAACTGGGAGTTGTAGGTGTCCACGGGCGGGAAGTGCGTGAAGACGCGGGTGCCGTCGATGCCCTCCCACCAGAACGTGTGGTGCGGCATCTTGTTCGTCCGGTTCCAGCTCAGCTTCTGCGTCAGGAACCACTTCGCCCCCGCCAGCTTCGCCAGTTGCGGGAACGCCGCGGTGTAGCCGAAGGAGTCCGGCAGCCAGATCTCCTGCGTCTCCACGCCCAGCTCGTCCCGGAAGAACTTCTTCCCGTGCACCAGCTGGCGGGCCAGCGCCTCGCCGCCCGGCATGTTCGCGTCCGACTCCACCCACATCGAGCCGACCGGCGCCCAGTTCCCGTCCGCCACCGCCTTCTTGATGCGGTCCCAGATGTGCGGCTGGTGCTCCTTGACCCACGCGTACTGCTGCGCCTGCGAGCACGCGAAGACCAGCTCGGGGTAGTCCCGGGCCAGCGCCGTGACGTTCGCGAACGTCCGCGACGCCTTGCGGACCGTCTCGCGCAGCGGCCACAGCCACGCCGAGTCGATGTGCGCGTGCCCGGCGGCCGAGACCCGGTGGGCGCTCGCGTGCGCGGGACGGGCGAGGACCTCGGCGAGCTCGGCGCGGGCGGCGGCCGCCGTGCCGTGCACGTCGTGCAGGTCGAGCGCGTCCAGCATCCGCTCCAGGGCCCGCAGGATGTCGTGGCGCCTGCCCCGGTCCGCGTCCAGCTCGTGCATCAGCTCGGAAAGGACCTCGACGTCGAGGACCAGATGCCAGACGTCCTCGTCGAGTACGGCCAAGTCGGCAGCGCGGAATCGGTAGATGGGCCGATCCCCGGCAGTCAGGACGTCACCGAGGGAGGTGGGCTCGAAGTCACGCAGTACGGCCGGATTGGCCGCCGCCTCCAGCAGCAGATGGACGGGTTCGCCTCCCACGGCCCGCGCCGCGACCGTGAGGTGCCGATTGCGCGGGTGGATCCCCTTCAGGGGCACGCCCGAGGCGTCGTACAGCAGCCCCTCCGCCTGGAACCCGGGGCCCTGGCCGCTGAACCCCGGGTCCACCACGGCCTCCACGTGCCGCCCCTCCCACGCGGCGGGCACCTCGCCCCGTAGCCGGAACCAGCTCGTCGACCAGGGCTTCCCCCACACGGCGCCGGGCTCGAAGGGCTCGTACGTCCCCTCCAGCGCCTCGGCCACGGGCACGGGTTCCCCGGGTGCGTGCCACACGCTCAGCGCCAGGGGTGTCCGTGCGGCGTACTGTGCGGGGCGTACGAACTGACGCATCGCCCGCCCCAGTCGGCCCTCCACGAGCTGTCGGTCGTCGTGCACGGCGGCTCCTTCCGGTCCTCGTGCGGTACTCGTCCTGCCGGGATCCTCACGCTTCTTTCCCCGCGCCGCTCGCGGACACCCGCCAGTGGTGGACGAATCAACAAGAGTCGCCGCCACGCCCACGGGGCATGCATCCCCGTGTACGCGTTCGACGAACAGGCCGAGCAGCACGAGTCCAGAGCGAGAAAGGCATCGGGATCGGCGTGTGGGCGGGGGTCATGAGAAGGCAGGCGCACGACACGGAGGGCATACCGGCCCCACAGGGGGACGGACGGCAGCGGCAGTTCACGCGGAAGCTGGGCAGGGCGGACCTGAGGGCCGTACCCGAGACCAGGCGTGCGCTGCGCGAGCTGCTCCGTCACTGGGGCAGGCCCGGAAGAGCGGAGACGGCCGAGCTGCTGACCAGTGAACTGGTCACCAACGCGCTGGTGCACACGGACCGGGAAGCGGAGATCACGGCGACGGTGGGCCCGCGCGGCCTGCGGGTCGAGGTCCGTGACTTCGCCGCACGCAGGCCCAAGCTGCGGGTACCGCACGCCGACAGCGGTACGCACGGCACCAACGGGCGGGGCCTGGTCCTGGTCCAGTCACTCGCGGACGCCTGGGGCGTCGCGGCACTCGGCACCGGAAAGGTGGTGTGGTTCGAACTGGACGGCGGCGCCGTGTGACCACGACGCCGCCGTGGGGGCGACACGCTCGGCCTCAGCCGAACTGCTGCTCAAGGTCCTTGAGCTTTCGCTCGAGCGTGTCGAGCCGGGGCAGCGCCTGCGTGTCGTCCTCCGCCGTCAGGTCGACGGTGACGGGCGCCGGCGTGTCAGCGCCACTCCTGACGGCTTGGAGCGAGGGCCGGGCGCGCAACGGCAGTTGATCCTGCGGGGGCTGCTCTGCCGGTGATATGGCAGGCTCCGTGCCGCTCTGCGCGGAGCCCGACGCGGTCACCGCGGGCACCTCCACCTGCGTGCCGCCGCGCCCGGTGAACGTCCGGTGGCCCCTGCTGAGGGCCCGCAGCTGCGCCCGCTCCAGCTTCTCGTGCTCGCGCCGCCGAATGCGGTCGGTCGCCTTCTGCCGCTTGTCCTCGCGCACCTCGTCGACGGCCTCGTCCAGCGTCCGCACGCCCTCCAGGAGCATCAGCGACCAGGCGCTGTAGGTCTCCCGGGGCGCACGCAGCCACCGCACCATCCGGATCTGCGGCAACGGCCGCGGCACCAGGCCCTGTTCGCGCAGCGCCGCACGGCGGGTCTGCTTCAGGGCGCGGTCGAACAGGACGGCCGCCGACAGGGACATCCCCGCGAAGAAGTGCGGGGCGCCCGCGTGGTCCAGGCCTCGTGGCGCGTGCACCCAGTTGAACCAGGCGGCGGCGCCCGCGAACGTCCACACGAGTATCCGCGAGCCGAGCGCGGCGTCGCCGTGGCTCGCCTCGCGCACCGCGAGCACCGAGCAGAACATCGCGGCGCCGTCGAGCCCGAACGGGACGAGGTACTCCCAGCCCCCGGTCAGGTTGAGGTTCTGCTGGCCGAAGCCGACCAGACCGTGGAAGGAGAGTGCGGCGGCGACGGCGGCGCAGCAGAACAGCAGCACGTACGAGGCGGTCCCGTAGACGGCCTCCTTGCGCCTGCGGCGCTCCTCGCTGCGCTCCCACGTCTCGTCGGCGGACGCGCCGTTCTTGCCGGTGTCCCCGGCGCGCTTGCCGCGCGCGAGCACCGCCACCGCCGCCAGCAGGCCCAGGAGCAGCACGGCGCCCGGAAGCAGCCAGTCCAGCGATATGTCGGTCAGTCTCATCTGGGGGTCCCTTGCGTAGCGAAAACAGAAGTACGGCGCGGAGCGCCTCGCCCGAGGGGTGGTGGTGGGGGACGGGAGGGCGAACGGGCGCCATATTGGCGCAGCCGTCCGAGCCCGCAGGGGGATTCGGGACAAGAGAACGCCATTGGAGTGCAAGGGGGCGCGTAAAGCGTCCGTACGCTCGAACTCCCGCCGCCATAAGGGAAGTTGAGTTCGATTTATGTCACACGGACGGGTGGTTCAGGCCGCGGCGGTGGCGGTGAGCTTCGTGACGCGGTCCGCGTCGCAGGTGCGCGGGCAGGTCACGCAGGTGTCCTCGGGGCGCAGTGTGTAGAAGAGGCAGCAGCTCGCGCGGTCTCGGGTGGGCAGCGACTCCCCGTCCGGGCCCGTGAGTTCGCGGAAGGCGGCCTTGCCGACGTACGGCTTCGTCGTGCCCGGCAGCAGCTCCTCCAGCGCGTTCATCGCACGGCGCTCCTCGCCGAGCAGATGGCCGACGTACCAGAGGCTCTCGACGATCTCGTCCGTCGCCATGCCCCACAGGGCGCGCGGCCCGCGCCGCATCCGCGGGCCGAAGCCGGTGAGGACCGGGCCCAGGTGCTCGGCCACGGCCGCCCGCAGCTCCGCGCGCAGGGCCTC
>NZ_JAAGMG010000069.1 GCF_010548525.1 Streptomyces sp. SID14478
ACAGGAGCCCGCGAGCGGCCAGTTGGAGTGCGAAGAGCGCGGCCGCGCCCCAGAAGGCCGTCGTCGCGTCGGCCTGCGCGACGCCACGCGCGCGGGTGAGCACCGGGAGGGCGGCGCGTGCGGGCAGTGCGACCGCGGCAACCGTCACCACCGTGACGCCCTCGCCGCCGGGAAGGGCCAGCGGCAGTTCGATGCGGGTGCCCGCTTCGGGGAGCGGTGGCTCGTCACCGTCCGGGCGCCAGAAGGCGACGGTCGAGGTGCGAGCAGGATCGTCCGGCATGAACACCGCGCGGCAGCGGGCGAGTTCGGCGGTCTCGGCGGGGGTGGGTGCGGGATGCGTGTGCTCGGAGATGACTGCTTCCTCGAATTCCTCAACTTTGACTACTCGCCCTGGAGTCGGTGAGGGTACACGGCCGCCGCCACCGGACGGACGCCTTCAGGCCGTGATGTGGATCACCCAACCCTTAAGGGTGTGGCTAGCCCCCCTGCGAGGGCGGGCTGACCCCCTCCCCCAGCCGGGTGGTGGCGCCATGGCTCACCAAGCGCCTTGATTCATACGTTCTTTGGGTCGGGCCGACGCGTAGCCCGCCGCATCGACCCCGCCCTCCACAGAACCGGAGAACTGCCATGTCCTTGGCTGTCGGAACCCGCCCGGAACGTGCCACAGGAGCCGCCGCGCGGCAGTCACCGTCCGAAGGAGGCAGCGAGTTCACGCCACTGCTGCGCGTCGTCAAGGGGCAGGGCCTGCTCGAACGCCGCACCGGCTGGTACGTGCGCACCATCGCTGTCAACGCCCTCGCCCTCGCCGCGGTCGTCACGGGTATGGCGCTCATCGGCAGTTCCTGGTGGGCGCTCGCCCTCGCCCCCGTGCTCGCCGTCCTGTATGCGCGCACGGCCTTCATCGGCCACGACGCAGGCCACGCGCAGATCACCGGCAATCGCTCCGTGAGCCGCGCCGTCGGGCTGATCCACGGCAACCTGCTGCTGGGCATGAGCTACGCGTGGTGGAACGACAAGCACAACAAGCACCACGCCAACCCGAACCACGTCGACAAGGACCCCGACGTCGCCGCGGACGTCCTGGTGTTCACCAGTAAGCAGGCCGCGACCCGGGTGGGATTCCGAGGCTGGCTCACCCGCCACCAGGCCCTGCTCTTCTTCCCGCTGACCCTGCTGGAGGGCCTCGCGCTGAAGCTGTCCGGTTTCCAGGACCTGCGCCGGCAGACGGGTCGGGAACGCCTGGTGGAGGGCACGCTGCTGGTCGCCCACGTCGCCGGCTATCTCACGCTGCTGCTGACCACCATGCCGCTCGACCACGCGCTCGCCTTCGCCGCCGTCCACCAGGCACTGTTCGGGCTGCACCTCGGGATGGCCTTCGCCCCCAACCACAAGGGGATGGAGATGCCCGACCCGGACGGCGACAAGTGGGGGCACCTGCGGCGCCAGGTGCTCACCTCCCGCAACATCAAGGGGGGAGTCCTGACCGACTGGTTCCTCGGCGGCCTCAACTACCAGATCGAGCACCACCTGTTCCCGAGCATGCCCCGGCCCCATCTGCGCCTCGCACAGCCCATGGTGAAGGCGCACTGCCGCGACCTCGGCATCCCGTTCGTGGAGACCGGTCTCGTCGACTCCTATCGCCAGGCGCTGCGCCACATGTATGAAGTGGGGGAGCCGCTGCGGGCCGACATCTGAATCTGACGGACATCCCCGCGGCGGTACGCCGCCTCGGGGGTATCTCAGGGCGCGGGATCAGGGTCCTATCAGGGTCGTGCACAGGAACCGTGGGCGCCGCGGGACCGTTTCTCACAGCAGAGGCGAGTTTCGCCCCACTCAGGCGAGGGCGAGCCGCCCCGAAGGAGGCCACACACATGTCGAGGAACGCGAAGATCGCCGCGGGAGGCGTGGCGGTCGGGCTCATTCTGCTGATCTGGCTGCCTTGGTGGGCGGCCCTGCTCATCGTGCTCGGCGCACCCACCGCGGCGTACCTGATGCTCGATCCCTCGCAGCGGCGCAGGCTCCGTCGTGTCAGCCGCAAGGAGGTCGGCCGCTAGAAGCCCCAAGACTCAAGGGCTGATGACGTCGCCCGCGGACCGCCCGACAGCGCGGCCCGCGGCGGCTCCGTGCCGGTCCGTCACCGGGCCGGGGTCACCTGCGTGACGGATGGCCCCGGTGGCGACGGCGGAGCGGACCGCACGGCTCAGAGGCTCAGACGGGGCGTACGGCCATCTTGTCAAGCGCCTCCAGAAGGCTCGGCAGCTCGGCGCCGCGGCCGACCGGCAGCACTTCGCCCGGCTCGTCGTCGAGCAGGACGAACGCGATGTCGTCCGTGCGCGCCACCATGGACCAGCCGGGCCCGTCGGCGCGCAGGGTGCGGGCATCGCCCGACGCGAACGCGGACCGCACGCGCCCGAGGGGCGGGGGAGCGTCCACGTAGCCGTGCGCCTCGGCGAGCACACGCCGGATGCCCTCGTGCGTCCCGGTCGACGGGATCCGCTCACCGTCCTGGTCGACACCGTCCTCGGGCGCCTGGCCGGTCTCGTCCGCGGCGAACTGTGCGTCGTCGATCTGAGAGCGCCACTCGGCCCACTGGAGCGCTATCTCGTCGGCTCCCAGGCGCCGTTGGGCCGGACCCCACGTCCGGGTGTCGGGTGGGCACAGCGGCGGCATGTCGGCGACCTCGGGGTCGGGGCCCGGGTCCGGGTCGTGCGGTGCCGGGACGCCGGGCGCGGCCACCGCCAGGGCCAGCGGCCACCCCGGCAGCGCGGCGACCATGCTGTTCTCGTCCGGGGAGAGCTCGTACTCCATGCCGCAGTCCCAGGAGGCGATCGCCACGGCGACCAGCGACACGTCGTCCACGACGACCGTCCAGCGTGCCCCTTGCGCGTCCTGTCCGAGGACCAGGCCGTAGCCGTCGGCCAGCGGGGCGAGCCCCAACGCGGCACACGCCTCCACGTAGTCGTCGCCGAGCACGCTGGGGAACTTCGCGGGTGTGAGCAACACAGCCGTGAGCACGTACAGCTCGTCGTCCCCGGCGGCGACAGCGTCGTCCGTCCCGGCCATGCCAGCCTCCCCTGAGCTTCATTCCGTCGGCGTGACCTTAGCCAGTCGCGGACGATGTCGTACAGGGGCGATGACCAGGAAAATCACAGGTAATTCCCGTCGCGCGCGCCTCCGGTGGACGGCGTGTCGACATCTCGTGAGCACTTTGTGTGCCTCTCGTGCCGGGGCGCGTTCCTCGCATGGGCGCGCGGCGGCTGCGCATGTCAGGCGGCGGGCAGGCCGAGGAGGCTGCGCGCCACGACCCGCGGGGGCTCGTCCCGTTCCCGCGCGAGGGCGATGAGGGCCCGGCACGCGAGCTCGTTGACGCCGAACGCCAGAGCGCCGGGCTCCACCCAGCCCGCCGCCTCCTCGATGCGGTCCTGGTCGTCCTCGACGCACGCCGCCACGTAGACGGCCGCTGCCTCGAAGAGGTTGTGCGTGCGCCGCTGCCCGGTCACCGGCCGGGCCGCCGCGCGCGCGGCGCGTTCCTCGTCCAGGCGCTCCGCGCGCCGTACGGCCCGCCCGCGCCAGGTGCTCCATGATGTGCGGACTCTGCCGAGCATGCGCGTCACCGTCCCCCTGCCGATGGCCCCGGGATCACCATCGATGGCACAACGTCCTTCATCTGGCGTGGAGTTGGACCCATGGTGACAGAAGCGCGGTGCGATGCACCCCTGCTCGGTCGAGGGTCAACAGCCCTCGGGTTCCAGGTCCTTGAGCGTGCTGCGCAGCCGGCTCCACCTCTGCGGTGTATTACGCGCACATCGCCGCCCGGCCCGGACTGGTCGGTCGCCGCTCCCTATTCGTCGACCTGCCCGGACACGGCATCAGCGACCGCCCCGCCGATTTCGGCTACACGCTGGAGGAGCATGCCGATGCGCTGGCCGTGGCGCTCGACGCGGCGGAGGTGGGCGGCGCGGAGATCGTGGGCCACAGCATGGGCGGTGCGGTGGCGATCGTCCTCGCGCACCGCAGGACCGACCTCGTCTCGCGCCTCGTCGTGACCGAGGGCAATCTCGATCCGAACCCGCCACGCACGGCGGGCAGCAGTGGCATCGCGACCTACGAAGAAGCGGCGTATGTGCGCGGGGGCGGCCACGCGCGCGTGCTCGAGGGTGTCGGGGCGCTGTGGGCCGCCACGATGCGTCTCGCCGACCCGCTCGCCCTGCACCGCAGCGCCACCGGGCTCGTCCGCGGCACCGAACCCACCATGCGCAGAATGCTGGAAGAGGTGAAGGTCGACCGGGTCTATCTGCAGGGCGCGCTCAGCGGCGAACTCCCCGACAGGGAAAGCCTGGTGGCCGCCGGGGTCCAGGTGATCGACGTGCCGGACGCGGGGCACAACGTCATGTTCGACAATCCGGACGCCTTCGCGGCGGCCGTCAGGGGATGACCGGGCCGCTCAGCTCGCGCGTACCGCCAGCGCCAGGAAGCGCGCGTCCTCATCGGCGTACGAGGTCATGCGCCAGCCCGAACCGGCGAGCAGCGGGCGCAGCCGAGGCTCCGCCCGCAGATCGTCTGGGGTGAGCTGCCGACCCTGGCGCGCGGCGAGAGCCGCCCGGCCGATCGGGTGGAAGAGCGCGAGCAGCCCGCCGGGCCGCACCACTCGGGCCAACTCCCGCAGGTTCTGCGCCGGTTCGGGCAGGTGCGAGATGAGGCCCGCGCCGAACACCGCGTCCAGCGTGCCCGTGCGCAGCGGCAGCCGTGCCACGTCGGCGCGGAGCAACTGCCCGTCGTGGTCCCGGCCGGCCCGTACGGCGGCCTCCAGCATGGCGGGCGTCAGATCGGCGCCCAGGACCACTCCCGAAGCGCCCACGGCCGCTCTCAGGGGCGGCAGCGCACGTCCGGTGCCGCAGCCCGCGTCGAGCACCCGGCTGCCCGGCCGCAGGTCCAGCGCGGCCACCGCCGCCGCATAGGCAGGACCGTCGTCGGGAAAACGGGAGTCCCAGTCGGCGGCCCTTGCCGAGAAGAACTCCTGCACACGCGTGGCGTCATCGCTCATGTGCTCCATGATTGCGCAGCCCACCGACACGCACCGCGACACGAGCGGGGGACACCAGGTCGAAAGGTCCGTATCCGAACCGAAACCGTCGCAAGCGCGTACGGCGCACACGTTCGACCTTGACGCGATCGTTCCGATGCGTATCTCTGTCATATTCCAGCAGCTTTCGAAATGCGCCCCTGTTGTGCGCCCCCGTCGCGACTAGCTTCCCGAGCCATGGGACACCTGGACCACGCCACCTTCGGCTGGCTTACCCCCGTGCTGTCGTACGCGATGGCCTGCATCGGTGCCGCGCTCGCGCTGCGCTGCACCCTGCGCGCCCTGAACGCCACGGGACGGGCCCGCCGCAACTGGCTGCTCACCGCGGCCTCCGCCCTGGGCACCGGCATCTGGACGATGCACTTCGTCGCGATGCTCGGCTTCGGTGTCACCGGAACCGAGATCCGCTACAACGTGCCCCTGACCATCCTCAGCCTCGTCGTCGCGATGGTCGTGGTCGGCGCCGGTGTCTTCGCCGTCGGCTACGGCCGCGACCGCGGGCGTGCCCTCGCGCTCGGCGGCCTCACCACCGGCCTCGGCGTCGCCAGCATGCACTACCTGGGCATGGCCGCCCTGCGGCTGCACGGCCACGTCAGCTACGACCCGCTCCTGGTCGCCCTCTCCGTGGTGATCGCCGTGGTCGCGGCGACCGTCGCGCTGTGGGCCGGTCTCAACATCAAGTCGCCCGCGGCCGTCGCGGTCGCCTCCTTGGTGATGGGCGGAGCCGTGAGCAGCATGCACTACACCGGAATGATCGCGGTGAGCGTGCGCGTGTCCCCCTCGCCGGTGGCGCTGTCCGGCGCCACCGCGATGCAGTTCATCTTCCCGCTCGCCGTGGGCCTCGGCTCCTACCTCTTCCTGACCTCGGCATTCGTCGCGCTGTCCCCGACCGCGGTCGAGCGTGAAGCCTCCGCGTCGGCCCAACTGCCCGTGCAGAGCCCGGCCCGCTGACGGACCGGTGCCGACCCGCCCCAGACTCCGGAACGAGGAGGCCATGCGCCCGCCCCGCACAACGCCCAGCTCCGGCCCGCCCCAGATAGCCGGGCCCTCGGCGCGTGGACGTCGCGCGCACGCCGGTCCCCCCGCTCAGGAGGACACGGTGACAGAACCCGCGCCCGACCGGCCCGCGCCGCCCCCGCGCGCGGGCGGCACGCGGCTGCGCCCCCGCACGGTACGCGCGAAGATCATCTGTCTCCTCATGGTGCCCGTGGTATCCCTGCTCGCCCTGTGGGCCTACGCCACGGTGAGCACCGCTCAGGACGTGGCACGTCTGACGCAACTGCAGCGCGTGGACACCGCGGTCCGGGCCCCCGTGTCCGCGGCGGTCGTCGCCCTCCAGGCAGAACGCGCGGCGGCCGTCGCCTACGCGGCCGACCCGGCACCCGACCGGCGTGACGACATGAAGCGGCTCGCGACCGCCACCGATCGCGCCGTCGCCGCCCTGCGCCTCGGACCCGACCACACCGTCGCGGACGGCGCGGACCTGCCCCAGGCAGTGGCCGGACGACTCAGTCGCTTCGTCTCCGACGCGCAGCACCTGCGGACCGTACGCACCGCGGTACTGGATCGCCGTTCGGGCTGGGACACCGCATACGGGCAGTACACGAAGACCCTCGACAAGGCCTTCACCGTGAGCGGCGCACTGACCGGCATCCAGGACAGCCGACTGGGCTCCGACGCGCGCGTACTGCTGGAGTTCGACCGCTCCGCCGAGATGCTCTCCCGCGAGGACGCCGTACTGGCGAGCGCCCGGCTCGCCGGGACACTGGACGGGGAACGGCTGCGCCTGTTCACCGGTGCCGTCGACACCCGCAGGTCCCTCGCCGAGAGCGCCGCCGCCGATCTGCGCGGGCCGGAGCGAGCCGTCTGGAACCACCTCGTGGAGGGGAGTGCGTACGGCGACGTACGCACCGTCGAGGACCGGACGCTCATCGCCCCGCCGGGCCGCAAGGCGCTCGCCGCGGCGCCCGCGGGCACCTGGGACAGGGCACACGCGGACGTGCAGGACGGCATGCGCACCCTCGCGGCGGACGCCGCACGCAGCGCCGCCGACCGCGCCGATCCGCTCGCCGGAGGCCTGCTGTCACCCGCAGGAGCCGCGGTCCTCTTCGGCCTCGTCGCCGTCGCCGCCTCGCTCGTCATCTCGGTACGCATCGGGCGCGGCCTCGTCGTCGAACTCGTCAGCCTGCGCAACACCGCACTGGACATCGCCGGCCGCAAACTTCCCCATGCCATGCGCAAGTTGCGGGCGGGCGAGGAGATCGACGTCGAGGCCGAAGCGCCGCACGGGCCGCCGGCCGAGGACGAGACAGGGCAGGTCTCCGAAGCACTCACCACGGTGCACCGCGCGGCGCTGCGCGCCGCCGTCGAACGCGCGGAACTCGCCAGCGGCATCTCCGGGGTCTTCGTCAACCTCGCCCGCCGCAGCCAGGTCCTCGTCCACCGGCAACTCGGCCTGCTCGACACCATGGAGCGCCGCGTCGAGGACCCGAACGAACTCGGCGACCTGTTCCGCCTGGACCACCTCACGACACGCATGCGACGCCACGCGGAGAGCCTGATCATCCTGTCGGGGGCCGCGCCAGGCCGCGCCTGGCGGATGCCGGTACCCCTCACGAACGTCGTACGGGCCGCGGTCTCCGAGATCGAGGACTACGCGCGCGTGGAGGTACGCCATCTCTCCGCGGCCGACGTGACGGGTGCCGCCGTCGCCGACCTCACGCACCTGCTGGCCGAACTCGTCGAGAACGCGGCCCAGTTCTCGCCCCCGCACACCAAGGTCCGTGTCAGCGGCGAACCCGTGGGAAACGGCTACGCGATCGAGATCGAGGACCGCGGCCTGGGCATGGGCACGGAGACGCTCGCCGAGGCCAACGGCCGCATCGAGCACTCCGAGGCCCTCGACCTGTTCGACAGCGACCGGCTCGGCCTCTTCGTCGTCAGCAGGCTCGCCGCGCGGCACGACATCAAGGTGCATCTGCGCACCTCCCCCTACGGAGGCACCACCGCGGTCGTCCTGCTGCCCACCTCCTTGTTGCACAAGGACGGGGCGCAGCCGACGGCCGGCACCAGTTCCCCGCCCGAAGAGGAGCGCCGCTACGCGCGCGTGCCCGAACCAGAGGCAGCGCCCATGAACGAGAATTCCTTCCCCGCACCCGCCCGACGTCCCGCACTGGCGCCGTCGGCCGGCCCCGACAGCGACTCCGCGAAGTCACCGCACCCGCCCGGTGTCACGGCTCTGCGGTTGCGCAAACCGCCGGTCACGGAACCGGACGACGAAGACCCGCCCGAGGACGGGCTCCCGCGCCGTGTGCGCCAGGCCAGCCTCGCGCCCCAACTGCGCGAACGCCCCCAGGAGCAGGTAGCACCCGCGCGCGTCCCGCAAGCGGGCGAACGCACCCCCGAACAGGTACGAGCCCGCATGACGTCCTTCCAGGACGGCTGGGCCAGAGGCGGCGGACGCCCGCCCGGCAGCGACAGCAGTGAAGGAGACCTCTCATGATCAAGGAACCCGGCACGACCACGGGTACCGCCCACGGCTCCGGCGAACTCGACTGGCTCCTTGACGACTTGGTGCTCCGCGTCCCCGAACTGCGGCACGCCGTCGTCCTGTCCAACGACGGCTTGGCCGTCGGCGCGTCCCACGGTCTCGGCCGGGAGGACGCCGAACACCTGGCCGCCGTCGCCTCCGGGTTCAACAGCCTCGCCAAGGGGACGGGGCGGCACTTCGGCACCGGGGGAGTGCGCCAGACGATGGTCGAGATGGACGACGGCTTCCTGTTCGTGGCCGCGGCGGGCGACGGTTCCTGTCTGGCGGTCCTGAGCACCGTCACCGCCGACATCGGACTCGTCGCCTACGAGATGGCCCGCCTCGTCAAGAGGGTCGGTGAACACCTCTACACAGCACCCAGGTTCGCCGGCCACCCGCCCACCGCGGGCTGACGGAAACGGCGTGCCTTGGACGACGACATGCACGACGAGACGTACCTGGACGTAGGAGAACACCACGGCCACGCCCACAAAGGGCAGGAGAACCGGGGCAGCTCCCAGGACCAGGGCAGCCAGTGGTTCGACAACGAGGCCGGCCCCCTGGTCCGCCCCTACGCGATGACCGGAGGACGCACCACAGCCGGCCCTCAGGCCGTGCACTTCGACCTGATCGCCCTGGTGTCGCTCGACACGGCGGCGCCCGGGACCCACGACGACACCGCCCTCGGGCCCGAGCACCGCGCGATCATCGAGCTGTGCCGTACCGAGACGCAGACGGTCGCCGAACTCGCCGCCGGCACCGACCTGCCCCTCGGGGTGGTCCGGGTGCTCCTCGGCGACCTGCTGGACGTGGCCTGCGTCAAGGTCAGCAGGCCGGTGCCGCCCGCCCAACTACCGGACGAGAAGATCCTGAGAGAAGTCATCGATGGGCTCCGAGCACTCTGACGCCACGGCGGACGGCGCACCCGCCGCCCTGGCCCTGAAGATTCTGGTCGCGGGCGGATTCGGGGTGGGCAAGACCACCCTGGTCGGCGCGGTCAGTGAGATCCGACCTCTGCGCACCGAGGAACAACTCAGCGAAGTGGGCCAATCGGTGGACGACACCGCGGCCGTGGAACGCAAGACCACCACGACCGTCGCCATGGACTTCGGCCGCATCACCATCCGGTCCGGCCTCTCGCTCTACCTGTTCGGCACGCCGGGCCAGGACCGCTTCTGGTTCCTGTGGGACGAACTGTCGCAGGGCGCGCTGGGCGCCGTCGTCCTGGCGGACACCCGGCGGCTCGAGGACTGCTTCCCCGCCGTGGACTACTTCGAGCACCGGCGGATCCCGTTCGTCGTGGCGGTCAACTGCTTCGCGACCGCCAGGTCCTTCGGGGCGCACGAGGTGGCCCGGGCCCTCGACCTCGACCGCGGCACGCCGGTCGTGCTGTGCGACGCACGCGACCGGGACTCCGGGAAGGAGGTGCTGATCAGGTTGGTCGAGTACGCCGGGCGGATGCACACCGCCCGGCTGCTCGACTCCGTGGGCTGAACCGCGGCCGGGTCAGCCGGCGAGGCCTCCCATGGCCACGACCTTCTCGACCCGTACGCGCACGACGAGCTCACCCGGGACGGCATTGCGACGGCCGAACTCCTCGGCGCGCTCCTGTCCCATGTAGCGGCCGCCGATCCGCGTGGCGGAATCCAGCAACGCGGCCGGATCCTCGCCGAGTTCGGCCCGGCCCTGGATCGTCACGAACGAGAACGGCGGCCGCTCGTCGTCGACGCACAGGGCCACGCGGCCGTCACGGGCCAGGTTGCGGCCCTTCACGGTGTCCCTTCCGGTGTTGAACACGATGTCGTCACCGTCCAGGACGAACCAGACGGGTGCGACGTGCGGGCTGCCGTCGGCGCGCACCGTGGACAGTTTGGCCGTGCGGGTGCCCTCGGAGACGAAGGCCCGCCATTCCTCATCGGTCATCTTGTGTGCCATGACGCCATCCTGCTTGCCCGGACGCCGACCGTGGGGAAGGCTGGCGAAACAGATCCCTCGGGCAGGGGAGCGGTCCCCTCCGGGGCACGGGGAGCCAGAGGAAGCGGGGAGACGGGAAACATGGGGCAGAACGCGGGACTCGGTTGGCTGCTGGACGACCTGACACAGCGCGTCGAACACGTGCGGCACGCCTTGGTCCTGTCCAACGACGGCCTGGTGACCGGAGCCAGTGCCGACCTGCGGCGCGAGGACGCCGAGCATCTCGCCGCGGTCTCCTCCGGCCTGCACAGCCTCGCCAAGGGATCGGGCCGGCACTTCGGCGCGGGGAACGTGCGCCAGACGATGATCGAGTTCGACGACGCGGTGCTCTTCGTCACCGCCGCAGGCGACGGCAGCTGCCTGTGCGTGCTGAGCGCCGCAGAGGCGGACATCGGCCAGGTCGCGTACGAGATGACCCTGCTCGTCAACCGGGTCGGCGAGCATCTGGCGGTCGATGCGCGCCAGCCCGAGCGGACGCCCCTCATGGACCTCTGACCTGCGGCGAAGCGAGCCGCGGCGAAGTTATCCACAGGCCAGGACGGAGATCGCCGATCCGGGCTACGGTTTTCCCGAGCGGTCACGGAGAGTGATCGCGCGTCATCGACCGACGGGGGAGAACCATCGTGCAAGGCGACATCATGACCAGGCCCCAGGGCAGCGCGGCCCGCGAACTGGGGCTCAAGCGGGGCGAGTTCGATCTCGCCGTCCGGCTCGGCCGCATCCGCACCGTCGCGGCCCCGGACGGGGGACGCCGCCGCGTCCCCCGCGAGGAGATCGAGCGGATCCAGGAGGTGGAGGGCTTCCCGGAGACCCTGCGCAAGCAGGTGAGGGTGGTGGGCACCAGCGAGGGCGCGGACCTCATGGGCATCCCGCCGTCCCGGTTCACCCGCCTCGCCCGCGCCGGCCTGCTCATCCCGGCCAAATTTTATTTGAACCGCTACCGCACCGTGGTCTGGCTCTATCTGGCCGAGGAGATCAAGGAGTTCGCGGGCTCCGAACTCAACGCGCCCCTGCTGACCGGCCGTGCACCCGACAAGATGCGGGCCCGGCTGTCGGCGGGAGAGGATCAGCGGCCACGCAGGTGGCGCGCACGTCACGCCGGGTATCTGCTCGGACAGTGCAGTGATCCTTGGGAGCGGGCTGCCGCGATGGCGACCCTGCTGGACCCGACCCAGGTCGCCGAACTCGTCGACAACCCTTACGAGCGGGCCCACTTGCATCGCATCCGCCCCGAGGAGACGTGGTACGGGGCGCCCGAGTCGCCGACGGCGCGGATTGTCGAGCACATCCTGATCGCCGACGACCCCGACGAGATCAGCTGGCTCCGGGCGAACCTGCTGCTGAGCCTGGCCGAGGCGCGGGCGCTGTGCCCCGCACCCCGGCCCACGACGCAGACCGCCGCAGTCGAACCAGCCCCGACGGGCGAACCGTCGCTGCCGGGCACGCCCGACCCCGTGTCCCCGACACCCGGGCCCGCGCCAGGGCTGTGGGGGCGCCTGCTCGGCAGACGAGGCTGAGGCGACACCGCCCGCGCCGTTCTACGCGGGGCCCGCAGCCGCTGTCACCGCTCCAGCTTGCGGAACAGCCCCTCCTGCACCACCGACACCAGCAGACGCCCCTCGACGTCGTAGATGCGCCCGCGGGCCAGCCCGCGGCCACCCGTCGCGATCGGTGACTCCTGGTCGTAGAGGAACCACTCATCGGCACGGAAAGGACGGTGGAACCACATGGCGTGGTCGAGCGAGGCCATGTCGAACCCGCGCGGACCCCACAGGGGTTCGACCGGCAGCCGTACCGCGTCGAGCAGCGTCATGTCGCTCGCGTACGTGAGTGCGCAGGTGTGCACCAGCGGATCGTCGCCCAGGGGGCCCACGGCGCGCATCCACACGGCGCTGCGCGGCTCGGCGGCCGCGACCTCCTCGGGCGTCCAGCGCAGTCCGTCGACGTACCTGATGTCGAAGGGCTGGCGGCGCGCCATGCGTTCCAACGCCTCGGGCAGGGCGCCGAGATGCCCCTTGATCTCCTCGGCGATGGTCGGCAGCGACCCGGGATCGGGCACCTCACGGGCCGGCGGCAACTGGTGCTCGAAGGCCCCTTCCTCGGGCTTGTGAAAGGAGGCGGTGAGATTGAAGATCGTGCGACCTTCTTGCACGCCGGTGACCCGGCGCGTGGTGAACGAGCGGCCGTCACGGACCCGCTCGACCTGGTACACGATGGGTACGCCCGGGCGGCCCGGGCGCAGGAAGTACGCGTGCAGCGAGTGCACGGGCCGGTCGCCGTCCGTGGTGCGGCCCGCCGCGACCAGGGCCTGTCCCGCGACCTGCCCGCCGAAGACACGCTGCAGGGACTCCTGCGGGCTGCGTCCGCGGAAGATGTTGACCTCGATCTGCTCCAGGTCGAGCAGGTCGACGAGCCGCTCCGCAGGATTCGTCATGCGTGGTTCTCTCTCGTGTGCGCGGCCGGACCGTTCCGGCGCGTGGACGCCGGCGGACACTACCGTCCGCCGGGTCCGGGATCTACAACTGGCCGACGTCCGTGACCCGGACGATGGCACGGCCTTCGGCGTCGGAGGCCGCGAGGTCGACCTCGGCACTGATGCCCCAGTCGTGGTCGCCGTTCGGGTCGGCGAAGGTCTGGCGGACCTTCCACAGACCGTGCTCCGGATCTTCCTCGATCATGAGCAGCTTGGGCCCGCGGGCGTCGGGGCCGGTACCGAGGTCCTCGTACTCGTCCCAGTACTTGTCCATGGCCTCACCCCAGGCGTCCGCGTCCCAGCCCGACTCGCCGTCCATCTCGCCGAGCTCGTCCACGTTGTCGAGCGCGGCGAGCTCGACGCGACGGAACAGGGCGTTGCGGACGAGCACGCGGAAGGCGCGCGCGTTCGCCGTCACCGGCTTGACCTGGTCGGCCTTCTCCTGGGCCTCCTCGGCGGTCATCACCTCGGGGTTGGCGAGCTGCTCCCACTCGTCCAGGAGGCTGGAGTCGACCTGCCGCACCATCTCGCCGAGCCAGGCGATCAGGTCCTCCAGGTCCTCGGACTTGAGGTCGTCGGGCACGGTGTGCTCGAGCGTCTTGTACGCGCTCGCCAGGTAGCGCAGCACGATGCCCTCGGTGCGCGCGAGTTCGTAGAAGGAGGTGAACTCGGTGAAGGTCAGCGCCCGTTCGTACATGTCACGGATCACGGACTTCGGCGACAGCGGGTGGTCGCCGACCCAGGGGTGGCTCTGGCGGTACGTGTTGTACGCGTGGAAGAGCAGCTCCTCCATGGGCTTGGGGTAAGAGATGTCCTGGAGGCGCTCCATGCGGTCCTCGTACTCGACACCGTCCGCCTTCATCAGCGCGACGGCCTCGCCCCGTGCCTTGTTCTGCTGCGCGTGCAGGATCTGCCGTGGGTCGTCGAGCGTCGACTCGACGACCGAGACCATGTCGAGCGCGTACGACGGCGACTCCTTGTCGAGCAGGTCGAACGCGGCGAGGGCGAAGGTGGACAGCGGCTGGTTCAGCGCGAAGTCCTGCTGCAGATCCACGGTCAGACGCACGATGCGTCCCGTCGGGTCCGGCTCGTCCAGCTTCTCGACGATGCCGCCGTCCAGCAGCGAGCGGTAGATCGCGATGGCCCGCCGGATGTGCCGCAGCTGCGCCTTGCGCGGCTCGTGGTTGTCCTCGAGCAGCGTGCGCATCGCCTCGAAGGCGTTGCCCGGGCGGGCGATCACCGACAGCAGCATGGTGTGCGTGACACGGAAGCGGGAGGTCAGCGGCTCCGGATCGGAGGTGATCAACTTCTCGAAGGTGGTCTCCGACCACGCGACGAAGCCCTCCGGAGCCTTCTTGCGGACCACCTTGCGGCGCTTCTTCGGGTCGTCGCCGGCCTTCGCGAGCGACTTCTCGTTCTCGATGACGTGCTCGGGCGCCTGCGCGACGACGAAGCCGGCCGTGTCGAAGCCCGCCCGCCCGGCGCGGCCGGCGATCTGGTGGAACTCACGGGCCCGCAGCGTACGGACACGCGTGCCGTCGTACTTCGTGAGCGCGGTGAACAGCACCGTACGGATCGGGACGTTGACGCCCACGCCCAGGGTGTCGGTGCCGCAGATGACCTTCAACAGACCCGCCTGGGCGAGCTTTTCGACGAGGCGGCGGTACTTCGGCAGCATGCCGGCGTGGTGGACCCCGATGCCGTGTCGCACGTAACGGGACAGGTTGCGGCCGAACTTGGTGGTGAAGCGGAAGTTGCCGATCAGCTCGGCGATCTGGTCCTTCTCCTCGCGCGTGCACATGTTGATGCTCATCAGCGACTGCGCACGCTCGACGGCCTGCGCCTGCGTGAAGTGCACGATGTAGACGGGGGCCTGCTTGGTGTCCAAGAGCTCGGTGAGCGTCTCGGTGATCGGCGTGAGCCGGTACTCGTACGAGAGCGGGACCGGACGGGTCGCCGAGCGCACCACCGAGGTGGGGCGGCCCGTGCGGCGCGTGAGGTCCTTCTCGAACATGGCGACGTCGCCGAGCGTCGCCGACATCAGGATGAACTGCGCTTGCGGCAGCTCGAGCAACGGGATCTGCCACGCCCATCCGCGGTCCGCCTCGGCGTAGAAGTGGAACTCGTCCATGACGACCTGGCCGACGTCGGCCTGCGCGCCGTCGCGCAGCGCGATGGACGCGAGGACCTCGGCGGTGCAGCAGATGACGGGCGCGTCCGCGTTCACCGACGCGTCGCCGGTCAGCATGCCGACGTTCTCCGTACCGAAGAGCTTGCACAGCTCGAAGAACTTCTCGGAGACCAGCGCCTTGATGGGGGCCGTGTAGAAGGTGACCTCGTCCCGGGCGAGCGCGGCGAAGTGGGCACCCGCCGCGATCATGCTCTTGCCGGACCCGGTGGGCGTCGAGACGATCACGTTCGCCCCCGAGACCGCCTCGATCAGCGCCTCCTCCTGGTGCGGGTAGAGGGTGAGACCACGCTCCACGGCCCACGACTCGAAGGCGTCGTAGAGGGCGTCCGGGTCGGCGGTCTTCGGGAGCTGATCGATGAGGGTCACGTCACCATCTTGCCTGCCTTCCCACCTGATCCGGCAATCGGATGCCCGTGCGAAGATCACCAAGGCTACGCTGAGTCGCCGACGGAGCGTCAGGACGCGCACGGCCCGACGGGGGCAACTGGGCGTCGGCACAACAGGGATGGGGCGGAACAACACCATGATGGGACCGGCACACTCGCTGTCAGGAGCGGCGGCCTGGCTGGGGGTGGGCGCGGCCGCGGCGGCCGCCGGACACACGATGCCCTGGCCGGTCCTGCTCGCCGGAGCCTTGATCTGCGCGGGAGCGGCACTCGCACCGGACCTCGACCACAAGTCGGCGACCATCTCGCGCGCCTTCGGACCCCTGTCCCGAGGGCTCTGCGAGATCGTCGACAAGCTTTCCTACGCCGTCTACAAGAGCACCCGCAAGCCGGGCGACCCGCGCCGTTCCGGAGGGCACCGCACGCTCACCCATACGTGGCTGTGGGCGGTCGTGATCGGCGCGGGGACGTCGGTGGCGGCGATCACCGGCGGTCGCTGGACCGTCCTCGGGATCCTGTTCGTGCACATGGTGCTCGCCATCGAAGGCCTGCTGTGGCGGGCCGCACGAGGTTCCAGCAGCGACGTCCTGGTGTGGCTGCTCGCGGCGACCAGCGCCTGGATCCTCGCCGGAGTCCTGGACAAGCCGGGCAACGGGTCGCACTGGCTGTTCACCGAGCCGGGCCAGGAGTACCTGTGGCTGGGCCTGCCCATCGTGCTCGGCGCGCTGGTGCACGACATCGGGGACGCCCTCACCGTCTCCGGCTGCCCGATCCTGTGGCCCATCCCGATCGGCCGCAAGCGCTGGTACCCGATCGGTCCGCCCAAGGTGATGCGGTTCCGCGCCGGCAGCTGGATCGAGCTGAAGGTGCTCATGCCGGTGTTCATGCTGCTCGGCGGAGTGGGGTGCGCGGCCGCGCTCAACTTCATCTGAGCCCGGCCGCACCCCGTGTCCCGGCGCCGCTATCCGTGCCAGGACCGCCACAGCGCCGCGTACGCACCGTCGGCCGCGACGAGTTCGTCGTGGCTGCCGAGCTCCCGGATCCGGCCGTCCTCGACCACGGCGATCACATCCGCGTCGTGCGCGGTGTGCAGCCGGTGCGCGATGGCCACGACGGTCCGGCCGTCGAGGACGCGGCCGAGCGAGCGTTCCAGGTTCCGGGCCGCACGCGGGTCGAGCAGCGAGGTCGCCTCGTCCAGGACCAGCGTGTGCGGATCGGCGAGGACCAGGCGGGCCAGCGCGATCTGTTGCGCCTGCGCCGGGCTGAGCGCCGTCCCGCCCGAGCCGACCTCCGTGTCCAGGCCGTCGTCGAGTCCGCGCGCCCATCCATCGGCGTCGACCGCGCCGAGGGCCGCCCACAGCTCGGCGTCCTCGGCGCCGGTCCGGGCGAGGCGCAGGTTGTCGCGCAGGGAACCCACGAAGACGTGGTGTTCCTGGTTGACCAGCGCGACGTGCGCCCGCACCCGCTCCGCCTGCATGCGGGACAGCTCCGCGCCACCCAGGGTGACCGTGCCGGTGCGGGGCGCGTAGATCCCCGCGAGCAGGCGGCCGAGCGTCGACTTGCCCGCGCCGGACGGCCCGACCAGGGCCAGCCGGGTCCCGGGCGCGACGTCGAGGGTCACCTGGCGCAGCACGTCGACTCCCTCGCGGTAGCCGAAGTGCACCTGGTCCGCCTGGACGTCACGGCCGTCGGGGCGCACGGAGGCGTCGCCCGCGTCGGGCTCGATGTCGCGTACGCCGACGAGGCGGGCCAGCGACACCTGGGCCACCTGCAGCTCGTCGTACCAGCGCAGGATCAGGCCCAGCGGGTCCACCAGCATCTGCGCGATCAGCGCGCCCGTCGTCAGCTGACCGACCCCGATCCAGCCCTGCAGGACGAAGACCCCGCCGATCAGCAGGACCGACAGCAGTACGAGGACGTGCACGGCGTTGATCACCGGGAAGAACACGGACCGCAGATAGAGCGTGTAGCGCTCCCACGCCGTCCACTCCTTGACGCGCTGGTCGGACAGTTCCACCCGGCGTTCGCCCAGCCGGTGCGACTCGATGGTGCGTCCGGCGTCCACGGTCTCCGCGAGCGCCGCCGCGACGGCCGCGTACCCGGCGGCCTCGGAGCGGTACGCGGAGGGCGCGCGCTTGAAGTACCAGCGGCAGCCGAGCACCAGGACCGGCACCGCGACGAGGATCGCCGGAGCCAGCGGCGGGGCGGTCACCGCGAGTCCGCCGATGAGCAGCCCCGCCCACACGACGCCGATGGACAGCTGGGGCACGGCCTCCCGCATGGCGTTCGCGAGCCGGTCGATGTCGGTGGTGATCCGGGACAGCAGATCACCCGTGCCGGCCCGCTCCAGGACGCCCGGCGGCAGCCCCACGGACCGCACCAGGAAGTCCTCGCGCAGATCCGCCAGCATCCGCTCGCCGAGCATGGCCCCGCGCAGGCGGACCTGCCGGACGAACACGGCCTGGATCACGAGGGCGATCAGGAACAGGGCGATGATGCGCCCCAGGTGGAGGTCCCGCAGCGCGGCACCGGCACCCTCGGCGCCGTCCGCCACGTCCTGGATCACGCCGCCGAGCAGGTACGGGCCGGCCATCGAGGCGACCACGGAGACCGTGTTCACGGCGATCAGCAGCAGGAAGGCGCGCCGGTGGCGCCGGTACAGCTCGCGCACATAGGCGCGGACCGTGGCCGAGGCGCCGACCGGCAGGGTGTTCGTGGTGGTGGGGACCGCCGGATCGTAGGCCGGTGGCGCTACGCCGATCATGCCGTCTCCTCGATGTCGATCTCGATGCCGATGTCGGACCGGGGGCCGGACCGCTGGCCCGACCGGCCGCTCGTCCCGGTCCCGGGGCGGGCGGCGGCCTCCTCGTCCGTCTCCCGGGTGACCACGGCGCGGTACCGGGGTTCGGTGCGCACCAGCTCCCGGTGTTCGCCGACCGCGGCCACCTCGCCGTCGTGCACGAACACGACGCGGTCGGCGCGGTCGAGCAACAAGGGGGAGGAGGTGAGCAGCACCGTGGTGCGGCCGCGCCGCAGGGCGCGTACGCCCTGGGCGATGCGGGCCTCGGTGTGCGAGTCGACGGCGGACGTCGGCTCGTCGAGGACCAGTGCCTCGGGGTCGGCGACCAGCGAGCGGGCCAGGGCGAGGCGCTGGCGCTGGCCCCCGGACAGGGACCGGCCGCGCTCGGTGATGCGGGCGTTCTTCGGGTCGTCGTCCAGGGACGCCTGGGCGAGGGCGTCGAGGACGTCGGAGCACTGCGCCGCGGCCAGCGCCTCGTCCGGGTGGACGGATCCGGAGGACGGTACGTCGAGGAGCTCGGCCAGCGTGCCCGACAACAGCACCGGGTCCTTGTCCTGGACGAGCACCGCCGCACGGGCCACGTCCAGCGGCAGCTCGTCCAGCGGCACCCCGCCCAGCAGCGCCGACGGGGTCTTCGCCGAGGCGGAGCCGGCCGGGTCGTCCGTGGTGGGGTGGCCGCCCAGCCGGTCGGCGATGCGCCCCGCCAGGTCCGGGTCGCCGCACACCACGGCGGTCAGCCGTCCG
>NZ_JAAGMG010000796.1 GCF_010548525.1 Streptomyces sp. SID14478
GCGGGCCGCCGCGGACCTGGCGGCGGCCGAACTGCCGGCCCTGGCACGGCGGTCGGCGGGGTCGCAGCAGGTCACCGTCGCGCTGGAACGGCTGGTCGACGCGACCACCGCGTGCGCCGTGCAGGTCGACGACACGGGCCGGGTGCCGGAGCAGCACGCCGAACGCATCGGCGTGCTGCTGGCCGAACTCGCCGCGTGAGAAGGGGAGTTACGGCTTGGGCAGCGCACACCCGGGGGCCGACAGGTCGATCTTGTTGCCGATCTCGACGCACGGCACGATCCCGTACGTCTCCTGCCCGTAGTTGATGCCTTCGCGCACCGTCACGCCGCCGTTCTCGTCGACCTCGCACGGGTTGTTGTCCGTGCAGCGCTCGCCGTCCTCGTTACCGGTGTTGTTGACCGCGACGACCTTTCCCGTCGCCTGGTCGAGCACCGGGGAGCCGGACGTGCCGCCGATGGTCTGGCAGTCGGAGGTGTAGCGGACCGAGTCCTTCCAGGTCCACTCGCCCTCCTTCAGGTTGTACGCGAAGCCGTCGATCGCGCAGTTGTAGGTCTTCTTCCAGTAGCCGGAGACCACGCTGATCGCGGTGCCCTGCGTCGGGTGGTCCGCCGACAGCTCCAGCGCCTTGATGCCGTAACTGCTCTCGATCTGCTGGTAGGTGCTGGTGAGTTCGTAGAGCGAGACGTCGGTGTCCGTCATCGTCCCGTACGCGACCTTGCTCGCCCGGAGCGTCGCGACCCCGCTGCCCGCCGCGTTCAGCAGGGTGAAGGTACGGGTCGAGGGCTGGTCGACGACGACCTCGCCCGGGCCCGGGAAGCCGGACTCCAGGCAGTGGCCGTTGGACATGACCAGCGCCGGGTCGGTGGGCTCGGAGTCCGGTACGCGGATGACGGAACCGGAACAGTTGCTGAGCGCGACCGTTCCGGCGAAGTCCACGGCCTGGGCTCTGGGTGCCGGTGCTTTTTCAGGTGCCCCGTCAAATGCCGTGGCGGGTGCGGCTGTCGCTCCTAGGAGGAGAACGCTGAAGAGCGCGCCGACGAGAGATTTCTTCATGTGGGGGGTCCTCTCCCGTGCTGAGTGCACTGTGTTTGGCATGAGCATTGTGAGGGCGTGCGGCTCAGCGGACAACAGTGCCTTCTCAGCGAACGGGGCGACGCGGCAGTTCAGTCGTCCGTCACGCGGTCGATCGGCTCGCGGTGGCCCGGCGCTGCAGCGCGCGACGGAGTACCGCCCACACGGCGAAGCCGCGCAACGGTACGGCCCCGTGCTCCCTGACGGGACGCCCGCCCTCGCTACCGTGCCCCCTATGGACGCTGCCACCCCCGCCGACCTGATCGTCACCCACTGCACCGCCCTCCTTCACGCCGATCCCGACGAGAGCGACCCGCAACGCGCCGCCGACGGGATCCACTTCAGGCCCGACACCGCCCTCGTCGTACGCGACGGAGTCCTCGTCGACGTCGTCGACAGCGCCGCCGTGGCGGACCTGGAATGCCGTGAACGGATCGACGCCCGGGGGCTCGTCGCGCTGCCCGGCCTCGTCAACTGCCATACGCACAGCCCGATGGTGGCCCTGCGCGGACTCGTCGAGGACCTGCCGGAGCAGGAGTGGTTCAACGACTGGATCTGGCCGATCGAGTCGAACCTCACCCCGCGCGTCGTCGCGCTCGGCGCCCGGCTCGCCTGCGCCGAGATGATCCGCGGGGGCGTGACCTGCTTCGCCGACCACTACTTCGCCATGGACACCGTCGCCGACGCCGTCGCCGAGACCGGGCTGCGCGCCAATCTCGGCGAGGCCTTCTTCTCCTCCCAGGGGCCCGAGGGACGGGAGCGGTCCCTCGACTTCGCGCTGCGGCGCGACAAGAGCGCGGGCGGCCGCATCACCACTTCCCTCGCGCCCCACGCGCCGTACACCGTCACGGATGACGACCTCGCTATCACGGCCGAACTCGCTCGAGAGAACGGCCTGTTGGTCCATCTGCACGCCGCCGAGAACCGCGCCCAGACCGACATCAGCCTCGACCGCCACGGCCGCACCCCCATCGGCGTACTCCAGGACGCCGGTCTGCTCGACGTCGACGTGCTCATCGCCCACGGCACCGGCATCCTGGACCGCGACCTGCCCGCGCTGTCGGCGGCCACCGGGCGCGTGGGAGTGGCGAGCGCCCCCCGCGGCTACCTGAAGTTCGGCTGGGACACGACGCCCGTACGCGCACTCGTCGACGCCGGCGTGCACGTCGGCCTCGCCACCGACGGCGCCGCCTCCAACAACACCCTCGACGTGTGGGAGGCGATGACCCTCACCGCCCTCGTGCAGAAGCAGACCGAGCGGGACCCGCGCTGGCTCACCGCCCGGCAGGCGCTGCGGCACGCCACCCTCGACAGCGCCCGCGCCGTCGGCCTCGGCGCGCACGTCGGCTCGCTGGCGCCCGGCCGCC
>NZ_JAAGMG010000852.1 GCF_010548525.1 Streptomyces sp. SID14478
GGTACTGCGGCCCCCGCTCGCCCGAGCCGTCGCACGCGGTCTCCCTGACCCGGCCCTCGCCCGCGGAGTACACGCAGTCGCCGACGACCGTGCGCGGGCCGCCCCCGCCGCCCGGGTCGCCGGGGTGCGGCTCCTCCAGATTGCGCATGCAGGCATAGCCCTGGGTGGCGCTCCCGGCGGACCTGTCCGCGGTGCGGCCCGCCACCGGGCGGTTCTCGCTGATGTGTAGCACGAAGTCGCTGCGGGCCGGGCAGGCCGGACCGTCCGCCGTGCCGCCCTCGAAGCGGGCGAGCACCCGCGCCACCGCGCTCTCGCTGCGGCACGGCACCTCGACGAACGACGTCCGCCCCCGTGAGCTGCACTCGCCCACCGCGAGGAAGACCGCCCCGTAGCCGGACGGGGAGCGCGACGGGTTCGCCGACGTCGTGTCCTTCGACGACTCCCCGGACCCCGACGAGCTCTGACAACCGACCAGTGCGAGCGCCAGCAGCGGCGCCGCGCACACCACCCCAACCGTCCGCGCGAACATGGTGATCCCCCCGATATACCCACCCAGCGTGGCCCGTGGAGGCGGGCACACGCCAGACGTGCAGGGGGCTTTGCGTCAGTTGGGGGTGGTGCGCCGGTAGTGCGGCGTACGCCCCGTACGACCGTTTCAGTACCGTGGATCAGTACCGCAGGCCGTAGCCGATCGGATAGAGGACCTGGGTCGGGTCGTCGGCCCGCTGCACCGGCACGGGCAGTTTCCCGCGCGGCTCGGCCCGCCCCGTGAGCACGCTTACCGCCGCCCGCAGTTCGACGTCGATCCAGGAGTACGCGGCCACGTGCGCGTCGGCGGCGCCCAGCTGGGCCACGTCGTAGGGATTGCGCAGCGACAGTGTGACCACCGGGACGCCGGTCGCCGCGACGGCGTTCACCAGGGCCTGCTGGGTGGAGCCCGCCGTGACGTTGTACGTCCCGATGAGTACCGCGTCCTTGCCCTCGGCCGCCGCGACCGCCTGGGCGATGACGGCCTGGGTCGGGGCGGTGCCGGTGGCCAGCACCGTGGGGGAGAAACCCAGTTCGGCCAGGGCGGCGCCGAGCACGGTGGTCGGCGGGCCGTCGCTGAGCGAGGGCGATGCCGGGTCCGCGCCGAGCACGAGGACGTTCTTGTGCGTGCGCCGGGACAGGGGCAGGAGCTTCTTCTTGCCCACGCTCTTGTTCACGAGCAGCGTCGTCGTACGCTCGGCGATCCGGTCGGCCGCCGCCAGGTGCGCCCGGGTGCCCACCGTGCGGTCGACGCCGCGATGGGTGACGAACGGGTCCTTGAAGAGCCCCAGCTTGGCCTTCATCCGCAGCACGCGCAGGATCGAGACGTCGAGCCGCTCCTCGGTCAGCTCGCCGCTCCGCACGGCCTTGACCACGGCGTTCCAGGAGACGTCCAGGGACGGCGGGTTGAGCAGCTGGTCGACGCCGGCCTGGAGTGCGAGCACCGGGACGCGGTCGTCGCCGTACTTCGTGCGGACGCCCTCCATGCCCAGCGAGTCGGTGATCACGACGCCGTCGTAGCCGAGCTGCTCGCGCAGGATGCCGGTGAGGATCGGGCGGGACAGCGTCGCCGGGTCCTCGGCCGGGTCCAGGGCCGGGACGACGAGGTGCGCCGTCATGATCGAGTCGATGCCGGCGGCTATCGCGGCCTCGAACGACGGCTTGTCCAACTGCTCCCACTGCTCACGGGTGTGGGTGATCACCGGGAGCCCGGTGTGGCTGTCGGTCGCCGTGTCGCCATGTCCCGGGAAATGCTTGGCAGTTGAGGCGATGCGAGCCGACTGGTACCCCTTGACCTGGGCCGCCACCAGTTTGGCGACCGCCGCCGGGTCGGCGCCGAACGAGCGGACGCCGATGACGGGGTTGGCCGGGTTGACGTTGACGTCCGCGTCGGGGGCGTAGTCCTGGTTGATGCCGAGCGCGCGCAGCTCGGCGCCGGCCATCTGCCCGGCCTGCTGCGCGTCCTTCGTCGAACGGCCCGCGCCGAAGGCCATCGCGCCGGGGAACAGGGTGGCGGGCTTGCCGACCCGGGCGACGATGCCGTGCTCCTGGTCGGTCGATATCAACAACGGTATTCGGGAGGGCTGTTGGAGCCCGGCCGTCTGGATGCCGTTGCTCAGGTCGGCGATCTGGTGCGGGTCGCGCACGTTGTGCGCCCACGCGAAGTAGATGATGCCGCCGAGCTTGTACTTGGCGATCATCTCGGCGGCGGTGCGGACGCCGATCTCCTTGAGGTTGGCGTCGATGTCGGCCTGGTCGGGGGCGGTGGCCGAGTGGCCGTAGACCCGCATCACGAAGAGCTGGCCGACCTTCTCCTCCAGGGACATCCCGGAGATGATCTTCTTGAGGGCCTTGTCGCCGGGGACGGCGGCCGGGGCGGGTGCGGCGCTCACGGAGGTGGCGCTCAGGGCGGCGGCGACACCGGCGGTGGCGGCCGCGAGCAACGTACGTCTGGAGAGGTGTTCCACGTGCGCTCCGTCCGAGGGGAGGGGCTGAAGGAAACTTCCGCGCGTCATGAATATGGGGAAAGTTTCTTCCAGTCAAGGGAGTTGGCGTGCCCGGGTGCGCACGGGAAGGGGCCGCCACCGGCGCTGTTGGAGGGGGGCGCGCCGGTGGCGGCATGCTGCCGACCGCGTGCGGCGGAGAGGGTGGTCAGCGTTCGCAGCCAGCAGCGAGGCCGACACCGCACCGCGGAGAGTCACCGGCAGCGTGCCCTTTGGACGGGCGGGCCCGCGCCCCGGTTCCCGTCTTTTGAAGATTCCGGGAAGTTGGTGTGGAGGTGACGGGTGCGAGTTGTGCCGCATTTCAGGGGTGCGGGGCCGTGTCATCAGCGGCTCCGCCGCGGAGCGCCCGCCCGCCCGCCCCCGCCGACCCGCGCCCGGGGGCTGCTCCGCAACCAGGCAGGTGCGACCGGCCCCCGCCGACCCGCGCTCGGGGGCTACTCCGGCAACCAGGCAGGTGCGACCGGCCCCCGCTGACCCGCGCTCGGGGGCTACTCCGTAACCAGGCAGGTGCGACCGGCCCCCGCTGACCCGCGCCCGGGGGCTACTCCGTAACCAGGCAGGTGCGACCGCCCCCCCCACCGACCCGCACCCGGGGCTACTCCGGCAACCAGGCAGGTGCGACCGGCCCCCACCGACCCGCGCCCGGGGGCTACTCCGCAACCAGGCAGGCGCGGCCCTGCTCGCGCAGCACCCGCACCGTCTCCGCCACCGCAGGACGGCGCGACGTCCCGGTCCGCCACAGGGCGTACAGCCGCCGCCGCGGCATCGGGTCGAGCCCCACCGCGACGACCCCCTGCGGCAGCGGGCCCCTGCCGAGCCGCGGGATCAGCGCGATCCCGAGACCGGCCGCGACCAGGGCCGTCAGGGTCGGGTTCTCCTCCGCCCGATGCACGATGAGCGGCTCGAACCCCGCGGAGCGCATCGTGCGCACGAGCCAGTCGTGGCACACCCGCCCCGGCGGCTGCGACACCCAGCGCTCACCGCCGAGCTCCTCCCGCCGCACCGCCGCCCGCCCGGCCAGCGGATGCCCGGCCGGGACGAGCAGATCGCACAGGTCGTCGCCGATCACGGCCTGCTCCACCCCGGCGGGGG